>JAVEWN010000081.1:0-15444 GCA_034004515.1 Anaerolineales bacterium | reverse complement strand
ACCTGCCGAAAGGCGTCGAAAATATAGGCGCGGGACTCTGGCTCCACCCCGCGGCCTGTATCCGTCACCGAAAAGGCCCAGTGCCGAGAATCGGCCAGGCCAATCTTCAAATCGACCCGGCCTTGATCGGTAAATTTGACGGCGTTATCGAGCAGATTGGTAAAAATCTGTTCGAGGCGCTTTTCGTCTGCGTAGAGGGCTTTGGGGAAATCGGACGCAACCTGAAGGTCGAAAGCGAGGCCTTTGGCGGCGGCCAGCCCAGAGAAATGGGCTTTCAATCTTTGGAAAAGCGGCTCGACCGATAAACGCGCGTTTTGCAAAACCAGCGTTTCAGAGTCGAGTTGGGCCTGGTCGAGCAATTCGTTGATAATTCCGCCCAGGTAAGCGGAGCTTTCGATAATTTCTTCGACAAATTCGGCCTGTTTCAGGTTCAACTCTCCGAAAGAGTTCAGCTGCAGCAATTCGGCAAAGCCAAGGATGCCGCCGAGCGGCGTGCGCAGTTCGTGGCTAACCCTGGCAAGCAAATGACTTTTCAGGCGGCTGGCGTCTTTGGCCTGTTGCAGGGCCAGCGACAGAGAATTTTCGGTTGCCTTGCGATCAGTGATATCGCGCAAGACAATCACCCGCCCGATGGTCTCTGTGCGCTTGTTGTGGAGCGAAGTGATCTGCAGTTCGAACCAGCGCCCAGGATCGACCGGAATCTCTTCCAGAATATCGGTCACGTTGCGATAACGCTCAACCAGCTCAGGCCAGGCGGCGAGCGTCCCAGCCAGAGGCCGGCCAACGGCCCGGGATGCGGTCGTCCCAAGCAGCCGCTCGGCAGCGGGGTTGATATCCGCCAGCCGGCCCTGCGTATCGACCACGATCATGCCGTCTTTCATCTCTTCAACAATCAGGCCGCGGGCAATCGGGGCCAATTTGACTAGCCCAAACCCAAGAATGGCCCAGGTAAGCAGCAAAACGGTGATCGTAAAGGCAAAGGGGGTCAGGTCGAGATAAGGAATCGGGTTAAAGCCCGAAAAATAGAGGATATTCCCAAACCAGGGAGCCAGCACCGAAAGGATCAGGGCCAGCGCCTGGCTGCGGTGCAGTCCCTTGCGCTGACGCAGGCTGTTGAAAACCAGAATTGTCCCCGCCAGGATGAGCAGATAGGAATAGGCCAGATGAACCCAATACCAGAAGCCGTAAGTAACGCTGAAATCAGAAAAATTCCCAGACTGCGCCAGGGCGGGGCTGCTCCAAAAAAGACCATGCCAGCGGGTAGTGAGAGCAAAGATGCTGGTCAGTACCGGCACAATTGCCAGGGCTGCCCCCCAGCCCCGCAGCAGGCTGCGTTGATTCCAGCCGGAAAATTGGAGTGCGAAGAAAAGCCAAATCAGGGGCGTCAGGGCAACGCCAATATATTTCGCTTCTCCGAAGACGACCTTGGTTTGTAAATTTGCGCCTGAAATTTGCAAAGCGTAAAACAACAACCATTCTGTCAGAGCCAGGGAGAGCAGCGAGAGCAGCACGGCATTCTGGGCAGGCCGGCGCTGCCAACTGTAAAAGGCAATCCAGATCGCAATCAATGAGGCGACGATAATCGGCACTACGTAGGGTGTGTACTGAAATTGCATCACGTTCCTTTTGGAAACTACCCAAATCAGATGGTTAAATTTTACCCTTTAAACACCCATAAAACATTGCGGCAAAAGTGCAGCTTGGAATTTTCAGGACTTGCGGCTATGATGGATAAATGAATACCAAATTATGGCTTTGGATTGTGGCTTTGTCCCTGCTGGCAGGCTGCGCGCCGCTCAGTGGAAAGTGCAGCCCGCGCCCGGTGATTGTGCCCACACTGCCGGCGCTCATCCCCGGCTATGCCGAACTGGATCAGTCTACCGGCCTGCACATCACCGGCACGTATCAGCAAATTGACCTTGAAACCTGGCGGCTGCGCGTGACCGGCAAGGTCGACCAGGCCCTCGCGCTGAGCTACGACGATTTACGTTGTATGCCCAAGATGAAATCGCTGGAGACGATCATCTGCCGCGGGAATTTCGAAGACTCGGACACCTGGGCCGGGGTACCGCTGATTCATATTCTGACGCTGGCCGGGGTGCAAGCCGATGCCACCCAAATTCAACTGCGCGGGGCCGATGGCTATTCTTCGACCGTGCTGCTGAAAGACGCGCTTTCCGAAATCAACTTTCTGGCCTACGAGTGGCGGGGTCAGGCCGTCCCGATTCTGCACGGGTTTCCAGTGCGGGCGGCTTTTCCAGCGCTGCCGGGCTACACCTGGGTCAAGTGGCTGGTGGAGATCGAGGTCAAATAATTATTTTTTGAAGAAGTTTGAAACAATAAACCAGAGATTGGCAGGCCGTTCGGCCAGGCGGCGCATGAAATAGGGATACCAGTGCGTCCCAAACGGGACATACACGCGGACGGGATAGCCTTCCGCGGCCAGGCTTTCCTGTAAATCGCGGCGAATCCCGTACAGCATCTGGAATTCCAGGCCAGTCTTCGGCAGGCCGATTTTCTGGGCATACGATTTAGCAAAATCAACGCGTTTCGGGTCGTGGGTGGCAATCGCCGGGATGGCCGGGATGCGTCCGTCCTTGCTGAGTTTGGTCTGCTGGGCCAGGGAGGCGTCAGCAAGAATCGAGGAAAGCGTGTCAAAATTAGCGTCCACGTCTGCCTTTTTGGGGTAGGCTACTTCAGGGGGTTCTTTGTAGGCCCCTTTAATCAAGCGAAAGGTGGTCCCAATCTCGGTCAGCTCGCGGACATCTTCCTCCGCCCGATAGAGGTAGGACTGGATCGCGATCCCAACCGTTTTGGTGGTAAATCCCTTTTCAAGCATGTCCCGGTAAAAAGCGATGGTTCTATCAATATAGGGCGAGTCTTCAATATCGATCCGCACAAAGTTCTTGTGCTTTTTGGCGGCCTTCAAAATTCGTTCGAGATTGGCGCGGCAAACTTCATCATCCATGCCCATCCCGATCTGGGTCAGCTTGATCGAAACATTCGAGCGCACTTCCGCTTCCTGGATGGCATCCAGGACGGCGATGATTCCGTCCGCAGAACGCTGGGCTTCCTCGGCGGTGGAGGTGTGCTCACCCAACTGGTCGAGGGTGGCGTTGATCCCTTTTTCGTTCAGGCTGCGCACCACCTGCAGGGCTTCTGCGACCGTTGTGCCCGCGATAAAGCGCGAGACCGCCTTCCAGGCAAAGCTCCAGTTGGTGACGATATTCTCGGCCCAGGCGGCTTTGGAAAGATAAATCAGGAAAGATCGAAGCATGGGTTTTTCCTCGGTTATATTTTAGAGAGCAGGATTTAAAACGCCGGATGCTTGTGCATCCGGCGCAAAAACTGGTTAAGATTCGGGGACAACGCCCGCCATTAACAGGCCGATCCGTTCACGTTCGGCATCCTTGTTGTCCAAAATCCCCATGATGCGTCCTTCGTAAATGACTGCGACGCGGTCTGAGATTGCCAGCACTTCATCCAAATCTTCCGAAATCAGCAGAATAGCCGCGCCTTTTTCGCGCTGTTCGAGCAGAGTCGTGTGGACATACTCGGTCGCGCCAATATCCAGGCCGCGCGTAGGCTGGGCCGCAATAATAATGCGCGGATTACGCGACAGTTCCCGCGCCAGGACAACTTTCTGAATGTTGCCGCCCGAAAGATTGCGGGCCGGGGTCTCACGGGAAGGCGTTTTTATGCGGAAAAGGCTGATCAGCTTATCGGCAAATGCGGCAATGATGCGCGAAATAAGGAATCCGCGCTGGGCATAAGGCGATTGGCTGTGATCGCGCAAGATGATATTTTCAGAAATATTGAAATCCTGCACCATGCCATCGCGCATGCGCTCTTCGGGAACGTAAGCCAGGCCAGAGCGGATAATCTTTTCAGGCTGTTTGCCGGTCATATCTTTGCCGCCAATCAGGATGTTGCCCTGCTTCAGAATGCGCAGGCCGGTCACAACCTGGGCCAGTTCGCTCTGTCCGTTACCCGAAACGCCCGCCAGGCCGACAATTTCTCCCGATTGGATCTGCAAATCGACGCCGCGCAAGGCCGGGGTTCCACGGTCGCCCGTCGCGTGGACATCCTTCAGCTCGAGCCGCACTTCGCCCAATTTGGGCGCAGAGCTAATCTTGGGCATCACAATCTCCTGGCCAACCATCATGCGCGCCAGGTCGTGTTTGGTGCAGCCCGCTGTTGGGCAGGAATCAACCCGCCAGCCGTTGCGCAAAACGGTAACGCGTTGGCTGATGGCAATCACTTCGTTCAGTTTGTGCGAAATGAAGATGATCGAGTGTTTTTCTTCCGTCATCTGACGCATGGTTTGCATGAACTCGTCCACTTCCTGCGGGGTCAGGACAGCGGTCGGCTCATCGAGAATCAGCAAATCTGCGCCGCGATAGAGGGCTTTCAGAATTTCGACCCGTTGGCGCTGTCCGACCGCCAGCTGCCAAATGTAAGCATCTGGGTCAACCTGCAAACCGTATTTTTTCGCCAGGGCGTCGATCCGGGTCGAGACAACGTCCAGGTCTGTCAGCAAGCCACGGGTCGAAGGCAGTCCCAGCGCAACGTTTTCGGCCACAGTCAGGCTGTCCACCAGCATAAAGTGCTGGTGAATCATGCCAATTCCCAGGCCAATCGCGTCATTGGGCGAAGCGATTCGCACCTGTTTGCCATTGATAAAGATTTCGCCTTCGTCTGGGCCATACAAACCGTACAAGACTTTCATCAGGGTGCTTTTGCCCGCGCCGTTCTCGCCCAAGAGCGCGTGAACTTCACCCTGCCTGACGTCAAAATCGACATGCGCATTCGCCAGGACGCCTGGAAAGCGCTTGGTGATGTTTCTCATCTCAAGGTGTTCAATTTTTTGGCGTTGTAGGGTAGGGATTTGATGGTCAGACATGCCAACTCCTGAGGCCTAAAGTAAAAAGCGAAAAAGAACAAGCCATCCCGTTCGGACAGGAAAATTTCATGGACAAACGGCAAATCTCATTCTGTTTCAACGCCAGAAAAAGCCAGAGTAGAGGCGGGATAAAATCCCGCCTCTACTTGAAAAGAAATACTAGGGTTTGATGGTTCCGTCGATGATACCCTGAATGGCCGCATCGGCTTTGGCTTTGACATCTGCCGGCATGTTGTAGGCGCTGTTAAATTCGATATACTGGCCTTTGTTCGCCAGGGTAATGACGTAGCTCTTGCCGCCGTAGGTGCCTTTGCCGATCAGGTCAAAGATGTCGCGCAAGACCACCCGCCAGTCATAAATCTGGTTGGCGACGACAATCTTGGGGGCCAGGTTGGTTTGGCTGGCCTGGGTCCCGAACCAGAGCGCGTTCTTCTCGTTGGCAACGCCAACCGCGCCAATCACCATCTGAGCCGTGCCAGACATCACATCTGCGCCAGCGGCGACGTGGGTGTTGGCGGCTTCAGCGGCCAAAGCGACATCAGAGAAGGAACCGATATAGTTGACGTTGACGGTGGCGTCGGGGTTGGTCGCCATCGCGCCAGCTACAAAACCGTCAATGTAGAGTTTGGCATCGCCGGTCTCGATGGGGCCAACCACGCCGATCACGCCGCTCTTCGAGAGCAGGGCTGCCATGACGCCGTTGACGTATCCGCCCTCGTTCGAGGCGGCTTCGTAAGCGAAGACATTCGTAATGCCCTCATCCACAAACGTGGCGACGGTTGTGCCATGCGCAAAAGAAGTGGTCGGGAAGTCGGGCGCAATTTCGCGCAGGGAGGAGCCGTACTGCGAGCCATGCGCAATCACCAGGTCGTAGCCTTGGGCAGCGTAATCGCGGATGGCGGCGGCGGCATCGTCTACCACGAACATATTCTCAGAGTAGACCATTTCCATTTTTTCCGGTCCGCCCAATTCCTCCTGCATCTTAAGCAGGGACTCGTACATGGACTGGCTGAAGGCCAGGTCATTGATCGCGCTGGGCATAATCACGGCGACGCGGAAAGGGCCATCGCTGCTGGGAGCGGCGGGCTGCGGGGCAGCCGGGGCGCAAGCGCTCAAAACCATGGTCAGCAGGGCAATCAGGGTAAAAATTTTCGTTACTTTAGACATCTCTTTTCTCCTTATGAGTGGTGGTTTGAATGGATGATCGATAAGCAAAGTGAGTTTTGGATATCATGACCTCCTTCGGGTAAAGCCAGATTTTTAACCTTCACGAATAAAAGGCTTGCTCAAGGCAGACGGGCCGCGTACCCGCCCTACCGTTAGCACAAGGACAACAATGGTCAGGACGTACGGCATCATGACCGCAAAATCAGAAGGGATGGGGACGTTCAGAACCTGCATCCACAACTGCAAAGAGTTAATCATGCTGAAAAGGAGCGCGCCAAACAGAACGCCAAAAGGCCGCCAGCCGCCGAAATAAACCAGGGCCACGGCGATAAATCCCAGCCCGCTGGTCATGTTTTGCTGAAAGACATTCAGATTGGCAATCGAGAGCGACGCGCCCGCAATCGCTGAAAAGACGCCCCCCATCGTGACCGTCAGATAGCGAATTTTGGCAACACTGACGCCGAGTGTGTCTGCTGCCTGGGGGTTTTCGCCCACCGCCCGAATTTTCAGGCCGAGCGTGGTTTTATTGAGCACAAACCAGGCCACCACCACGAGCAGGAAGGCCAGGTAGACCAATATATTCTGTTGAAAGAAGATTTCGCCGACCACCGGCAGGTCAGCCAAAAAGGGGATTTTAACCGTCGGGAACCCGCTGACAGTTTTGACTTCGCCGAGCAGTTTCTGAAAGAGCAGGTTGCTCATCCCCAGCCCAAACAGGTAAAAACCAATTCCGCTGATGCCCTGTTCGGCCCGCAGGCGAATGCTGGCAAAGGCCATCGCAAAGCCCATCAGCATGCCTACAAAAATCGCAGCCAGGAGGCCCAACCAGACACTGCCCGTGCGCAAGGTGACGTAAAAAGCGGCGAATGCGCCCATCAACATCTGACCTTCAACGCCCAGGTTAAGCACCCCGCTCCTCTGGCCGAACGTCTCGCCAATTGAAGCGTAAAGGTAGGGCGTAGCCAGGCGGATGCCCGAAGCCAGGATACCAATCAAAACAGTGGCAGAAAAGAAATCGCTCATGCTTCGGCCTCCAATTTGACCTGTGCAGGGGGTGGCGGGGGAACCTGTTCATCGCGCACTTCATCCAGGCGACGTTTGCGTTGACGCATATCCTGCCAGTAAGCCGCGCTGACCACAAAAATCACGACCAGGCCGTTGAGCGCAATCACAAAAGCCGAAGGCACTTGCGAGATGCGCTGCATACTATTGGCCCCCACCAGCAAGGCCCCAAAGAAAAACGAAGCCGGGATGGTGCCGAGCGGATGCAATCCGCCAAACAAGGCGGTCACAATCCCATTAAAACCAGCGCTGCCGGTAAAGCCAGTCGCCGAACCATCCGTAATCATGCGGTAGTTCAACCCATAGACCTGGATGGCGCCTGCCAGCCCGGCAAAAGCTCCACTCAACAAGAGCGCAATCACAATCTGACGCCGAACGCGGATACCGCCGTAGCGGGCTGCGTCCGGGTTAAAACCGACCGCGCGAATGCGGTATCCAAGCGTGGTATGAAACAAAAGCAGGTAAACGACAAAAGCCAGCACCAACGCGATTAGCACCCCGGCGTGCAGGCGGGTGGGCAGCCAGCGCGCAAGATGATAGGCATCTGGCAGGCGCGCGGTCTGCGGAATTTTGGAAAGCAATTCGGCCTGGGCCGGGTCAATCATCGGCCCACGCAGGAAAAAGTTCATCAGCTGAACAGCAATCGCGTTCATCATAACCGTGCTCAAGATTTCATTAACGTTGAAATAAGCCTTCAAAACACCGGGGATTGCGCCCCACAACGCGCCTCCCAAAAATCCTGCCAGCATCGCCATGGGGATCACCAGCCAGCCTGGCAGGTCAAGCGCCAGGCCCAAAGCCGTTCCAGCCAGGCCGCCGATGATCATCTGGCCTTCTCCGCCGATATTGATGACCTTGGCCCGGAAGGAAATGCAGATGCCCAAGCCAATCAGCAGGAGCGGGACCGCCTTGACGGTTGTCTCAGCCAGGGCGTTGGAGCTACCAAAAGCGCCCATAAACATGGCCGGGTACGCCACCAGCGGGTTGATTCCCAGGAAGAGCAGCATGACCGCCCCGACCGCCAAAGCCGCAAAAGCCGCAAAGACGGGCAGCAAGCCATCAAAATATCTTGAGTTGTTAATTTTGGTCAGGAGATTTTTCATCGCACACCCATAGAGAAGAAGTAAACAACTTATAACACAAACGCTAATGTGGGGCTGGCTCTTTGCAAATGTCTGACAAGTTGATTATATAGAATCAGGCCGCGATAATCTAGTCACGCCTGTCACTTTTTGTCAGCCAAAAAAGGTGATAAATGTCACGGGTAAAATTGGGCTGACGCTATAATATCAGAAACAAGGATTTTGCAAAGCCGTTAAAGCGGTAAAATAGCAGGTTGCTGCCCCGGCGGGGAACTTTTCCTTAAAGAAGCCGTCTGGGTTAATCAAGGAGAAATACAATCATGAAAAACAAATTATCAAAAAACATGGCGAGTTTGATTTTGCTGCTTCTGGCGGCGCTGTTGTTAAATGCCTGCGGAAGCCGCGCCAAAGCTCCCGCCACCGCAACCCCGTTCAGCGTTGAAGCCGTTTACACAATGGCCGCCCAAACACTCTCCGTGCAACTGACCGGGATGGCTCAGGCCCAGCCCAGCGCCACCCCAACCCTGACTGCCAGCCCAAGCAATACTGCCGCCCCGACAGCAACCTTCCAGGCTGCGCCCGTCAACACCACTGCTTTTATTATCGTCAATACCCTGCCGGCTCTGGCAACTTTTACGCCAGGCCCCAGCCCGACCGCCTCCGTCAGCCCAACCGCCCGTACACTTGGCTGTAACGATGCAACTTTCATCAGCCATATTACCTACACAGATAATTCAATTGTGGAGCCGGGCCAGGAATTCACAAAGATTTGGGAAATTAAAAATAGCGGATCCGGTGACTGCGCCTGGACCAATAGCTACCGCCTGATCTTCGTCGGCGGCAACATCCTCGGCAGTGATTCGACGCGCATCGGCCAAAAAGTAGGGGTTGGAGCAAATGTGCGCGTCCGCCTGGAGATGACAGCCCCGAATGCCCCCGGCACCTACACCAGCCAATGGCGCATGGCAACCGCAGACTGGCAGTCCTTTGGCGATCTGCTGACGGTGATTATCAAGGTTCCCGGCCCAACCCACACCCCCACCTCGCTTGTTACCAACACCTCCGAACCGACTGTCAACACGCCCGCACCAACCGTCAACACGCCCGAACCAACCGTCAACACGCCCGAACCGACCGTCAACACACCCGAACCATAATCCGCCCGGCCATCTTCCCGGCCTGGGTTGGGACCGTAAACTGACAAAAAAAGACCGCCATTCCTAAAAATGGCGGTCTTTTTGCATTCTTAAGCCGCTGCGCTCCGCAGATAGGCTTCCATCAAGCTGTTCAGGCTGCCGTCCAAAACCGATTGGGCGTTGCCCACTTCAAAATCCGTCCGGTGATCTTTAACCATCTGGTAGGGATGCAAGACATACGAACGAATCTGGCTGCCCCACTCCGCTTTGGTGTAGTCGCCGCGCAACACGGCAATTTCATCCTCCCGTTTGGCCTGCTGGATTTCAAACAAGCGCGCCCGCAAGATTTTCATGGCCGTTTCACGATTCTGCAACTGGGAGCGCTCATTCTGACAGGTGACTACGATCCCGGAAGGAAGATGGGTCAGACGGATGGCAGTCGAGTTCTTTTGCACATTTTGCCCGCCCGCGCTCGAAGAGCGATAGACGTCTACCCGCAAATCGCTCGGATCAATCTGGACTTCGTTCGTATCGTTCTCGATCTGCGGCAAAACTTCGATCAGCGCAAAAGACGTATGCCGGCGGTGAGCGGCGTCAAAAGGAGAAAGTCTCACCAGGCGGTGGACACCCCTTTCAGCCCGCAAGAAGCCATACGCATAGCGCCCGCTGATGGCGAGCGTCACCGATTTTAGGCCGACCTCTTCGCCGGGGGTCAGATCGACCTGCTCCACTTCAAAACCCTGGGCCTCGGCCCAGCGGGTGTACATCCGCAGCAGCATTTCTGCCCAATCCTGGGCATCTGTCCCCCCCGCCCCGGCGTGAATCGCGAGAATTGCATCGCCCGCATCGTAAGGGTTGGAGAGCATCGCGGCAAAGGAACGCTTGTCCAATTCTAATTCGAGCGCGTCCGTTTCAGCTTCCAGCTCAGCGCGCAGGCTGTCATCGCCCAAACCGGCCAGTTCCAGGCTGTCCGTGAGCCGATTTTGCAAAATGCGCCAATCTTCCAGCTCGGAACGCAAACCAGCCGCCTGCTTGCTGCTGCGCTGCGCGGTTTGGGGATCGTTCCAAAAATCTGGTTCAGCAATTTGTTGATCGAGGTCTAGCAGTTGGGCTTCTTTGGTAACAAAGTCAAAGACGCTCCAATAAATGAGCGAGTTGGTCCCCCACCGCCTGCAATCGTTCTACTAAATCGTGCATATTACCTCCAAAATCAGGCGCGCAGGCGAAGCCCTGCGCTAAATTTAACCTAAAATGCCCTCAACGAACGCGTCCGGATCAAACGGCGTCAGGTCTTCGGGCTTTTCGCCCAGTCCGGCAAACAGAATCGGCAGGTTGAGTTCACGTTGGATGGCAAACGCCATCCCGCCGCGCGCCGAAGAGTCGAGCTTGGCCAGGATGACGCCGGTCACTGCGACTGCATCCTTAAAAGCGCGCGCCTGATGGAGCGCATTTTGGCCGGTGGTCGCATCCAGCACCAGCCAAACGGCGTGCGGCGCGCCCGGCTGGGCCTTGCCAGCCACCCGGTAAACTTTTTTGAGTTCTTCCATTAAATTAAAGCGGGTGTGCAAGCGCCCGGCAGTATCAATCAGGATAATATCGACATTTCTGGCCGCCCCAGCCTGGATGGCGCTATAAGCGACCGCGCCGGGGTCCGATTCGGGAGCGCCGGAAATCACATCGACCCCCAGCCTGTCTCCCCAAACCTGAAGCTGGTCCACCGCCGCGGCCCGGAAGGTATCTGCCGCGCCCAGCAGCACGGATTTGCCGTCACGCTTGAAGCGTTGGGTCAGCTTGGCGGCGCTGGTGGTCTTGCCAGAGCCGTTCACGCCGACCAGCAGGATAACCGCCGGTTTATCGGCAAATTTCAACGCGGGAGGGGTCATTAAACGGGAGCGCAATTCAGCTTTGAGAACGGTCTGTAAATCGGCGGCCCGCGTCAGGCCCTGGCGGCGAACTTCAGCGCGGAGCGCATCCAGCACCGTTTCAGTCGTTTCGATGCCAATATCGGCCTGCACCAGCAGCGATTCTAGGTCATCCCAGGTGGCGCCAGTGATTTCAGTTGCCCCAAGAATCCCGGCCAGGCGGCCAAAAGTGGCCTTGCTGGTGCGCGCGAGTCCATCGCGCCATTTTGAGAAAAATTCAGCCATAGCGGCGGGGATTATATCACGGGCGAGGTTATGATATACTCCAAAATTGGACAGGAGACCCTTATGAGTGACGAAAAAACAACCAATTTATGGAAAGAAGTGAATACCGTTTGGGATGGCCAAGACGGATTTGTTTCTACAAACCCTACCGGCGGCAGCTTGCTGATGGGCAAAGACAAAGATGGTAAGCCAGGCGTCGGACCGATGGAATTGCTGCTGGCGGGGCTGGCTGGCTGCACCGCCATGGATATGCTTTCGATTCTTGAAAAGAAGCGCCAAAGGCCCGCGAAATTTGAAGTGCGGGTGCAGGGAAATCAGAAGATCGACACCTACCCGATGGCTTTCATCGAGTTCCAGGTGGAGTATCTGCTCTGGGGAGACAATTTAAAAGAAAAAGACGTTGAGCAGGCCATTCAGCTCTCTGAAGAAAAATATTGTTCGGTGGGCGGCACGCTCTCGAAAGCAGGCCCGATTCATTCGACTTATCGCATTATCCGCGATTAATTTTGAAGGAGGAGTTATGATTTCTGAACCAATTCATGTCAGCGATGCGGCTTTTGAGAAGACCGTCATGCAATCGACGCTGCCGGTCGTCGTCGATTTTTGGGCCCCGTGGTGCGGGCCGTGCAAGATGGTTGCGCCGATCCTGGATAAACTGGCGGCTGAGTTTGCAGGGAAAGTGCTGATTGCCAAAGTAAATACCGATGAAAACCCGCAGTGGGCCGGCCAGTTTGGGGTGCAGGGCATCCCCACGATGCTGTTCGTCGCGGGCGGGAAAGTGATCCACCGCCAGGTGGGCGCGCTGCCCGAACGGATGCTGCGCGAGGCAGTCGGCCAATTTCTTGAAGTCGCTGGTCAGAATTAACCATTCAACCGCTGGAAACAAAAAACTGCTGGCCCGGCAAGAAGAATGGGGCTGGCAGTATTTTATTAACTTTTGGAGTGAACTGAAAATGAAAAATATCATGATCTGGATTACGCTGCTGGCCACCGGTCTTGCGGCTTGCGCTCCGGCAACGCCCCCGCCGCCGACGCCTGATATCCCGGCTACAACCGCAGCCCTGGCTCAGGAAATCGTCTCTGGCACCCTGACGGCCATGCCCACCCCAACCCTGCCGCCGACCGAAACCCCGACGCCGACCGAAACCCTGACGCCAACCGCCACCGCGACGGAGACCGCCACCCCTGAACCGACCATTACCGCAACCATTCCGCCATTTTACGGAGAGTTTGCGCCAGCCGGCCTGCCGCCGGGCGTGGATAAGGGCTATGTTCTCTTCAACAATGAGACCAAAATCAGGCCGGTCTACCTTAATATTACCGGTATAACCGCTCAGGGCGAAAGACCTTATTACTATAAATGGACCTTTCACGAGAGCCAGCACCGCTGGGATCTGCCTTTTGGGACCTACGATTACGTCATCTTCCTGGGAGACAAAAAAATGTATTCCGGTTCGTTCCGGATCAATAATTACGACAAAACGACCTTCTTCATCAGAGAAAACAAGCTCAATATCGCCGGGCCGTGATCCTGTCGCTCACCAAACTTAACCCAAAACGGGTCAGGCATCCTGCGCCTGACCCGTTTTTTTGATCTCTACTGCTCGCGCTGGCGTTCGATCTTGGCCCCGAGGGCGCGCAACTTTTCGTCCACGCGTTCATAGCCGCGGTCAATCTGGCCGACATTCCGAATGACCGAACGTCCCTCGGCCGCCAGAGCGGCCAGCACCAGGGTCATCCCGGCCCGAATATCGGGGCTTTCCACTTTTTCACCGAACAGCCTGGTCGGCCCGGTCACGATACAGCGATGCGGGTCGCAAAGTACAATCTGCGCCCCCATCCCAACCAGTTTGTCGACAAAAAACATGCGGCTGGGGTACATCCAATCGTGGAAGAGGATGCTGCCCTGAGCCTGGGTTGCCACAGCGATGGCAATACTCATTAAATCGGTTGGGAAGGCCGGCCAGATATTTGTTTTAATCTCCGGGATGGCGTTGCCCAGGTCTGGTTCCACCACCAAACGCTGCTCTGCCGGCACAAGGATATCGTCGCCATCCACCTGCCAATCGACGCCCATCCGATTGAAAACCATTTGAATCATGCCGAGATATTTAACCCCGGCATTGCGGACCCGGATGCTGCCGCGCGTAACGACTGCCGCCCCCACAAAACTGATCACTTCGAGATAGTCTGGGCCTACTGTGAATTCGCCGCCATGCAAGCGTTCGACGCCCTCGATAGTCAATGTGTTGGAACCAACCCCGGAAATTTGCGCGCCCAGGATGTTGAGAAAATCGCAAAGCTGCTGAACATGCGGCTCAGAAGCGGCATTGCTGATGACCGTCGTGCCTTTGGCAAGGACAGCCGCCATGATCGCGTTTTCAGTGCCCAAGACAGAGGCTTCATCTAATAGCATCGACGCGCCCCGCAACCCGCCGGCGGGCGCGCGAAAATCGAAGAGCAATTGGGCGCGCTCAAAATCGACTTTGACTCCCAACGCACGGAAAGCCTGAATGTGAGTATCCAGACGGCGGCGGCCAATCACGTCGCCGCCCGGCGGAGGCAGTTGCAGCCCGCCCGCGCGAATCAGCATCGGAGCAGCCAGCAAAATCGAGGCACGGATGCGGCGGCAGAGATCAGGGTCAAGGTCTGCCGGGCGCAGCTCATGCGCCGTAATCCGCCAGGTATTTATCTCCAGGTCTTCAATCTGCACGCCCAGGCTTTCCAGCAGGTGACGCATATCGGCCACATCTCGAATCTGGGGAACGTTGTGCAGGACGATCGCTTGATCGGTCAGCAAACACGCCGCCAGTAACGGCAACGCGGCATTTTTATTGCCTGCGGGGGTCATTTCGCCAGAAAGCGCTATTCCGCCATCTACAATAAGCTTTTCCATTGCTTTCCTCCGGTTGTAAGGTTTTTGTAATGCCCAATTTATATCTTTTTAGTCAGGGTAGACGATAATGATAGTAGCATAACCCATCAAACAAGATATAATTTATTGTCTATGAGTACGCTCCTGATTATCTTCCTTGGTTTAGTGTGCGCTGCATTTGTCAATTACCTTGCCGATGTCTTGCCTATCCAGCGCCAACTTGTTGCGCCAACCTGCCCGGCCTGCAACACTTCATTCAACCTGCTCAATTACCTGACCTTCACACCCTGCCGCATCTGCCAGGCCCGGCGCTCGCTGCGCTCTTACATTGTCCTGGTTAGCGGCGGGCTGATTGCCTTTAGTTTGTGGAACTGGCCGCCAGCGATTGGGTTTTCGCTATCCCTTTTGATTTTAACCTACTTTGGCGTCGTAGCCGTGATTGACATCGAGCACCGTCTGATTATGCACGTCGTTAGCGCAGCCGGAGCGATCCTGTTTGCGGTAATGGGTATCATTTTAAACGGCTGGCTCGTTACGCTTTTGGGCGGGTTAGCGGGCGGCGGCGTGATGTTGCTCTTTTACATCATCGGCACAGGATTTTCGAAATACCGCGCCAAAAAACTTGGCAGTGATGATGAAGAGGAAGCCCTGGGATTTGGCGATGTCACCATCTCCGCTGTTTTGGGCTTGCTCGTCGGTTGGCCCGGAATCATGCTAACTCTGTTGATCGGTGTCCTGCTGGGCGGCCTGTTCAGCCTGTTGACGATTATCGGCCTGTCTGCCCTGCGCCGCTATGACCCTCTCAATGTTTTCACAGCCTATGGGCCTTTTCTTCTGATCGGGGCTGTGATGATGATTTTCTTTCGGGAACCCGTTTTAGGTTTCTTTTTCGGCGGTTAACCCAAACAGCCTCACCGCGCAAGCCCGGTAGGACTAATGTAGGATGGTGAGACCGCGCTTCTTTACTTTATACTATTATCAGAGAGACTTTATCATTTTGAAGGTGCTTATGCCCAAGCCAAGAGAAAGATCACCGAAAAAACAAAGCGGACAGAGTTTTATAGAGCTGGCT
>JAVEWN010000177.1:0-3333 GCA_034004515.1 Anaerolineales bacterium | reverse complement strand
TTTCAAAAGCAAAAAGGCGCAAAAACAGCCAAAAACTTGCTAAATTTGTTACTGCTTCTCAATTTTCAAGGTTCTAATCACATCAGCGCAGTAATGCGCTGTTTTAGCCATCTCTAAACTCAAGTTAATATGTGAGTGTTTCTATTCCGGATGTTAGCCATTTAGGGCTAGTAGTGTGTCAAGCATCGATTGATGGGTAAAGGCGTTTGAGTTTGATACGAGCATCATCGGTAGTGAACTGCCAATTAACAGTGGCTTGCTTGTCATTTCGTTGAGAAGCCCACGTCTGAGTTTCGTGGGTCAGAAGTGCCTTACTGGGTATGCACCGATTGAGACATTGTCGGTTCAGTACACTCAACTCGATCTCGGCCATATTAAGCCAGCTTCCATGCTTGGGTGTTGAATGAAACTCGAGCCGGTCGAGAATGCGCTTGGCTTCTACTGGTGCAAAGACTTCATAGAGGCAAGCGGGCGAATGTGTGTTGAGTTGGTCTTGGACAACCACGATCTTTTCAGCCTGCGGGAAGTGAATATCAACCAAGTTGCGCATGCAGTCAGCCCAATCGGCTTTGGTGCGACGTTCAGTAACTTTCACAAAACGCCAGTTTTGGAGCGGCGCAAAGAACATAAACAAGTTGGCAACGCCTTCGCGCCGATATTCGTGGTCGTATCGTTCTGGTTTTCCAGCTTCCATCGGCAAGGCTTGGCGTGTTTCGCTTACCAGTTGCTCTGGACTTTCATCGAAGCAGACCAAAGGACGTTTCGGATCGGCAAAACGCTTGTAGACATCCAAAACATCCTCCATATGATAAACAAACTCGGCATTTGCCGCCGGGATGCACCATTCCTCTTTACGCCAGGGTTTCAATTCATTATCGTCCAAGAGCTGGCGGATGGTTTCATGCGACATAGCCTCAACGATTTTCAATTGCACCACTCGATCGGCCAAAAGTCGCAGGCTCCAACGAGCATATCCTTCCGGAGGCAAACTACAAACCAGGGTAATTACTTGCGCTTCTTGTTCGCCATCCAATTTGCGGCTGTATTGGCGCTTCGAGCGTCGCGGCTTCAATGAGGCTTCGTAGCCTTCAAAAACAAACCGTTTTCGAATCCGTTCGACTGTAGGAATGCTAACATCTAGCGCCTTGCAAATTTCAGCATCTTGCCAACCTTGGTTGGCTTTCAAGAGAATCCTGGCATGAGTCAACTTTCGTGCTTTTTCCGTTCCAGAGCTAACCAGTTTTGCCAGTGTCTCTTGTTCATCAACTGTTAGGGTCACTACGTATTTCTTGGCCATTTCTACCCTTTTTCAGGGTAGCATACCGCTTTTCGTTTCACCCATCACTTCATGCTTGACACACTACTAGCTAATGCTGGCAATTATTGCACGGTTTACGTTTACCCTTGGCATAAGTATGGGCGACTGCGCGAGGGTTTCATTCACATCGGGGCAGGCTGTCAAAATAAACTGAGAGAAAAGAACAGGGACTTTTTTCATAACCAGGTCATCCAGATAGGATTATAGCCGAGCAATTGCGCCCCGGCTCATACAAGCAAACCACCAGAACAGCATACCCATGCTGCCCATCAAAAGGCGGCGAGGGTTTGCTGTTCTGCTCTTAACGAGCGAACGGACAAAAACCTACGTCTGAAAGCACCACCCCGTAAGACTCATATTTCCCAAAATTTACACAAGGAGGCATACATGACAGTTTACCTGCTAACGAACCGTATTGTCACGCCCGGCACTATCTCGGCTCTACAGACGATCTTGACAACCGACTGCAAGAACACCGCACGGGCCAGGGCGCAAGACTGACACAAGTCATCCACGAGGCCGGGATCTCTTTCACCCTGGCCCGTACCTGGGAAGGTGGGCGCGATCTGGAGCGCAAGCTGAAACGCTGGCACAACAGCCCTGATCTCTGCCCGATTTGCAAGGCGAACCGCGAGAAACAGGAACGCCACTAACCACCCACAACCAACCCCACAAGGAGCGGCTTATTCGAGGCCGCTTTTTTGATTCCATAAGGAGGTAAACAGATGGATTTCTACTTCGACAACACCGCCCCGCTGACCTGGAGCGGCCCCGCCGATAAAGCCAAAGGCAACATCGCCGCAATCGAGATCGCGCGCCAACTGGCTGCTGAAGGTCGCCCGGCCACGCCTGCGGAACTCACGACCCTGTCCCGTTACGTTGGCTGGGGTCACACCGAGGTCATGAACTATGCTCTCAAAAATCTCGGCCTGGAAAGCATCCTGAGCGAAGACGAATGGGCCGCTGTCAAAGCCAGCACCCTGAACGCCCATTACACCGCGATCCCGGTCATCGCCGCCATCTGGCGCGGACTGGAACGCCTGGGCATGGGCAAACTGGAACAAGCTCAGCTGCTCGACCCGTCCGCGGGCGTCGGTCACTTCAAGAGCGCGACTCCACCCGAGCTGCGCGAAAAATGCAACTGGACGGAGGTCGAACTCGACCCGATTACCGCCTCCATTCTGGGCGGACTGCACCCGGAGAGCAAAGTCTTTGCGGCTGGTTACGAAGGCGTCAACCTTCCCAAAGGTTTCTTCGATGTCGCAATCAGCAATGTCCCCTTCGGCAACTACCCGGTCATCTTCGACGGCCTGCCGCGCCACCTGTGCGGCTCGATCCATGACTTCTTCTTCGCCCGCACCATCGAGCTGCTGCGTCCGGGCGGCGTGATGGCCTTCATCACCTCGCGCTACACCCTCGACAAACGTGGCGACAAGGTGCGCGAGTACCTGGCGAAGCAATGTGACCTGCTGGCTGCCGTGCGCCTGCCCAACAACGCCTTCACGGTGAACGCGGGCACGGAAGTCGTGACGGACATCATCTTCCTGCGCAAGCGTTTTGCGCCCAACAAGGAGATGCCCACCTGGGCTGAAGTCGGCGGCCAAACCCTGCGCCATCACGAGCGCGATTGGGCCGAACAGACCTTCTGGATCAACCGCTACTTTCTCGATCACCCAGAGAACATCCTGGGGACGCCCGCTGCCGCCGGAACGATGTACCGCGACTACGAGTACACCGTCCTGCCCGACGAGCGCGACCTGGGCGCAGCGATTATCGCCGCCCTGGAAGCCAGCCTGCCGGAAGACCTGCTGACGCTCGAAGCCCCGCAGACTCAGTTTGCCGGGCTAACGCTGCCAGAAATACAAGCAGAAGCAGAGCCTGAAATCCTGTCCGCGCGTTCTACGGCCATGCAAGAACTGCATCAAGTGGCCCGCGAACTTCTCCAAAAAGAAGTCCGCCAGGAACCGGTCGCCGGGCTGCGCCACAATCTGAACACGCGCTACGACGAGTTTGTC
>JAVEWN010000080.1:0-15660 GCA_034004515.1 Anaerolineales bacterium | reverse complement strand
GTCGCCCGCATCGCGAATACCCTGAAGCTCAACGAATAATTCTGGCACCTGAAATAGAAGTGTGCCCAATTTGTAAACAAGGGCTGAAGCCGCTCCGTAACTGGCATTCACGAAAAACGATCCAGACTTTGAACGGACCCTTGTTTGTTGCGGGCAAGAGCAATGAGTGCCAAAATGAAGAGTGCCAAAACTGGTTGCGCGGATTGGCGTAATATTCCCCGCGCGTCAGTGATTTCTCACTTGGCACGGTTCCCAAAATCAGGATGCGGGTGTTAGAAGTAATGATGGGCGGAAAGGCTGCTTTCATCCAGTTTTATCCTTTGAGAAAGGCGGCAACTTCACCCAGTTTACCGCTCATCGAATGCGCTCTGAAGCGGATTGGCCAGTAGTACGTTATCAGGAAAAGCGTGCATATTGAAGCACCCTTTTCCGTGGCCGGTTGACCTGTTTTCCTTTGTGCTACCGCTTTAGAGCAAGTCTTCCATCAATTTCATTGGCATAATCACTGCCCCAACCATCCCCGGCCCGGTATGAACACCCAGCACCGGCGAAACACGCGTCATTTCCAATCTGGCAATATTTAGTTTTTCACCCAGTTGCTTGGTAAGTGCTTCAGCGCCTGTGAGAAAGCGACCATGAAATACCGTTGCCCAAACAGGAGTGTTCTGGTAAATAGTGGCGAAGTGCTCGGTGATGGTCGTCAATGCCTGAGGAATAGTGCGGCACTTGGCCAGGTTATTATATTTACCATCGGCGTGTTCCACGCTGATGACCGGTTTGAGTTTCAACAGTGAGCCAAGCAGTGCCTGTACCCGGCCAATTCGACCGCCGCGCTCCAAATATTCCAGAGTGTCGAGTGTAAAGGCCAACTCGGTTTGCTCTCGGATCGCTGCCATGCGTTGCTGAATGGCCTGCATCGTCCAGCCAGCCTGGTTCCCCAGAGCTGCCGCCAGCACCTGAAACCGTTCGCCGCCTGAAAGCGTCAGCGTATCCCAAGGAGTCACATCTACATCTGGAGCGGCTTGCTGCGCACCCATACGCGCAGAGTTGATCGTACCGCTCAACCCGGATGAAATATGAATCGATAAAATGGTTTTGTCTTTCTGCGCAATTTCACGATAAAGAGTTTCAAAAAGCCCACTCGAAGGCTGAGCCGTAGTCGGGATGGCCGGGCGCATGGCCTCCAAGCGGTTATAAAAATCATCCGCATCGATTTCCGTGGCGCTCATCTCGCTTTCTGGAAAACGGATGTAGAGCGGCACCTGGGCAATTCCAAACATTTCCAACTCTTCTGCAAGCATATATGCGGCGCAATCGGTAACAATTTTCATCAAGTCTCTCTTTCATGGATTAAATACTCGCGTATGTTCAATAACGGTATCGACTCCATCAACACGCCCCGCCATTTTCCGTTATTGGTTGAAATAAATCCAAATCAAATCGGCCAAAATTCGTCAGAAAGCAAACCTATCGCGCCCAGTCTTTCGCGATCAGTTCGGCTTGCTCGAGCACGGTCTGAGTAGCTTTTTCCTGTTTATCCGGCGGGTAACCGTGCCGACGCAAAATGCGCTTGACGATGGTGCGCAACTTGGCTCGGACGATGTTCACGAAGCCAGCCTTGCAACAGGGCCAGCCGGCGTGGTTTGGTTTGCTGGCAGTAATCTTCGCGTGAACGAAATTGCGGAATCAGGCTTTCGTATCCCCATGCGCCAATATCATGCTTGGGAATGGGCATCAGTTCGGCAAGCAGGGTCTGACCACCGAAGCGCCCCAGGGATTCAGCCTGGTAGCGGCGAATGCTTTCAGAGTCTGCTGGCTGGTCGTTCAGCTTGAGCATGATGTAGCACACCACCCGCCTCTTCCATCCCGAGAAACCAGACCGGGGCGGATAGTTCGCCGTAGCCGACGAAATCCAACAGGTGTTGCAACTCTTCGTTCTGCAATGTCATCTATATTGTTCTCCAGTATCAAAAGAGTGGTTTATTCCTCGCCCAGATCCAGCGCAATGCCCTCGAACTGCTCCAGCGCGGACTTCAGGTCTTCGATGATCTCCAGCGCAAGGATGTCGGGGGCGGGCAGGTTGGCGGAATCTTCCATTGACTCGTTGCGCAGCCAGAAGATGTCAAGATTGACCTTGTCGCGGGCGGCCAGCTCCTCGTAGGTGAAGACGCGCCAGCGGCCGTCCGGATTTTCGGCGGACCAGGTTTCGGTGCGGTCGTGGCGATTCTCAGGGTGGTAACACTTCACGAAATCGTCCAAATCTACCCGGTCGAGCGTGTTGGTTTTGAGCGTGAAGTTCATGTTTGTGCGCAGGTCGTAGATCCACAGTTTCTCTGTGGAGGCGCGCTCACCACCGGTGCGCCGCTCAAAAAACAGAACGTTGGCCTTAACGCCCTGGGCGTAGAAAATGCCGGTTGGCAGGCGCAGCAGGGTGTGCAGGTCGCATTCCTGGAGCAGGTTGCGGCGGATGGTTTCGCCCGCGCCGCCCTCGAACAGGACGTTATCGGGCACAACGACCGCCGCCCGCCCGTTGATCTCCAGCATTTTAACGATGTGCTGGACAAAGTTGAGTTGTTTGTTGCTGGTGGATGCCCAGAAATCATCGCGCTCGATGACGGTGGACTCACGTTTTGATTCTCCAGCGTCGGTAACGGTTGTAATACTGGATTTCTTGCCAAAGGGCGGGTTCGAGAGCACCATACTGAAGCTGGAACCGGGCTTCTTGGCCAGGCTGTCTTCGACAAAAATCGGGCTTGGCGAATTAGCAATTCGCCCCACGTCTACGCCAATGCCGTGCAGGTACA
Source organism: Anaerolineales bacterium (assembly GCA_034004515.1). Lineage (GTDB taxonomy): Bacteria > Chloroflexota > Anaerolineae > Anaerolineales > Villigracilaceae > UBA8950. The sequence goes on along the minus strand of JAVEWN010000080.1, from coordinate 12,856 downwards.
AGTTCATCACGCACAGGCGGGCGGTGTTATCAACGATTTCCCAGCCGTGCAGAGCTTTGTGGCGCAGGTGATCCCACTGGTCATAGTCGAGCGGCTTGTAGTGTTCAGTGATGTAATCGTAGGTGCGCAGTAAAAAACCGCCGGTGCCGGCGGCCGGGTCGGCGACGGTATCGCCAGGGCGTGGACGCATAACATCCACAATGGCTTTGATCAGCGCACGCGGGGTAAAGTATTGACCGGCGCCGCCCTTTACATCCTGGGCGTTCTTTTCGAGCAGGCCTTCGTAGATTTCGCTCTTGATATCGACATCCAGCCCGCCCCAGTTTTCGCTGTCGATCAGGTCGATCAGGCGGCGCAGGCGGGCCGGGTTCTGGATGCGGTTTTGGGCTTTGCGGAAGATGACGCCGATCAGGCCGGGCTGTTTGCCCAGCGCCGTTAGAATGTGGATGTAGTGCGCTTCGAGCGGCTCGCCATCCAGGATTTCGCCTTCCTTTTTGAACAGGGTGCGCCAGCGCAGGTCCGCCGGGATGGCGCTGGGTTTGTCAAACAGGGCATTCTCATCGTCCATTTTCAGGAAGATGAGATAGGTGAGCTGCTCAACGTAATCGCCATAGGAGATGCCGTCGTCGCGCAGGACGTTGCAGTAGTTCCAGACGCGCTGGACAATGGTGGATGCATTCATAGGTTTTAGATTCCAGGTTCAGATTAGAACCATTCGTCCAGGTTGAAAGTGCTCGCAAACGGATTGGCAAATTGCACCCCTTCGAGCGTTTGCCCATCCTGGAAATCTTCGCTAAAGACCACCGGGATTTGGTTGAGCCGCGCCGAGGCCCAAATTTGGGCATCGTAATAAGCTAGTTGGTGGTCGCGCACGCCACGCGCGGCTTCCAGAATAATTTGGGATGTCAGATCAAATACTGGGAAAATTTGCCGCCAGATTGCGACCTGTTCAACCATTTCTGCCGGTGATAGATGTAATTTGGCGGTTGTCACCCGAAAAAACTCACCCAGGCATTGGACACTCAGACAAGCCGCGCCAACACTTTCCATCTGAAAAATAAGCGCCTTGGCCTTGGTTTGAAAGGCTGGCTGGCGCACATCAAAAGAATAAACCAGGATATTGGTATCCAAAAGGATAGATGGCATCAGGCTTGATCCTGGCTATCCTTGAACCAGCGGCTTTCACGTTCTTCATAAAGTTCCTGCCGATTCCATTTGTAGAGTTCACCTGCCATAAACTCAGGGCGGGTTTTCAGCGACTCGACAAAGACAAACATTTCATCCAGCGCTTTTTTGCTGTCACGCAACACAGGCGCAGGCGCTTCGACCTCGCGCTCCAACGCCTGGCGGATGACTTCCGCTTCACTGACGCCGCGCTGTTTGGCCAGCCGTTTGAGCAGGGCATCCTGCTGTTTGGGAATATAGATTTGTTTACGAACCATATATTCAGACATGGCAATCTCCTTGATATACATCATTATTATACATCATCTCCCCGCGCAAACCGTAAAAACGCTTGAGGTTCTCTGATATTTGCTGATTTTGCCAGTTGAAAATAGTCCTGTGATGCTCTTCAAAACGATTTTTTCTTATGGCGCTTGCGGGCTTTCTTTTCTTTTTTTGTTTTTTGCTGCTCTTTTTTCTCCTGGATGGTTTGCGGACTGGGTTCGCTCTGCTCTGCCGCAAAAATATCATCCAGGTCTCGTATCACATGAAAGGGTTGACGCAGCCCGCTTCGTTTTTTTGTCAGCCCCATCCACTCCTTGAAATCTTCAAAATCGCCAAGAACCGACAGGTCAACCATGCCGGCCTGGTAAACGCGCTCAACCAGCGGAACCGACTCGATGGCTTTTAAATCCGTCAGGTAAGATATCAAAAAGCCGTTGATAGTTTCGTCATTGGTTTCATATTGCTCCAGGCCAGCCAGGAGGGCATTGGCGCAGTCTGTTCGGCTTTGCGGGTGTTGTTTGCCAATTTCGGCCAACGAATGCGCCATTGTGACCGAGGCCCAGGTTGTTTTTTCTGGTGAAACCAGGTAGTTGTGAAGCGGTGGGATACAGGCTGGGCCAATCATGCCGATTGCGTCGGGAACTTCCTCCATAATCCAATCCACACCATTCTCTTCGTTCCAGAGAATCACGTCAAACAAGGCCGGGATGGCTTGCTCAGCCTTGAATTGCGCCAGCGCGCGCCAGGCATGGATGGGGGCGTACACTTCCGGCTCGTTTTTGGTTGGCTCATCAGGCCAAAACTCACCCACCTTCTCAAGGACGCGGATAAGTTCAGGAATGTGTTCTGGAGTAAGGCCGAATTTTTTGTAATTCGGCCAGTTGGCAACCCGGGCGTCGTTTTCGCCCAGGGTGGTGAGCGCCAGCACCGGAGCGGTAAAATCTTTGGGGAATGAATAGGTCATTGTAACTTTCCTTCAAAAGCATTTTTTAGCACCGACTGCCTCAGCCGCCCCGCCCGCGCCACGGACGCCGCCACCACGGACTCGACTTCCTGCGCCACCGACAGCCGCCGCTCCACCTCCGCCACAATCCGCCGTTGTTCCGAGAGCGGGGGCAGGGGAATAGGAATAGCCTTAATTTCTTGCTGGTTCATTCGTGGCCTACCAATTCCATGAACGATTTTAGCAACCAACTTTTTTATAGTTTCTGAATTCAAGGCAAAAAGTAAATATTTGGCGTCAGCAATTTGGGAATTTGGCTTAAGTCTAATGCAATCTGCTTTGACAATAGCATCACCAACATAATCAGGGATTATGCAAGCGCGCGGCAAAGATTCTCCTAAACCGGCAATCACCAAATCGCCTGCATAAATTCTATGCCGCTTCAAAGTTTCGAAATGCTCTTGGCTGATGTGTGCTTTTGCATCTCGAAATTCACCTTCGCCAATGTTTTGTAATCGCATTACACGCGGACCTACATCAGTATAATGTTCAGTTTTTAGTTTAGAGCCAAAGGGACCATCTGTGATTGAATAAGGTTCCTTGGCCGCCAATTCTGCTACCGTTGCCCATATCCACCCATCCGGCAACTCATCACTATTCTCTATTCCTCTACTCTCTAATAACTTTCCCTCCACCGCCGCCTTCAGCACGGACGCTTTGTACCGTTTCAGCCCGGCCCTCACGCGCTTGAGGGCTGCTGTGCCCGCATCCAACTGCGTGAACAGTTCTTCGATTTTGGCGACAATCCGCCCTTGTTCGGGCAGTGGAGGCAGCGGAAAAGAGAAATTGCGTAATTTTGATTTCGTGATTTCTTTGAAAGTTGTTCCGGTGGCTTGTTCAACAAAATAATCGGCGTTTCCAAGTAGCCAATAAGCCAGAAAGTGATTGTAGACGCCATCTTTGCAAATAAACGACGCAAAACCTTGATTAGTTGTCACTTCTGTTCCAGCAATAGCAACATAACCAATGCTGGCACGTGATGTCATCAACACAGTGCCTTTTGGCAAAAGACGCGCTGAACTCTTTTTTAAACCTTCATCGGTGATTTTTTCTCTGGAAGTAGAAACAACAGTAACACGATTGTGGGGGATTTCTGTTGGGGTTAGCCAAACGTGATTTCCCGTAAAATATTCAGGATGTTCACGCGATGGAGTACCACCACCAATAAGATCGGCAATTTCTCCAAGCGTCGATAATGTCCAGCCATCCGGCAAATTACCAATACCCATTTCCTACGCTCCTGTACGGGCGGACGGCGTCCGCCCTGACTTGCAAAAAAAGGCTTCCGAAGCCTGGGAGACTTCGGAAGCCTGTGCGCCTGCGCTTTTAGGCCAATTGCGCCACAAACTCCGCCGGGGTCAGGGCTTTGACTGGCGATTTTTCGTAATCTTTGGCATCGCGCGTGATAATAAAATCCAGTCCTTCGGCCTGTGCGCTGGCTGTTTGTGCCGCATCTTCATAGTCATCGAAAGGCAAATTCATGGCCGCGTGCAACATCGCTTCGGTCAATGCGCAAACGCGAAAAGTATCCAGCACTTCGGCGCTCAATTGCCGCGCCTTCTTCAAACTCTTGGTTTGCCGGTGCGCCACATAAAAAATGGTAATGGGTGTTACCGCAGAAACATAACCATCCAGCCGCCCATCTTCCACTGCTTTCCAAATGGCTTTGGCCGGTTCGAGAAAATCCTCGCGCTCAAAGAGTACATCCAGCACAACATTGGTGTCAATCAATGCCCGTTTCATGAGTATTTCTCGATCAGGTAATCGGTAATCATATTTTGAACTTCTTCATCGGTTGGGGCCGGTTTGCCTTTTTCACGCAAAGCACCCAAGACACGATTTAGGGATGATCCTTTTTTGCGGTGCGGTTTTTCCAATTCTTTTTGCACCGAACGCGCCAAATATTCCATCAAAGCCACGCGCTCTTTGACAGACAACAGGTCAACTTCATGGATAAGGTTTGTGTTCAACATTTCAACCTCCAGCATCCTTCTTTCTATTTTACCGCTAATCCCTGGTACTGGCACAGCGCCGTTGCGCCCCGGCTGTCATTCACCTAAAACTATGTTCAACTCATCCAGCAGCCCCGGCAGGGCCTCGCCAAACAACTTGCGCGCCGCAAACTGCCCACCCTTGTTGTAAAACTCGCCCACCGACAGATCTTCGGGGCGCACGGCCAGGTTCACGCCGATGTGCTCGGCGATCCGATCCAGCCACCAGCGCTGTTCGGGCGTAAAGTCGCTGCTCCTGCCAGCTTGCTGGGCAAGCCACTCGCGGTAACGGGCCGCCACCCGCTCCGGGTACGGCACCAGTTCCTCGTCCAACTGCAGCGCATGGCGCACCAGCGAAACCAGGTCCGCCAGCACCCGGCGCTCATTCGCTCCGCGCACCCGGTCGCGCTCCAACTGCGCGTATGCCCGCCACAAGCGCTCCGTCGTCCACGTATGGGGCGGCTGCTCCAGGATGGCGGCCAGTTCCTTGATGGCCGGATAGGTAAGGGCGGTTCGCGAACCGCCCTTACGCGGCTGCGAAAAAATAATCTGCAGCGCCGTGATCTCATCCTTATGCTGCTCAATAAACGCCCGAAACGACTCGACCGTTGCGCGCGCCTTCTCGCTATCCTGCGGCGCAAAACCGGCCTCGGTCAGCTCATCCACGCTGAGCGTGTCCAGCGTCTGCTCGTTGCGTTCGTGGATCTCCGCCAGCAGCGCCCGCAGGTCGGGGTTGGCGGCCAGCGGTAGGATGGCCTGCTCAACTTGGGCTTCGTATTGGGAAATATCGAAGCTGGATTCGGCATCTGTAGCGGAATCCGGCTCGAGGGCCGTCAGGATCCCCCGGGCAATTTCCCCGGGACCAAGCTTCGCACCCGGAGCCTGCGCAGTGCCAATTGACATGTTCTCAGTCAATTGGTAAATCCGGCTGCGATCGGCCTCCGTCAACCTCCGATCCAGCTTCACCAGCCGCCCGGCCAGCGACGAGAGCGTATCATCATCCTGCACCCCGAGTGCCACCGCTTCGAGCAACTGGCGCAGCGACTGCGAGCGTTTGCGCTCCAGGGTTTGCGTGTCAATTTTCTCCTGCTCCACGATTCCGACCGCATCCACAATCACAAAGCGATCTTTGACGCGCGCATCGGGCGTCACGGCTTGCAGGTCGTTGGGGTTGATGACGCGCGTCCCGCGCCCCAGCATTTGCTCAAACAGCACCCGGCTGCGCACCTGGCGCATGAACAGCAGCGCCTCGAGCGGCTTGATGTCGGTGCCCGTGGCGATCATATCCACCGTCACCGCCACACGCGGATAATAACTGTTGCGAAAGTTGGCGATCAACGTCTCGGGCGGCGTGCCGCTGCTGCGATAGGTGATTTTCTGGCAAAAGGCATCGCCCTTGCCGAACTCCTCGCGCACAATCCGGACGATGTCCTCGGCGTGGCTGTCATCTTTGGCGAAAATTAGCGTCTTGGGCACTTCTGTGCGCCCGGGGAAGATTTCACCTGCCAGCCGGTCGCGGTAGGTGCGCACGATGGTGCGGATCTGCCCCTCGCTGACCACCTCCCGGTCGAGCTGGCTGGCGTCATAAGTCAGGTCTTCGTCCAGTTGCTCCCAGCGCTCACGGCGGGTCTGTTTCTCGCGCTTGCCGACCCAGAACCCGGCCTCGACCTTTGCGCCGCTTGTGCCGATCTGGGTTCGAATGCGGTAGACTTCGCCATCGACATTGACCCCATCCGCCACCGCGCGCGGACGGCTATACTCCATGACCAGGTTCTGGTTGAAAAAGCCGAAAGTCTGCTTGCTGGGCGTGGCCGTCAGCCCGATCAGGTGCGCGTCAAAATACTCCAGCACCTGCCGCCACAGGTTGTAAATCGAGCGGTGGCACTCATCGGTGACGATGATATCGAAGGTCTCAAGCGGGATTTTGGGGTTGTAGCGCACTTCCTTGGGTTTTTCGGCATCCAGCCCGCTGCCCAAATCGAACAATGACCCTTCTTCGTTTTCCGCATCGAAAGTTTCCTCGCCCTTCAACATCGAAAACAAACGCTGGATGGTCGTCACCACCACCCGGTTGACCGGGCCTATGGCATTGCCCTGCAAAAACTGGACGTTATACAACTCGGTAAACTTGCGCCCATCATCTGGCGTGGTATAGGCCTGGAACTCCTTAAGCGTCTGCCGCCCCAGGTTGGCGCGATCCACCAGGAACAGCACCCGTTTGGCCTTGCCGAACTTCAACATCCGGTAAATAAAGCTAACCGCCGTAAATGTCTTGCCCGAACCGGTCGCCATCTGGATCAGCGCCCGTGGCTTGTCCGCTGCCAGCGAGGCTTCGAGATTGTTGATCGCCTCGATCTGGGCATCCCACAACCCGGCAGTATTCAATGGTGGATAATTTTGGAACCGTTTTCTCAACGTGGGGGCGGACGGCGTCCGCCCTTCCCCCGCGCCAATATCCAACCAATCTGCCAGCGTCTCCGGCCGGTGGAAGGTAAACACCCGCCGCGAACGGGGCTGCGGGTCACGCTCATCCCGAAAGTACGTCTCCACCCCGGTGCTTTCATATAAAAACGGCAGCGGCAGCGTCACATGCGGAATATTCGCCGGCAACCCGATCGAATACTGTCCCGCCTGCTCCGCCACCCCCGAAAGCGTTACCCCCTCCGCCTTGGCTTCAATCACGCCGACGGCCTTCCGCTCCACGAACAGCAGGTAGTCCGCAAACCCGGTCTGCAACGGAAACTCGCGCACAGCAATGCCTTTTCCGGCGTGCAAATTTAGCTTGGCACGGTCTTGAATCATCCAGCCGCAAGCGGCCAACTGGGCATCAATATTTTCACGGGCGAGAGATTCGGGAGTGGACATAATTATCCCTGGAAGTCATAAAGTTAATCGATTGTTTCATTTTACAGGAGAAATAGCTGGAAATATAGTCAAATACATCACCTTTGGACTGCCATTAATTCCCATTGCGATACCCTCCTATTTCCGTGCGCCCTCGGGTTTGCGGATGCAGCAACCGGGCTACCAGCGCGCCTGATGCTCTTCGGCAAAGCCGATCAGATCACGGATTTCCAGGGACTGGCCATCATCCAATACTGCCCAGCCGTTATAACGCCCTTGTCTTAACCCAGCGGGCTGGCAAAAAGGGGTGCTTCGCCAGCAAACAGTTCTGCCCCACCGGTGGAGTAAAAGATCAGTGGGCTGCCAGCCACTCGACCGTTACCAGCTCTTTCAGGTTCTCAAACTCCGGGTCGCCGGTCAGCACGGCTGCTCCTTGCGCCAGCGCAGCAACCACGGCAAAGGCGTCGGCATAGGAAAGACGATGGGTGGCTTTGATATGGGCCGCATCCAAAACATCCTGCGGAGTAACTTCGAGCATTTGAATTGGCAAAGACTGAATATGGGCCAGGGTTTCGCGCGCTTGCTGCTGTCCCTGTTCGCGTTCGGTGATGTACAACACTTCACCCAGGTTTATCCATGAGAGAAAAACCTGGCTACCCCCTTTTTCGGCATCCCTGAGCACGGATTTAACACGCGCCATGCCAGATTCCCCCTCCAGGAAAGCCAGTAAGGCAAAACTATCCAGCACAAAACGGGCCGGGTTAGCGCCCATCTTCCAACTCGCGGCGGTGTTCATCCAACAGGGCCTGGGTCAGCGATTTGCCGCCTTTAAGCATTCCGGCGGCAGCCTCGATCGGATCATCGGGAATCGGGATTAGTTCGAGCGCCCCGCCGTAATCGACAAATTGCAGCTTTGAACCAGGTTTGATCCCATATTTCTTGCGTAGATCCGCCGGGATGACCACCCATCCTTTTTGAGAAACCGTGACATTGAGCATGTTTACCTCACAATCTTGTTATACTTCTCTTGGATTAGTATAACACAATGGGCCTGTATTCACGAACACTTCATCTTAAACTTTCTTGCCCAGCCGCCACTCGAGGGCCGAGAAGCGCTGGGCAACCTTGTTGTTGCGCACCGCCATGCTGATCGCTTTGCGCCTGCCGACCAGCACGCACAGGCTGCAGGCGCGGGTCACGACGGCCGTGTAGAGCAGGTTGCGCTGGAGCATCATGTAGTGGGCCGGGACGAGCGGTTGGGATGCGTGTCCCACAGCCCCTGCAGGCGGACGTGTTCACCGGGCGAGAGTTCCGGCAGATTGCTGACCACCGTGGTCAGGCCGTCATAGCTCAAGCCGGGGATACGTTGTCCGCGAGAGACTTCCGGGCGCAAACGCAGGACAGTGTAGCCGTTTTCAGGGTTGTAGAAGGTGATGCGCTCGATCGCGCCGGAGAGATTGTCCACAGAGGCAAGTATAAACTACCCCTATAAAAGAATATTGCGTACCGAAGCCATAACATCTTCAAATGTAATCTGGCGGGCGTAGTAATTGTCGCGTGCGTAACGCTCCCAGCGCTGACGCATGGTTGCATCGTCCAGGATTGCATCAAGAATGGCATCCCGCTTCTCCAGTTGTGGCAGCGACATCCTTTTTTGCGAAGTCGCCCTTAGGGCGTTCAAGAAAGTTTCTTTGTCGATTATTGCGGCCTGGGTGCGGCTCAGAAGATACACATCATAAAAATCCCTCGGGCGGGTATTGAGTACACTGCGTCGCAGAACAGTTTCCACTTTTTCAGCCAGGATGGTTTCTACATTGTAGGCCCAGACTTGAATGGCCTTATCATCAAAGCTCGAGTGGAACATATAACGCACCGCCCGCGGTGTGATAACGTCTCCAGTGGTAATATCGATTTTCAAAGGCGTGTTGATGGTCTCGTAGCGGGCCAATAGAGCCGCTCGAAAGCCGCCGTATTCATCATCATCACGGATAGGAGCAATACCGTTCAGAGTAAGTGTGACATCATCATCCAGTTGGATTGCACAAATTTCAACCAGGACATTCTCAAGTGTTTCTTCGGACAGCGGGAAACCCAGCACAGTGGCATCCATGTCCATCGTTGTCCGGCTGTCAATGCCCACCAGGGAGGCAATCAGCAGCCCGCCCTTCAGAACAAATTTTTCCTTGTATGGGGAGCTGGCAATGCGTTCCAGCAGCCGTTCCAGCATGTAACTCTGCAAAACAGCCTGAGCGGGAATGTTCCGGGCGGAGGCCAGGTTCTTAATGCGGGCTTTGAGCTGCATGGCTTTGTTCATAGCAACAGCTCGATGTAGGGTCTGATGATTTTCTCAATTCTGAATTGCTTGGCATAGCGGAACAAGATGTCAATATCCTTGTCTTCCCGTCGGGCATACCGCTTGAACGCTTCGCTGATGAACTGGATATCGATTTGGTTACGGCTGCGCAAGATGTCGCAGACGGTCCGTTCCAGCCCGAAGGCTTGCAGGTTGTTTCCGTGTGACGATTTTACTGTGGCAAGGCCGAGGGAATACAGTTTGCGATTTACGAAATAGACCTTAGCGCCCTGGGCTTTTAAATTGGTAGCATTGTATCCAGACGGAAGGGTCACTGAATAATAAAGAGGAGAGCGGTCTGTCAGTTCATGCAAATACAAGGCGGTTTCGTGCGAAAAAATAGCGGCTTTGTAGCGAGCCTGAAAGTTAGCCATTTCATCCACAAGGGCATCTGCTGTGGCATACTGACCACGGGATACTCGCTGAATATCTCCCCGTTTCTCAAGCATCGACAAGTAAGCACGGGGAACGCCAACCTTTGCCAGGTCTGAAGTGGACAGGATCCCGTGTTGGCGGCGCAAGATATCGCGAACGATTGTAAGGGAGGTGTTTTTGTCTTTTGCATCCATGCTTATATTATACATGAGATAAGCATGGATGTATATATTGATTGGATTGACCTGGATGATGGCCTGGGAATCCCAAGCGTCTGGGCATGTATTAAGTTTTTTAGGAAAGCATATCATGGTAGTGTCAAGAATATTGTGTAAATGGATGGAGAACCATTTTCATTTTTTTCTGCCCGCCGCGATTTTTGGGCCAGCCTGGGTGGTGGCGGGGGGCAAGTATGTGATCGGCGGCTCGCTGGCAAGCGCTTTGCACGGTGTTGCTCGCGCAACAATGGAACAACGGTTTCAGTATCTTATGGGGTGGATGCCAGCAGTTGGGAGCCTCCATAGATAACAAAGGCAGCCAGGGTGATACAAATCACGATGGCAATCAGAACCAACCCCAGGAGGCTTATTTTCTTGTTCTTTGCAAAGAAACCTGCCAGCAGAATAACAAAGGAAGTCCCAAAACAAAACAATCCTGGGATGGCGCCGAAGAAAACCCAAGTGGATGAAAATGGGAGGCGAGGCGTGGCATCTTTATACCGTTCGGGTTCAACCAAGCCAGGTTGAGAATCTATCCATGCCAGGTCTGCTGTCAAAGCAACGTTAGGCTCAATGCGCGATTGAGCATGGATAAATGATGTTCCAATTTCGCCGGTTTCTGATTGGTAAAATTCACCCGTACTAACTGAGAAATCGTACTGGTATGCCACGCCCGTAGCGCCAGATTCGACAACTGTGCTGAATACACGGGCCTGACCGTCGCCGGTGCCGTACATAACGACCCGGTAGTTACGGTCGGCCGGATATTCCACTTCCGTCCAGTAATGCCCATCCGCCCTTAAGAAACGTCGAAAAGACACATCCGGTAAATCGCCCATGAAGTTGCCATTTACAAACCCTGTAAAATGGCCTTCATCGTCCGTCATATAAACATCCAGCGGGCTGTTGACACTTAAGGTAGTATTTTGAATTTGCTTGCGCACTGCTTGCATCAACCAAGTCTTGCGATCAACCGGTGCCATTTTTTTGAGCCTTTCCTGTTTTTCCAACGGCAGGTTGCGCATATAATCGTTTTCTTCGGGTGATAGTTTTACCCCGCCTGGCGGGACATAGTCTCCACCTGCGGTTGGATATTCCCGATTCTCATCGTAGACGCTACTGCCACGGATACCGTTCCGCGTACCAAGTGCGAATTCAAAGGCCCAATTTTGAATGGTGTAAACCTTCGGACTTTGGGTAATCCACGGATCTAGCACCAGGCCGGTGTCTGTCCAGGTTGTGCCATGCGGGTAAATGACCACAGCCTGATGCCCACCCCAGATCGCTTCGATGGGGCCGTAATCCCAATCATCCAACCAGGCGCTCACACACGGATCGGAGTTAAATTTGATGTTGCTAAGAAGCTGCAATACTTTACCCTGATAACCGCCGCAAGCAAATTCTTTGTACTTGTCGTCCCATATGGTATACAGGTTGTTCTTGTTGCCAGAATCGGTAATTCCTTTGGGGATTTGCGCGTAGTACAGGCTTAATATCTCTTTCAGTTTGTCATCTTCTGAGAGGGGCTTGCAGGATGAGGTCGTGGCAGTGGGCGGGGGTGTGGCGGTCTCAGTAGGGCTAGGAGTTTCGGTCGGCTCCAGCGTGGGGGTCAGCGTTGGTTTAGGCGTTGGGGTATCCGTTGACCTGGGCTTACTTACTTCTGCTTCCGATATGATGAAGCTGTACCTTGCGGTTTCACTGAACGTGCCGCTTTTGTCAGTAATGGTGGGATTGTTGCCGGTCGTAGTCTGACCATCATTCACGATCACATTGACCAGGCGTGTGTTTCCTGTCCGATTAACCACTGCATCCATAGTAAAGACCAGATTATTTGCATCTCGGGTGATTGTCCCCGAAGCTGTCACAACATCGACATAGTTGTAGGTGGTCAGATAGTACCATTCATCATTCCCCATCGGGTCAGCCAAATCTGATCGGTCCACTCTCTTGGAAATGATCGTGCTGGTTAGTGTAAATGTTCCCTGGGCATCTTGGTCGTTCCAGTCGCCTTGCATCCGCAAATCACTGACTTCGACGGAAAAGGGCGGCGGGGACTTTGTCGGCGCGGTTGTGGCAGAAAATGGGACACTGACCGAAAACCTTCCGGAACTGTCGAGATTGATACGCCCAGCCTGGCTCAGTGCGGCATGCAGCCCATACGTCAGGAGTGATTTTCGCGTTCCGCCCGAAAAAGAGATGGATGTTATCGCTTGCTGGGCTTGTGCCGATCCAACGGCTGGTATGACCATCGACAGGGTTAGTATGCAGATAATTATCCAATTCCACCAAAGTCTTTTCTTCACGTCAGCCTCTTTCCTGTATTTTTTCATGGCCCACAATTTTTTGGGCAGAACTTTGTGCTTGGCATCGTGAGACTTGCAAAGATTAATGACAGGCGGCTCAGCTGTCGGCAGTGCCATAGCGCAAATTTTCACTTTTTTCAAAACAGACATCCTTTATTTATAGGTCACTTTGGCTTTCTTGCAGTGGTTGATAATGTATTCAGAAATATAATCAAAGTCCGCAGAATCCGCATAAACCTGATTGTGGATCAAATTTTCATTGACATAGATGACATGCCGTTTCTTGTTCACCGTGATTGACCTTACTTTTTCGAAACTGC
>JAVEWN010000079.1:0-15746 GCA_034004515.1 Anaerolineales bacterium | reverse complement strand
CTAAGTGCTTCCGAAAGATTTCGGCCACAGTATGTTGCGGCTTGGGGCTGTCGATCATCGTTATTCCATACTATCCAGGCACTTTATGTTTTACTCAACTAGATAATAGAACGAATGTTCGTCCAACTATAGACTTGGTTGACACGTTCAACCTAAACAATTATAGCCTTTATTTGTCACAAATGGGCTATAATTGTTGCCAGCAACCACCTAAACCGCAAGAAAAATTGCAAAAGCGAAAACCAATGGCAAAAAAACTCCTCGAACAAATGCAAGAAATCTTGCGTGCCAAACACTACGCCTACCGCACCGAGCAAACCTACCTCGATTGGGCCAAACGCTACATCCTCTTCCACAACAAACGCCACCCCGCACAAATGAACGCCCCAGAAATTCAGGCCTTCATCATCCACCTCGCCGTCGAGCGCAATGTCGCCGCCTCCACCCAGAACCAGGCCCTCAGCGCAATCTTGTTTCTCTACCGCGAAGTCATCCACAAAGAAATCGACCCGATCCTGCTCTCCAGCGCCAAAAGACCCGAACGTTTGCCCACCGTCCTCACCCGCGAAGAAGCCCTGCGCATTATTAACCTGCTCGCCGGTTCTCACAAATTAATGGCGCAAATCCTGTATGGCAGTGGGCTGCGCCTGATGGAATGCGCCCGCCTGCGCCTCAAAGACCTCGACTTCGACTATAAAACGATCACCGTTCGCGATGGCAAAGGCGAAAAAGACCGCATCACCCCCTTGCCCGATTCCATTATCCCCAGCTTGCGCCTCCAGGTCGAACGCGTCCGCCTGCTCCACCAAGAAGACCTGCTCGCCGGCTGCGGAGAAGTCTACCTGCCCTACGCCCTCGCAGCAAAATATCCGCATGCCGCCCGTGAACTCATCTGGCAATACCTCTTCCCTGCCTCAAAACGCTCGCTCGACCCGCTCAGCGCCAAAGAACGCCGCCATCACTTCGACCCATCTGCCCTGCAGCGCGCCGTCAAAGAAGCGGCCCACAAAGCAAATATCCAGAAGCGCGTCACCTGTCATACTTTCCGACACAGTTTTGCTACTCATTTGCTCCAAAACGGCTACGACATCCGCACCGTTCAAGAACTGCTCGGCCACAAAGACGTCCGCACCACCATGATCTACACCCACGTCCTGCACCGCGGCGGACTGGCCGTCAAAAGCCCGCTCGATTAACCTGCCCGCCGCGCTCGCCTCTTCCTGAACCCCAGCCTGGGCGGGCTGGGTAACAAAAAAAACCTCCGCAGCCGGAAGTCTTTTAAGGGCGGGTGATGGGGCTCGAACCCACAACAACTACATCCACAGTGTAGCGCTCTGCCATTGAGCTACACCCGCCATAAGCGGCTTACTTTTTGTAAGCCCGCCGATTATATCACCGCTCTGCCGCGCTTTCAAGGATTTTGACGATGGTCTTGAACGTCTCAGCGCGTTCGACTGTTTCTTGTGTGCCGTTGCTCAGGTTTTTAACGGTCACATGGCCGTTGGCCGCTTCATCCGGCCCGACGACGGTCACAACCTGGATGCCCATCCGGTCGGCAAACTTAAATTGCTTCGACAGCTTGGCCGGTTCAGGGTACGATAAAACCCTCAGCCCGCCAGCGCGCAGTTCACTGGCCAGACCCAGAGCGTTCATCCACAGGCTTTCATCGAAAACCGTCACCAGCACCGGCGCGGGCGAAGGCACAAAGGCCGGCAGCAGCCCCTTTTCTTGCAGGATAATCCCAATCACCACATCGCCCATCGCAAAACCGACCCCCGAAAGCGGATCGCCGCCCACGTCACCCAGCAAGTTATCGTAGCGGCCTCCGCCCAAAATCGCGCGCCGCACGCTGCCAGAGAGATCGAAAGCCTCGAAAACAGTCCCGGTGTAGTACAGCAGCCCGCGCATAATGTTCGGGTCAAATTTGACATATTCGGAGACCCCCAAGGCTGCCAGCGCCTTGAAAAGCCTCACCAGCTCCTCGCATTCCCGCCATAGATCGTAATTTCCGAGAACTTGCTTCAAGCCCGCCAGTTGCCCGCCGCTGATCCCTTTTTCCAGCGCCAGGCTTTCCCAGGCGTCTGGGGCCATTTTGGAGCGTCGGTCGACCAGCCCTGAAACCTCCAGCCGTTTTTCTGGGGAGATCCTGATCGCCTCGAACTGCGCATCCATCAGCCTGCGATTATTGACGAAAATGGTAGCCATCTCAGGCGTCAGCCCGACCGATTTGAGAAAGGTGGCCGCAATGGCAATTAACTCGCCATCCGCCTCCGGGCAGCTCACGCCCAATAAATCGATATTCCACTGAAAAAATTCGCGGCTGCGGCCTTTTTGGGGCCGCTCGTAACGCCAGAAAGGCCCAAACGACCACCAGCGCAGCGGAAAAGCCAGCTGGCCCTGGCGCGCCGCAATCATCCGCGCCAGGCTGGGGGTCAGTTCGGGCCGCAGGGTGATCGGGTCGCCGCCCCGGTCATTGAAGACAAAAGACTGCTCTTTGACCAGTTCTTCGCCCGATTTGGCCGCGTACAGGTCAATCGTCTCCAGAAAGGGCGCGTCCCATTCCTGGTAGCCAAAGGCCTGCCCGGCAGCCCCGGCTTTCGCGTAGAGATAATTGCGCAGCGCCATTTCTTCGGGATAAAATTCGCGGGTGCCTTTGACGGCCTGAATACTGGTTTTGGATGCCATGCTCGTTTTCCGTTCGTTGGGGTGGATGTTGCCCAAGTTTAGCACATTTTCAAAATTCAGCGATTGAATTTTGAATTGATTCTGGTATAATTTTTGCCAACCCGCCGGGAGACCTTCGCCCGCCTTGCGGCCTTCATTTAAAAATAACCGCTGTTCAACGCCAACCAGGAGAGAAAGATGGAAATTAACTATCAGGAAACCGCCAAAGATTTATTGGTACGGATCGACATTCACGAGAAATACGGCGCGCGCAACATCGACGCCTGGAATATCAAAGTCCTCAACCCGCAGCCCGGCCAGCAGATCTTGGATGTCGGTTGTGGCGCGGGCAAGCAGTGCTTCCTTTATAGTGATGCCACCCACGGCCAGGCCAAGATCATCGGCGGCGATTTCTCTGAAGAATTGCTTGCCAAAGCCCGCGCCAAACAAGCCGAACGCGGCGATAAGAATATCGAGTTTCAGTTCCTCGACTTTAACAAGCCCTTTGCCTTTGAAGACAACCGTTTCGACTTTCTCTCGAGCGCCTTTGCCATTTACTACGCCGCCGATTTGAAATTCACCTTCAGCGAAGCGCACCGCGTCTTGCGCAAGCCCGGCGGACGCCTGTTCGTGACCGGCCCGCTCCCCGAAAACAAAAAAATGTTCTACGACATCATCACCGAAGCCACCCAGCTGCCGATTCCGCCCATGCCCGGTTCAAGCCGCTTCAAGGGTGAAATCTTTGAAACCATCGCCGCCATTTTTGATAAAACAGAATTGCTGACCTTTGAAAACCCGCTCACCTTCCCCCAGGTTGCGCCCTTTATGGACTACGTCCGGGCCTCCCTCAGCGAAGACCGTAAACTGTGGACGAGCCTGTTCAGCGGCAAAGACGAGTACGAAGCCCTGATCGCCAAAATTGAGCAGGTTGCCAGCAATTGGTTCGCCCGGGATGGCAAACTGGTCATGACCAAGGTTATCGGCGGCATTCTGGCGACCAAATAAATTTTGGCCGCCGCCCACCCTCAGGACAAAAATGATCTTCTCCGGCAAACGCTTGCTTTTCCTCGGCGCCCATCCCGATGATATCGAACTGGGCTGCGGCGCTTTGATTCACAATATCGGCAGCAAGAGCGAAATTCTGTGCGTCACCCTCTCGGATAATCAAAAAAACCCGCTCCTCCAGAACGTGGTTCAAGAACATTATCGCAGCATGGCCGCTTTGGGCGTCCCGCCAGAAGGCGTGATCCTGCGCGAATTCAGCACCCGCCTCTTTGATAAAGCCCGCCAGGAGATCCTGGAATATTTTCTAAAACTGCGCAAAGATTTTCAACCGGATATTGTTTTTGTGCACTCCAAACAGGATATTCACCAGGATCACAACACCATGACCGAGGAAGCCCTGCGGGCCTTTCGCGGGATTACCGTGCTGGGCTTCGACGTGGTGCGCTCCAGCTACAACTTTTTCCCGCATTTTCTGGTCGAAGTCAGCGCAGCCGATGTCGAGGCCAAGCTGACGGCCCTCGCCCAATACGAAACCTACGCCGATAAATACTACTTCCAGCGCGACCTGTTGCGCGCCACCATGATCCGGCACGGAACCCTGGCCGAATTGCCCTTTGCCGAAGGGTTCGACATTTTGCGCATCGTCGGGCGCTACAGCAGTGAAGAATAAATGAACGCCTGGTCTGGGCAGTTACTCTGGAACCGTTTTCGTGTAGACGAAAATCTGCCCGGTCAGGCCAGCGTCTACCGCGCCTGGGACCTCCAGCAGAACAAACTGGTCAGCCTGCACCACCTTTCTGCGCCGCTCGACGATGAAAGCCGGCGCGGGCTCGAACAAAAAGCCCAAGCCCTGGGGAAGTACCTCCAGGCTGGGCTTTTGCCTTTTTATGGTCTGTTTGAAGTCGGTCAGGATGCTTTTCTGGCCGAAGGCCATGTCGAGGGGCCGCCCCTCAGCCGTTTAAACGGTCAGCTTGCGCTGCTGGAGGCCCTCGCGGCTCTGAAAATGCTCGCGGCCCAAGTCGATGGCTTGCACAAGGCCGGTTGGTCGCACCCGCCCCACGCCGAAAATGTCATCCTGGACCGCGCCGGCCGTCTCTATCTCGGTCATCTTTTCGAGGCCCGCCCGCTTGAAAAACCGCAGGAGGACATTCGCGCCCTGGCCGTCTTGTTCAAAAGCCTGCTGGCCGAGCCACTGCCCGAATTTGGGCTGCGGATTTTACCGCGCGCGCTTGACCCCACTCCCACCGCTCAGTTTGAGAGCGCGACAGAGTTTTTTCTGACGGTTTGCCTGGCCTGCCGCGTCCAGGCCGAGTCTTTGCCCGGGCGCTTGGGCGCGGACGCCTCACCCGCCGCCGGCTTGCTGCGCGAGTGGCATTTCCTACCCCCCGCCGCACCGGCCCGCCCGATCCCGGCCCCGCCGGCCGCGCCCCGCAGGCCGCTTTCCGCCGCCTCAGCCTGGCTCTGGCCGATTGTTTTGGTGGCCGTAAGCGGGGCGTTTGCGCTCAGCTGGTGGCTGCTCCCGGCCCCGCTCCCCTCTCCAATTGTCGAGTCGCCTCCAGTGCCGAGCGCATCTCCAATCCCCCAGGAAAGCCAGCCTGAACCGGCTCTGTTTTCCATCCCCAGCCTGGCCCCTGCCCTGGACAGCCTCGCCGGGCGGATTGTCTTCACCTGCACGCGGCGCGAGATCAATCATTTGTGCATGATTTCGCCCAAGGGCGGCAGCGTTTCGCTCCTGACCGCCGAGCGCGCCCACGATTATTACCCGATTTTCTCGCCGGATGGCGGCGCGATTTTGTTCGCATCCAACCGCGGCGGCATGTTTAACTTATACCTGCTCTATTTGCAGGCCGCAATTCTGACCCGCCTGAGCGAGGATGTCGGCCAGATTTCCTCGGCGGCTTTTTCGGCGGATGGCAGCCTGATTGCGTTTGCGAACAGTGTCGACGGGCAGCCCTCGGATTTATGGCTGATGACGCGCGAAGGCAAAAATCCGCGTTTGCTCTATGATGGCGCGGGCAATATTGCCAGCCCGGCCTGGTCGCCGAATGGGGCCAGCCTGGCGTTTGTCATGTCGCAGCCAGAAACGCCGGGCATGTATGAAGTTTATATTTTAGATCTTGCCAGCAGCCAGGTTTCAACGGTCACGAACGGCCGTTTGGTGGGGGCCGGCGGCAGCGTCGATTGGTCGCCAGATGGACGTTTTTTGCTCTTCTTTGCCGGTTCGCCCGGAAATAATGAAATTATCCGTTATGAAATCCCGACCGGCGAGTTTTTGCAGCTGACGAGCGGCGGCAACAACGCCGCGCCCGCCTTTTCGCCAGATGGCGAGTGGATTGTGTTCAATTCGCAGCGCACCGGCAACGCCGATTTGTTCATCATGCGCCTGGACGGCTCCGACCTGCGCCAGCTAACCGAAGACCCCGAACCCGATTGGCAGGCCAGGTGGGGCCGTTGATATTACATTTAGCAAGAAAACTTCTGCATATTATCACGTGCTATTTATGCGAAATGCGTGCAATAATAAAATAGGACTTTGGTAGCAGGCTAAGAAAATGGGGTTTTGGGCTTAGGAGTTTGTAAAAGAATTTTGAGATTTTCTTTAACGGTGAGCTTTTTTAAGGTTTTCCCCACGAAGTGCGCAAAGGGCGCGAAGTTTAAAGGCTTTTGGACACGGATTACCTGAATAATGCAGATTTTTAATCCTTTTAGTTTTCCTTGGTGTACTTTGTGCCCTTCGTGGTTAAAGGTTGAATTTCCGCCGGGCGACAAGACCATCAAAACTGTGGAATAACACTTTTACAAGCCTGTAGTTGGCGTTTGGACAGCTGCCAACTCAGGTTGGCGGGTTCTTATGGGAGGTTTTATGTCTGAGTTTAATAATCCAATCCATTGGCTTGTTGCGCTCCGCGGTAGAGGGCGCGGTCCCGAGGATGTATCTTTTGAAGAGGGGCAGCTCGTGGCTCAGGGCTATGAGTTTCGGGTTCGAAATGGCGTGGGTGCCCATTATTTTAATTTACCTCCTAAAGTTTTTTCCATCGTCACCTGGCCGAATGGGGACTTAAAAAAAATTGATCAGGGAGGCCTTCATGAACTGCCCTCCGGCAGATATTTGATCCAATACGTTACCGCAAAGGAATTAACTGGCGAAACGGAGTTGGTTTCAGAGAACACCATTGACGGCGCAAGCATTTCTATCTCTGTCTTTTTTAAATACTGTGTCTTAAATCCCTTGCAAGTGTTTGCGGTTCGCGATCCACTTAAGGGTCTGGTTAAGTCTTTGGAAGTGGATATCCGGGAATATATTCGCGCCAATACCCATGAATCTCTTTGGGAAGCATCTCGCAGCAAAGGAGATAAAAGCCTTTCGCGCTTTTTGCGGCAGCAGCCCAACCCCGCGACGCGTAATCGCGCGCTGGTGCTGATCGATGCTGAAATGCAGGGTTTTAATCCGGACCCTAAATTCCTTGAATTGGTGAGAAATATACAAATTCAAGGAAGGCAAAATAAGAATGATATTGAGATACTGGCTCAAAAACAAAATTTGGAACGCCGCGTTACCGAGCAGGATGCATTGATCAAAAAGATGAGGCTCAATGCGAGTGCTGAACAGCAGGAAATATATCGCCAAATTGATCTCAAAAGTATCGAGGTGGAAAATAAACGCAGGGCTTGGAAGCGGCAATATGATACCTTTGCAGAGATTGCTCATGCGGTCTCTGAGGCAGCCTCAAATGGACAGTCGCTCAATACCGAAATCATGAGCGTCCTTGCCGATTTAGCGGAGGCGCTTCGTGAGAATCTGGATGATAATGCTCCCGATATGCCGGTTTCCCCCGATCCTTCGCCCTCTCCACTAGGTGGTGCGCCTCGTCCGGCGTCAATGGGCAATCAGGATAAAGTTGAAAAACTCACCAATACTTTGCTGACCTTGCTGCGCCCCAAAGGTTGATAAATTTAGTTGGGAGGATAAATATTATGTTGTGGATCGAAACGCGGCACTGTGAAACGGAATTGGGGAATCACCGGTGGAAATCCACTTTTGGGTTTTCCGTTTTGCCCCGTCCTCCAAAAGAGTGGGTGGAATTACGCTGGGGCTTTAATTCGGGAGTGTTACTTGAGGAGGCCCTCGATCGTTTGAAATTCTTTGTGGAAGGGCGCTCAGTTTTTGATATGGAAACAGGCAGCGAGCCTGCGGACTGCCGCACCATTTCTTTACGCTGTTTTTCAAACCCCGGCCAGGTTTTACATTTAAGTTTGCTGGGAAAAGTTTGCGCTTTAACAGAAGAACAGGCCAGGCAAGATGCTCTGAACTATGCCCGCGAATTGGAATCCAGCTTCCCGCTCGATTTTGTGCTGCTACCGCTGGAATCGCGCGATGACTTTTTGGAGGCAACCGGCTCGCATTTTCTTTCCGATCAGCAGGCTGTTGTGTCACAAATTTGGCGTGGTAAAGTGGATTTGCCGCTGGAGGGCGGCGTTCGGCCTCTGATCGGTTTCTGGCAAACCAGCCTCAGGGCACCGGAACAAGTCTGGCGCGCCCTGGCTTGCCTGCCTGATGGCGGGATACTGAATATTACCCTCCAGCCGACCCTGCTGGGAGATGGCGACCGCAAGTTTTTAGAAACAATTCGTTCAAAACTTAATTCAGGTGAAAATAAATCGCTCCATATTTCTGTATTACAGACGCATTTGACGTGGGCAGAGGCCTATTTCAAGCGCAGGCTGACCCCCTTTAAGAAATTCTTTCATCTTCAGGTTTCAGTGATTGTCAAAGACCAGGTTGACAACGGCCTGGCGCGCAGTATTGGGGCTGCTTTTACTCGCGATGCTCCCGACCAGTCTCTCGCCGGATACCAAATTGTCAATCCAGAATCGAGTGCGCAGTCCAGGGTTTGGCAGGAGAAAATTTTACACCTGGAGCTTATCCCCCCGCCTTTCCGTTTGGGCGATTTGGCAGATGTCGAAGAAGTCTATTCTGTTTTCAGGCTTCCTTATTTACATACCGAGAAAACGCCTCTCTACCATTTGTTCTTTAATGAAAATGGAGAGGATCGGATGGGGTGACAAAAAAAAACGCTTTGAGTTTGGTAGAGGTGCGCGCAGTCAAACATCTTCCGATGGGGGTGTTGGCGGAACTGGCAGACGGGCGGCGCGGCATTATTCGTACTCGAGAAATGTCCATTGACGCGGACGATCAGACAGATTGGCGAAAAATTTACCCGGTGGGATGGAAAGGAAGCGCACTTTTATTACCCTTAGCCAAAGACCGTTCTTTAGAATTGAGTTTGCGGCTCGTTCAGGTTGATGCCTGGAGTGAGTTTGTTGCAAAAGCAGATAAAAAGAAAATTTTTGAAGGGATTGTTGCAGGCGTGGTAGTCTATGGGGTTTTTGTAGAAATTGCAGAGGGAGTGACCGGTTTATTGCATCGTTCTTGTTTGCCGGCCTGGGTGGCAAATCAACCCCTGGATTTGTTTTGGCCTGGCGACAAGGTTCACGTCCAGATTCGCGAGGTAGACATCACCCAGCGCCGGCTTGGGCTGGAACTCGTCCCCTCTTGGTTAAAGAACTCTCCGCTTATTAAAATGGGCGAGGCCTTCGCTTTGCCGCATCAAACAAAATTATCTCAGTTTTTGCAGGCAGATCTTCCCACGCATCATATATTGCTGGTCGAGGATCATCTTGAGCAGCGTGCCATGATATCGGGCTGGTTGCAAAAAATAGGTCAGCGTGTTGACGAGGCAGAATCGGCCCGCACTGCTTTAGATGTTTTGGCCCAGTCGCCGCCAGATATTGCCCTGGTGGACGTGGGCTTGCCTGGCGATATGGATGGGATTGGCTTGGCAAACCAGATACTGGATCAATGGCCCCTCACGCGGGTTATCAATGCAACTGATTGGATTTGTGCAGACGCCCGATCTGCAGAATTGGAGGCCCTGCGGTTGCGGGGCGCTGAGTTTATCGAAAAGCCTCTGCTGCCCGACGATTTGATTCAAATTCTGAAAGCCCCGCCTCGCTTAACGAGTGCCGAGACTTGCAGGGGATTTGATCTGATCTCTTCTTCAGATTCTTTGGGAACACGGGCTGCTGTCAGTATCCGCGCTTTGGTGTCTGAATGTTGCACAACTTTGGGCTTTGACTTGTGTCTGTTGTTCGCTTTTGATCCAACCCGCCGCATCGTGGCCATCGCTGAACAAGCTGGAACCCAGTCTATTAATACTCACGCTGTGGCCTCTCTCGTTTTTAGCCCGGTCCGCGATGTAGCCGAAGACCGCAAAACTTTATCTCAAAACGAAGTTTCCAGGCAGGATGAAGATTATTTTCGCTATTTATTAGATTTATACCCGCGCCTGGCCTCGTGCATCGGCATGCCAGTGCCGGGCCAATTGGGGGCACGCTATGCGCTATTTGTGATGGATAAAATGCCTCGTGCAATTACGCGTGAGCAGGAACTTTATGTGCGTGCCATGGCTCTTGCGTTGGGTGGGGCCCTTGAGCAGAAGTTCTTTCAGGAGCACGCTATTCTAATGCAGCGAACCGCTTTGATTGGTCAACTTACTAAATCCATGGTGCACGAGATCAATAATTTGGTGGGGCCGATGGCCTCTCGTTTGGAGCATCTCAAAACAAACTTGTCGAAAAGCCAAAAAAATGTTCTGTCGTTGGACGCGGATGAAAAACAGAAGCGGGGAATGGTTGAAGAAATTGACGAGCTTTATATACAAGCGCGCACCCTAAGCGGAATTACCCGCACCTTTGGCAGGATTACGGCCAAAGCCCACGACGAAGTTTTGCGCATGGATCAAATCGTGCAAGAAACCATAAACCTGCTTAAAGAGCCAGCAGCAAGGGCGCATGTCACCTTGCTTTTTATTCCTCCAGACGATATGCCGATTGTGCGCAGCCAAAGCGCAGCGCTGCAACAGGTTATCCTAAATCTAACCCTGAACGCCATTCAACAGATTCAAGAGTTACGCCCGGATCAGGGAGGCTGTGTCTGCGTCCACATCCAAACGCCCGAGAGAATGGATGCAAACCACGCCTTTGCGGTTGTAGTCGAAGACAATGGCCCTGGCATTCACCACAGTTTATGGGAGAAAATCTTCGAGATAGGATTTTCTACCCGTCCTGAAGGCAGTGGCATTGGCCTTTATATTTCTCGTAGTTTGATCGAGCAAATTGGCGGAAGACTTTTCGTGGCCGAAAGTTTCATTTTGGGTGGAACAAAATTTGTATTTGAGATTCCCGCCAACTTTCACTAAGGGGAGGACAGAATGTGTCGTGTACTCATACTTGATGATGAAAAGTATTCAGCTGAAACTGCCAAAAAGTTTATTGACGAGAGCCGGGTAGCAACTGCCGATGTCGTCGCTTCTTTGGAGGATGCCATCAGCGCAGTTCAAACTGTAATCGATTCGGGTGAAGCATACGATATTTTTTTAATAGATTTATTGCTTGGGCCTGGAAAAGACGGCATAGCCGCTATGGAGGAGCTGAGTGCGCTCAGTCCCCAATCTGATTCGATCATTATTACTGGTTCGAGTGATCCAGAGATTCATTCCAGGGTCCGAAGCGCGGGTGCCAAGCACTATATTTTGAAGGGATACAAGTATGAAGAGTTGATTCAGGTGGTCCAAAACCTGAAAAATGAGCGCATGTCTCAGAAAGAGCTTGCCTGGCAAAAGATCGTTAGTTCCATGATGGAATCCGCATTACATGAAACTGAATTTTCAAAGGCAGCGAAAATTATTGTACGAAAATCTATAAAACTTGGGTTTAACCGCGCACATCTGTTTTGGGTGCCTACAAAAAAGGAGGCGGGCACAAATAAATTGATTGGGATCGTCTGCGCTGGTAAAAATTGTCACCCCGGTTTCGAGGAAAAACTTTATTTTGATTGGTTGGGTCTAGGGGATTTGTGGAAATCGAGAGATGTGGTTATTTTCTCCTCTGACGAGGTTGCAGAGAAAACCAGACGCCTCAAGCGCAGCGGCTTGATAGTACCCCTTGAAGATACAGCTGTTTTGCCATTATGGCGGGGAAAAACCTTGATGGGAGCGTTGGTTTTAGATTTTGGCAGCGCGCGGCGCAGGTTAACTTCTCATGAGCGAAAAATACTGAACATGTTTGCCCGCCAGGCTGCCGTTGTCATGGCTCATGCAAGCGGTTACAGTTGGGAGCAAAGAATTCGCCAGGAAGAACAGAATGACATTGAGAAAATGCAGGTTTTACAGCGAGCCAGCGTCGAAATGCTCAGGATTGCTCGGGGAAATGAAGGGCATCATTGGCTTACAGTATTAACTATCGCCACGGCCAACTTCGGACTAGAGTTTAACCGCGCCTTATTTTTTATGCGCTCTGAAAATCAAAATATTTTGCAGGGTTGTGCAGGTATCGGAACAGAACAAAAGGCTAAAGCAGAGAGCGATTGGATCAGGGATTTGGAACGTCGATATAATTTTGATGATTTCTTAGATGAATTATCCCATAATAGTGTTCGTCAGACGCCTTTTGCTGACAGTGTGAGACGCGTGAAAATTTCTTTGGATGGCTTGCCAGGCGCCCTTGCGGAAGTTATGTTGTCTGGTGCTATGAAGGTGATTGGGATCGATGAAATAGGCCAACGCTTGCCCGAGGCAATTACCCGGGAGTTTGCGCTGGATACGTGTGCAATCTTGCCGGTTCGGGCAGGCAATAATATTTTTGGCATCGTGATTGTAGATAACAAGCATAATGGGCAGGAACTTAGCCCAAAAGCATTGACGCGTTTGCAAACTCTTCTAGACTACGCTGGGCTGGTTTGGGAAACCCTGCGTGAAAGCAAAAAAAGCGAAGCTTTGCTGGATGCAAATTACAAGATTTTGGGTACGGCTCCCCACGGAAAATTGAAAAAGACGCTTGGTCTGATCTGCGAGACTGCTTGCCAGATAAGCC
Source organism: Anaerolineales bacterium (assembly GCA_034004515.1). Taxonomy (GTDB): domain Bacteria; phylum Chloroflexota; class Anaerolineae; order Anaerolineales; family Villigracilaceae; genus UBA8950. The sequence continues at coordinate 3,146 of JAVEWN010000079.1, read as the reverse complement.
ATGCGGATTGGGCGATTATTTATCCAATTAGTGCGGATAGTCAGCGCCCTTATCAGTTTGATATTAAAAATATTGGGCACGCGGGTCAGTTAAAATCCCCGCTCACGAGCATCAAAAAAAATCCCAGAGTGGGAGGGGTCTCTGCCCATGTTTTAAAAGAAGGCATGTTAAAAATTCAAGATGTTCACGGGGAAGATATCTTGATTGAGCAGCTGGATATTTCTACCCACCACTTTATTTGTGATGAAGGCGTGAAGGCAATGCTGGGCGTGCCAATCCATGACCCGTTTTCTCAGGAAGCGTTAGGAATCCTTTATTTAGATTACCGCCGTAAACACCAGTTTTCCAAGTTAGAGATTCACCACGCTTTATGTTTTGCAAGCCTGGCCGCAGTGGCTATTTCTGATGTTCGCCGTATGGATGAGGGCCGTCGCCAGAAGCGGTTAAATACAGCCCTCGAAGTTGCCCAGGTAATCAGTAAGGAGTGGGAACTGGAAAAAATATTGGACGCGGTTTTGAAAAAATTGCAGGAGTATTTTGGCTCTTGCGGAATTCATATTGGGGTCTTGGAATATGATAAAGATGAAAATATCCTAAAATTTATCCCGGAGACGATTAAGTTTTATACAAAAAACGCAGGGCTAATCGCGTCGCAGATTTTCCCCCTAAAAGCTGGAAAGAATCCTTCTTTGGCATGCAGCATTGCTGCCAAGTCCTTGAAATCTAAAAATATGGAGTGCCTGAATATCGACAATGTTTCTAGCAGCAATAATTATTTGCTGGTAAACCCTGATACAAAGGCAGAATTATGCGTTAGCGTAATGAATAATGAGCCGGTTCTATTGGGCGTTTTGGTTTTGGAACGTGAAACAGGAATTTTTGATAAAGAAGATATAACGTTGATGAAAATGGTTGCCCGCAACCTTGGATGGGCTTTTGAGCGCGCGCGTGACAGCGAAGAAAACGCCTTTCTTTCTACAGTTTCAGCGATGACCGCTGGCGCGTCCGATATCGCTCATGATATTAATAACGAGGTAGGCAAAATTCGCGGCCTGGCTTACTTAATCAAAGAATTTTCAGGCGAAAACCAGCAGCTTTGTGAGTATGCCCAATTAGTAGATGAGAGCGCAGAAAAATTAGCGAGTGTCGGTTCCTGGCGCACCACTCCCCGGCGTGTGCTGGACTTGGACGCAACCATCCAGCAGTATATTCAACCTTTGGCCCGTCAGCGTAATATAAAAGTATTAGATCAACAGTTAAATGCTAAGGGCGCTCGTGTCTTTGCCAATCCCATGGAGATTCAGCGCATTCTCAGGCATTTAGTGCGCAACGCGGATCGCTTCATGTCCGATCTTCCTGATAAAAAAATCGATCTTGCTACTCATATTTTAGAAGACGGACGGGTTGAGATTATCTTCAGAGATTACGGGCCTGGAGTGGACGAGAAAGTGCGCCCCACCATCTTTCGCCGTCAGGTAACCACCAAGCAAAGCTCCCAAGACAACCCTGAAGAGGGCGGCGGGTTTGGGTTATTACTTACCCGCTTACTCGTAAGAGAAATGAAAGGCACAATCCGCCTGCTACCTGCGGATAATAATCTGCCAGGTGCCATATTTTCGATCAAACTTCCAATTGTTGACGAGACCGAATCTTAAGGAAAGGATTAATAAATGGCTGGCACTGGCAGACTTATATCTATGTTAGATACAGTTCCCCGCGTTTTGATTGTAGATAACGATGAGCGAACGGCTCGCATATATCAGGATTTGGTTTCACACTGGGGTTTTTATCCGGTAGTTGCTCAAGGTTCCGGCGATGGGTTGATCGAAGATGCCCAGCATAAGGCCAGGCAATATCGTTGCCATTTGGGCCTGGTAGACATGCGGCTTATTGACGACTCGGATGAAGACGACACCAGCGGGTTGGAATTGGTTACGAAAATAAAACCAGCCTCTGGAATTGTGGTAAGCGGCCACGGGAATATTAAAATTGCGATGAAAAGTGTCCAGGAGAAAGGCGCTGCCCACTTTGTGGGCAAGGAAGATGGTCCGCTTGCCATAAAAAACGCATTAGATGCAGAGATTTTGAAAAAATCCGCTTCAGCCCGTAAATTAAAAATTGTACCTGCGGATTTACTTTATCTCACCGCTCGCACCCTGTTTACTGAATCTGTTTCGCCAGAATATCACGATCAAATCGTTGATGCGCTCTCTATACTTTTTCCAGAAGCGCAGCATCTGCGTCTTGAAAAATTACTCCCTGGGAACTCTGGGTTGGGCCTGATAACCGCTCCGCGGCCTCGCTCTGTCGTTTTGAAGGTATATGAAGATGATTTTCAGCCAGTAATTGTCAAGTTTGCACGTTGTCACAAAGTTGTAAAAGAAGTTGATTGCTTTAGAAAATATATCGACCGCCGCCTGGCCGGAAGTTTTTGCCCAAAAATGGATGGAAATGTTGTTTTATGGGATATTGGCGCAATCAAGCTCTCGTATGTCGGGAATATAGAGCAAACATTTCCGCATTTCTTTAAGATAGAGCCTATTGAAAAAATTGAACATACCTTAAATCGTTTTTTCTCCCATACCTGGCGCGATCATTATAAAAGGTCTAAAAAAGTTTCTAAAGTCTCTCTCTTTGAGCTTTATTGTTCGGTTTGGGGTGATGAATGGTTTCAGCGGGCTGTTAATTTTAGGCCTTTAAACCCGGAAGGCGCGATGGGAAGCGAGTTGTGGTCTAAAATTTCTGCAAAAGATCCGCTCAGTTGGTTAATAGAAGATGTTGCCAATGGCAGCCGCAAAGATGCCAGTTGGGTAAGCGAAACGCGCACCGCAATTACTCATGGCGATTTACATGCGGATAATATACTGATCGATGATAGCAACAATGCCTGGGTGGTGGATTTTGAACGAACTGGGGAAGGTCATGCGCTTCAAGATTTTGTTGAGCTCGAATCAGATATTGTCAATCGGATTGCCTGTAATCGTGATGATTACCCTACCTTTTTCTGGCTGTGTCTCGCGGTCTCTGCCATGCAGAAAATAGGCGATGATTCGCTCTTTGAGTTCCATAATTTTTCTTGGGATGATGATACCAAAAAACTCCTTGAAACTATTGCCATCATTCGTAGATTGGAGATCGGAAGAGCG
>JAVEWN010000009.1:0-69336 GCA_034004515.1 Anaerolineales bacterium | reverse complement strand
GATGATATCCCGCCGCATGGTAACGTGCTTCACGGCATGCGTGATAGCATCCCGCTCCACGGTTTCTTGCTTTACCGCGTAGGGCGTGATGTTATCCCGCCGCATGGCATCTTGCTCCACGGCAAGCGGGATAGCATCCCGCTCCACGGTTTCTTGCTTTACAGCGTAGGGCGGGATGTTATCCCGCTCCATAGCACCTTGCTTCACGGCAAGCGGGATAGCATCCCGCTCCACGGTTTCTTGCTGCACAATGGGGATAAAGGTATACAGGCCGGGCGGGGTGTAGCCCAATTCATCGAGCCCGTCTGCAAAGGATGCGCGCGCTTTTGGGGCAAGCTGCGGATCGGTAGCCAGGTCATACAGCTGTTGTTCCAACTCTTCGCGTACCGCGCCATCCAGATGACCGGCCATGTCACGCGCGAGATGGCCGGCCATGGTCAGACGGCGTTCCCAGCCCGGCGCTTTACCTTGTGCGGCATCCATCAGCCCGCCAACCATTTCAGCGCGCAGGTGGTCGAATTCACCGCGGCGCGCCCCGGCAAACAAAATGACCTGTTCCCACCACGGGTCTGCGATGTGTTCCAAGACTGATTCGACCAAATGGCCGCGATTGACCAGCTCGGTGGCGGCTAAAAACTCGGCAAAGTTTTGGTGGATGAAGGCATACGTGGCGGGCTTGCTTTCTGCGGCGGCAGTAATTTCTGCCAGCAAACCACTCCGCTCGTGCGAGTTGAGCAAAAAGCCTTCGGCATAGTCCTGGGCCTGATCGCCATCCTTGATGCGTTCTTTCTCCGTGAAATAACGCGCCAGGACATTCCGGGCGGTTGGGGCGTCAATCTCATATTGGCGGGCCTCGGTATGCATGTAATAAGCCAGGTAGCGCAAACGACGGTATTTGTACTCAATCGATTCATCGACGCTTTTATAAACCTTACGCGTGCCGTCTTGCATCCCCATTTCTTTGGCGGCAGTCAGATCGTCCTTGGAGGCATGCCAGTGGCCGAGCAGCAGGGTCACGATTTCATCGAGCACATCCACCCGGCGCTCAGGCAGTTTGGCTTTGTTGTATTTGTAGACTTGGACCAACGCCGAACAAAAGAGCGGGATGGAGGCCAGCCCGGTCAGGTCGCTGGAAGCCAGGATGCAGGCAGGCAAATCCTGCATGGCTGCGCGGCGCTCGGTTTCGTTGGCCCATTCCATCACCGCCAGCAAGTTTTCAATCAACTGGCGGATGCCGTTCGGGTCGAGCGGGCTGACTTCGGCGCGCGCCAGGTGCGCGGCGCGCAGGGCGGTTTCTTCATCCCGGCCATAGCCGCCCGGGCGCGAACTGATCGCAAAGTAGTTGCCGGTTTGGAAACTCTTGATAAAGGCGTTGATGAATTGGGCGACAACGTCGCGTCCTTCGGCAACTTCATCCAGTCCGTCGAGCAAAACCAGGCAGTCGCCTTCTGACAGGCGGCGGCTGAAAAAATCGGGGGTGAGCGACATATCTTCGTCGTTTTGATACTTGTTTTTCAGGTATCCCAGCAAAGCGCCCGGGCCGGGATCGCTAAATTTTTTCCCTTCAGGATTTTCCTTCAAAAAGCTGCTAAAGTTGCGCAGACGCACAAAAATTGGAAAGAGCGACTTTCCCCGCCAGCCCAATTCTTCAGCGGCGCTGCCTTCGGCAAATGCCAGGGCCGCGCGCCGGAGCAAGGTGGTTTTGCCGCTGCCGGGTTTGCCAACCAGGATGCTGGCCGGATAACGCTCTAAAAGTTCAATAAAGCCAACCGGACGGGCGCGGTCCTCTTCTTCACGCGCCATGCGCTGCGGGTTGCGTTGCGGGTGTTCCATCTTTTGGCGCGCTTGTTCTTCGGCCCGTCTGTCCTGCAAAAACAGCGGCACAAAGATTTGCTTCAGGCGATAACTGCGCCCGTCATCGGTGCGTTGGCGAATCATGGGGAGCATCAGCCCGCCCCATTCTTTGCGTCCCAGGGCAAGGTATTGATCGAGGCTTTGAGCGTCGTCGTCAGTCAGGTGACGGGCCTCGGCCATCAGACGCACATAACTGACAAGTATTCTGGTGGTCAAGAGAACTTGCTCGACCTCGCGCGTAAGCCCTTCCAGCAAACCACGCTGGGCAATCCCATCCGCAAAATCAATCAAGGGTTTATATTCGCTTTTCGCCAGCAGGCGGCGCAAGTGCGATAAATAAACTGCCAGCCACTCGCGGTCATGGTCTTCCAATCCCAAACTTTGGAGCAGGCTCAAGGGAACAGTGCGCGGCATTGGCCTGACCATCTCGACCGCACAGGCTGCCAATAGTTGATGGGTTTCAAGAGACAAATCGGTTAGCGCATTGATCCTCTCCATCCGCTGAAATTTATCCTGCTCCTGCGCGAGAAATTCGTCCAAGGCGCTCAGTTTTATCTGGCGCAGTTCTTCTTCCGCTTTTGCCCGGTCATATCCGCCCGTCAGCCATTTGTGAAACGGCTCCAGCCCGGCTTTCAAGGCCGGGTCAACGATGGCTTTTTCGGCCAGTTTTTCTGCCACTTTGACCAGCGCGGCGGCAAGTAAGGCGGTTGAGATAGGTTCCATGTTCGAATCTCCAAAAATTTCGAGAAAGAGACCCGAAGGTCTGCCTTGCCTGGTGAATTCAGGAAGTGACAAGGTTTGGTGGCAGTGCCAGAAGACCAAAGGCCGAACTGAACTCGCTACCCGACCTCGAGGAGGTGCTGGCGAAGACCTTGAGGGTCTGGTACATAACAATTATACAGTCAGACCCGCCCGGTTTTGAAAAAGCGAAAGACCCGCTGAAAACTGTCTGGTCTCAGGGCTTGCAAAAGTATTGCGGCACAGTTTGGATGTCTTGTCGGCGGGCCAAGGTTAAACCTTTAACCACGCAGGGCATAAAGTACACCAAGGAAAACCAAAAGCTATCGGCTTTGAGAGTGACCCATGAAGATTTCTTCGCCCTGAGCGGAGTCGAAGGGAGCGGAGCGTTTCTCAGCGTAGTCGAAGGGAGCGTAGTCGCGGGGTGATTTGCGGGGAAATGTCCTTCGACTGCGGCGTTATTCCTTTACAACTGCTTGGGGCTGTCAACCCTCCAACCAGCGGGCCGCAATCACGAGCGGATGGTCGGCGGCGCGCGGGCTGCCGTCCGCGATCTGGGCGCGGCAGGAGGCCCCGGGGGCGGCAATCTGAGTCTCAGGGCTGGCCGCGCGGACAGTGGGCAAAAGCACCAACTCGCCCACCGCCATCGAAACATCATAATGTTCTTTTTCGTAGCCAAACGCGCCGGCCATGCCGCAGCAGCCGGATGGGACGATTTCTACATCGAAACCGAGCGCGCGCAGGAAGGTCGCTGTCGCCGCCTGGCCGACCGGGAATCCGTCTGGCGCGGGCGGTTGGGCTTTCTGGTAGCAATGGCCGTGGAGGAGAACGGCTGAAGGTTTAAGGTTGGAATGTTGCAAGTCCTGATCGGAGGCCGCAGCCCGCAGTCGAAGGACGGTTTCAGGGGCCGCCGTTGGGGCTTTCTCAAGATTCGCCCTTCGACTGCGCTCGCTCCGCTCAGGGCTTGGCGAAAAAATATTGGCTACGCGCTGATTGTGAGCGCCAGGGCTGTTTCGGATAAGAAACTCGTCCACCAGGAAAGCGCGGGCGGCGATGGCAATCGCTTCGGGGCGGCGTTCAGCGGGGACGAGATCGCGCAGTTCGTCTTTGAGGGTATACAGCTCGGATGGCTCGATGCCCAGGATGGGCAGTTCCCCACCCGGGTCAAGGCGGCGGATGGCGTCGAGCAGTTTCAGGTGGTGAGTCTGCGCTTCGGGCAGGAAACCTTTCGAAATCAGCGTCCGGCCCGCCCCCAGGAGCGGGATTTCGATCCAGTCGATCCCGGCGGCAGCCAGGAGGAACAAGGCTGCTTGTTCAATTTCCGGCTCAAAATGGCGGGTGAAGGCGTCTGGCAGGAACAAAACGGTTTCACGGGAGGATGTGTCAGGAATTGAGGTTTCGGGTATCAGGGAAGGCCCTTCGACTGCGCTCGCTCCGCTCACGGCAGGATCCCGTTGAGCAGAGGCAGGCTGGGGGGAGTGCGCGACAGAATGGGCTGAAGGGCGAATCGGCTGCGGGCGCGAGAGTCCGAATCGAGGCAGGGGCCGCTTTTCGTTTATCCCAAAAAGCGGATCGATGATCTTGCGGACCAAGCGGGTGGACATGACGGCGTTAAGCGGCCGCCCCAGGCGCAACACAGCAACCAGCGCGCCCAGCGGGCCGATGTAGCCAAAGAGATAGTCGCGCAAGGGGCGCGCGTGGCTGCGGTAATACTGTTCGAGATAGGCATATTTGAGCTTGGCAAGATCGACGCCGCTCGGGCATTCGGATTTGCAGCCCTTGCAGGCCAGGCACAGGTCAAGGGCGCGTTTGAGATCGGCTTCGGGCGGCGCGGCCGGTTTGGCGCTGATCAGCGCGCGCATTAAGTTGGCGCGTCCGCGTGTGCTGAACATTTCGATGCCGGTCGCCTGAAAAGACGGGCACATCACGCCCTCCTGTTTACGGCAGACGCCCGCGCCGTTGCACTGCTCAATCGCCGCGCTCAGGCCGCCCTGCGCCCCAAAATCGAGAGTCGAGTCCCAGCCCTGCGAGCGATAATCCGGGCCGTAGCGCAGGTGGCTGTCAAGCGGGGGCGTATCCAAAATCTTGCCGGGGTTGAGCAGGTTGTGCGGGTCGGCGGCCCGTTTCAGGGCGCGCATGGCGGCCACCACAGCCGGGCCGTAGGTCGCTTCGAGAAATTCCGAACGCACCAGCCCGTCGCCGTGTTCGCTCGACATGGCACCCCCCAGGCGCAGGGTCAGGGCCAGGGTCGCCTCGGCGATGCTGCGCAGCGATTGCACGCCCGCGCCCGTCCGCAGATCCAGCAAAGGCCGGACGTGGAGCGTCCCAGCCGAGGCGTGGGCGTAGTACGCGCCAATCGTGGCGTGCGCGCTCAGGATTTTATCGAGTTCGCGCACAAACAGGCCCAGGTTTTCAACCGGGATGGCGCAGTCTTCGATGAAGGCGACGGGCCGTTTTGGGCCAGGCCCGGAATCGAGCAAGCCCAGCCCAACTTTGCGGACGTTCCAGACGCGGGCTTGTTCAACAGCGGATTCGGCGATGACCACGTCCCGGCCAAGGGACTGGACGCGCTCGCGCAGCCCTGCGGCTGTCTCGCCGCTAAATTCGACCACCAGCAACGCTGAGGGGTCGCCCCGCACCCAGGCCAATTGGGCCGAGTAAGCCGGGACGGCCCGCGCCAGGCGCACCAACATCTGCGGAATCAGCTCGACCGCCGAGGGCCGTAACGCCAGCAGGCGCGGAACATCGTCACAGGCGGCGGCAACGCTCTCGTAGGCCAGGACGCCCAAGATGGTGGCGGCCGGTTTGGGCACCAGGCGCACCGTCGCCGTGCGGATCACCGCCAGTGTGCCTTCAGAACCGGCCAATAAGGTCGCCATGTTGAAGGTTGAAGGTTGAAGGTCTGTAATTGGTAATTGGTGATTGGTAACTGGTGGGTAGGGGGTGTTTCCCCACTGGGGCGGGGTTGCCGGCGACCAGGGCAGCAGGTAGTTCAGGCGATATCCGGCAGAGTTGCGCCAGGTTTTCGGCCAGCCAGCGCGGATTTCGTCAGCGCAGGTTGCGCGGAGGCTGGCAATGGCCCTCAAAATCTGCAATTGGCGATTGGTAATTGGTAATTTGGGATTGGTAATTGGGGATTGGGGATGCTCATTTACCAATTGAAAATTACTAATTTCGACATCCCCCCAGGCAGCCAAGCTGCCATCCGAAAGAATTACCTCGGCTGAAGCGATATGGTCGGCAGACATGCCATACAGAATCGAGTGCGCGCCGGTGGCGTTATTGGCAATCACGCCGCCGATTGTGGCCCGTTCGGCGGAGGCCGGGTCTGGCCCATATTGCAGCCCATGCCGGGCCGCGGCCGCATTCAGACGCGCCAGCACCAGGCCCGGCTCGACGGTGGCCGTCCGCGCTTGCGGGTCAATTTCGACGATTTTGTTGAGGTAACGGGATGTATCCAGAATCAGGGCCGGGCCAATCGCCTGGCCGGCCAGCGAGGAGCCTCCGCCGCGCGCCAAAACCGGAATCTGATACTTGGCGGCCAGTTCGAGGGCGCAAATCAGGTCGTCCTGAGTCTGCGGAACCGCAGCGCCGAGCGGCATCATCTGGTAAATGCTGGCGTCGGTGCTGTAGAGGATTCGGCTGGCGCTGTCCGTCAGCACTTCGCCATGAAAATGGCGTTTGAGTTCGGAGAGAAAGTCGGTAGGCAGGGTCATGGGGTTTTTGGGGGTTGGTGGGTGGTAATTGGGGATTGGGGATTTGGGATTTGGGATTTGGGATTTGGGATTTGGGATTTGGGATTTGGGATTGGAGATTGGGGATTGGGGATTGGGGATTGGGGATTGGAGATTGGGGATTGGGGATTGGGGATTGGGGATTGGGGATTATTGTACTCCTGACAAAGAAAAATGCCAGGGACTCTCGCTCCTGGCATTTCAATCGCCACTCTTGACCTTGACAATTATTCGATCAACTTCGTCCTGAGCGCAGGCCCGCCCGCTTCTGTGGGCCGCAGTCGAAGGACATTTTGCTGCAAATCACCCTGCGACCACGCTCTACGAATTACGAATTCCAAATTACGAATTGCAAATTACGAATTACCAATTACTTTTTGGCGGAGGCCTGCGCGGCCACGGCGGCAGCGGCAGCTGCGACGGCTGCGGGGTCGCCCAGGTAGTAGCTCTTGATCGGTTTCAGATCGGCATCCAGTTCGTAAACCAGCGGAATGCCGGTCGGGATGTTAAGCTCGAGGATGTCTTTCTCAGAAACATTATCCAGGTATTTGACCATCGCCCGCAAGCTGTTGCCATGCGCGGCAACCAGAACCCGCTTGCCCGCTTTGATGTCTGGCGCGATGACGTTGTGCCAGAAGGGCAAAACCCGCTCCAGCGTAATCTTAAGCGATTCGGTGGCGGGCAGCTCATCGGGAGTCAGACCCGCGTAGCGCCGGTCAAAGCGCGGGTGGCGTTCATCGTCCAAACCCAGCGCGGGCGGCGGAACATCATAACTGCGCCGCCATAGTTTGACCTGCTCCGCCCCGAATTTTTCGGCGGTTTCGGCCTTGTTTAGGCCTTGCAGGTTGCCGTAGTGGCGTTCGTTTAGCTGCCAGGCCCGGATGACCGGCAGCCATTCCAGGCCCAACTCTTCCAAAACAATCCAGAGCGTTTTGATGGCGCGTTTCAAGACGGACGTATAGGCAACATCAAATTGATAGCCAGCCTCTTTCAGCAAGCGCCCGCCCGCCTGGGCTTCAGCAACGCCCTGTTCGGTCAGGTCGACATCGGTCCAACCGGTGAAGCGATTTTCAAGATTCCAGGTGCTTTGTCCGTGCCGCACCAGAACAAGGATATATTTTGCTTCCATAAAACAGACTCTCCTTTTTATATAATCATAGGGGCGAACCAGTGGTTCGCCCCTAGAGGGATTTCAACCAGTGCCAGGCCTAGCGAATGGCTTGCTCGGTCTCAGGGTCAAAGATGTGGAACTTGTCCATGTTGAAGGCAACCTGGACTTCATCGCCGACTTTGAAACTGGTGCGCGGATCGATCCGGGAAACAAAGTTGTTGCTGCCAGCAACCAGATAGAGGAAGATTTCGTTGCCCATCAACTCGATCACATCCACCCGGCAGCCGATTTTCTCAGCGTGGATGGCCGGGGGCAGGTACTGCGGGTTGTAAACATCTTCAGGACGAATACCGAAGACAACTTTCTTGCCAACCAGTTTTTCGTAAGGGCCAGTCAGATGCGCGGGGATCGCGACTGCGCCAGTGCCCAGATCGACCACCAGTTTATCATCAGCGCGCTTGAGAGTGCCGGGGAAGAAGTTCATCGCCGGGGAGCCGATGAAACCCGCCACGAACATATTGGACGGGGTGTCATAAAGCACCTGAGGCGTGTCCAACTGCTGGAGAGCGCCCTTGTTGATGACCGCGATGCGCGAGGCCATTGTCATGGCTTCGGTCTGGTCGTGGGTCACATAGATGAAGGTCGTCTGCAAGCGATGGTGCAGTTTGCTGATCTCGGCCCGGGTTTGGACGCGCAGTTTGGCATCCAGGTTCGAGAGCGGTTCATCAAACAGGAAGACCTTCGGGTTGCGGACGATGGCCCGGCCGACAGCAACGCGCTGGCGCTGTCCACCAGAAAGTTGGCGCGGTTTGCGTTCAAGTAATTCCTGGATGCCCAGAATTTCAGCAGCTTCCTGAACGCGCTTCTTGATTTCATCCTTGGGCGTGTTACGAAGTTTAAGGCTGAAGGCCATGTTATCAAAAACAGACATGTGCGGGTAGAGCGCATAAGACTGGAACACCATCGCAATATCGCGATCTTTGGGGGGAACATCGTTCACCACGCGATCCCCAATCATAATTTGCCCACTTGTGATTTCCTCCAGGCCTGCCAACAGACGCAGGGCGGTGGTTTTACCACAACCAGACGGGCCAACGAAAACGAGGAATTCCTTGTCTTCGACGCGGAAGTTCAGGTCATTTACTGCGCGAACATTCCCGAACTCTTTTACTACATGTTCATATGTAACACTAGCCATTTCAACCTCCTTCTAGGAATATAGTGACTTCATTATATCGCAGTCTGTCTAATTTCAAGCTGAATGAATGTCACTATTTTTGGGCATTTCGCATTAAAATCATTCCATGAGCAACGATGAAGCCACCCCCGTCCGCCAGCAATATCTGGACTTAAAACGCGACTATCCAGACTGCATCCTTTTCTTCCGTCTCGGAGATTTTTACGAAACTTTCGACGAAGACGCCGAAACCATCTCGCGTGAATTGGACATCGTCCTGACCTCGCGCCCGGTCGGCGGCGGGCTGCGGGTTCCGCTGGCCGGCATCCCCTACCACGCCGTCGACAATTACATGGTCAAGCTGATCGAAAAAGGCTACCGGGTCGCTGTTGCCGAACAAGTCGGCGAGATTCCGGCCAAAGGCATCTTTCCGCGCAAAGTCGTGCGGGTGGTGACGCCCGGCACGTTAATCGATCCCAGCCTGCTGCCGGGCGACGCCAACAACTACCTGGCGGCCGTGGTGATCGAAGGCGAACGGGCCGGGGTCGCTTATGTCGATATTTCGACCGGCGAATTTGCCGTGACTGAACTGAACAACCCTGATATCCAATCTGCAATTCGGGCAGAAATCACACGCCTGCGGCCCGCCGAGATCATCCACCCGGATAACCAAATTCTGCTCAACGGAATTTCTGGGCATATCACGCCCTGGCCTGCCTGGCGCTTCGAGCCGGGCAAAGCCAGCGAAACGGTCAAGGCCCACTTCAAAGTCGCTGCGCTGGATGGTTTTGGGCTGAAAGACGCGCCCCTGCCCGCCCGGGCCGCCGGTGGAATTTTGCTGTATCTCAAAGAAACCGAGCCAGCCGCCCTGGATCTGCTGACCAGCCTGCGCGTTTATTCCACCTCCGAGTTTATGTCGCTCGATGCGGCCACCCGCCGCAACCTGGAGCTAACCGAAACCCTGCGCCAATCACAAGGCGAGTCGCGCCACACGGAAAATAAAGGGTCACTGTTAGGCATCCTCGACCGAACCGTGACGCCGATGGGCAAACGCCTGATGCGCCAGTGGGTCAGCCAGCCGCTGCTCGACCTGCCCAAGATTGAAGCCCGCCAAAACGGCGTCGAGGCCCTCTTCAGCCAGTCCATGCTGCGCGCCGAACTGCGGGCAGCCCTCAAGCCGCTCGGCGATCTCGAACGCCTGACCAACCGGGTGCTTTCCGGCCATGCCCAGCCGCGCGATCTGGTCGGGATGCGTGAAACGCTTGCCCGGCTGCCGGCCATCGTCCAATCCCTGCCGCAGCCAGGGGATGAAAACCCGCTCTCGCAGATTACCCTCAGCCTGTCTCCGTGCCACGAGGAACTCAACCTGCTGCTCAATTCCATTACAGACGAGCCACCCGCCACCCTCCAAAATACCGGCATCCTGCGCCCCGGATACTCTGCCGAGTTGGACGGCGTGATCGAAGCCTCGCGCCACGCCCGCGAATGGATCAACAACCTGGAAGCGGTCGAGCGCGAGCGCACCAATATCAAGACCCTCAAAGTTGGCTATAACAAAGTCTTTGGCTATTACATCGAAATTTCTGCCGGGCAGGCCGCCAACGCCCCGGCCCACTACATCCGCAAACAGACACTGGTCAACGCCGAACGCTACATCACGCCAGAGATGAAAGAGTACGAAACGCTGGTGCTGAATGCGGAGGAACGCATCCGCGAAATTGAACTGCGCCTGTTCAAGGAAGTTTGCCTGAGCCTGGCGCAGAGCGCGCCCAACCTGCTGGCAACCGCCCGGGCCCTGGCCGAACTGGATGGGCTGGCCGCGCTGGCCGAAGCGGCCGCGCTCGGAGGCTATGTCCGCCCGCAGGTGGTCGAGCAGAACGTGCTCGACATCCGCGAGGGACGCCACCCGGTCGTCGAAACCGGCCTGCAAGGTCAGCGATTCGTCCCGAACGACATCACCTTCGAGATGGGTGAAATTGTGCGGGTCATCACCGGGCCAAACATGAGCGGCAAATCGACTTATCTGCGCGAAGCGGCTTTAATTGTCCTGATGGCGCAGATGGGCAGTTTTGTCCCGGCCCAATCGGCGCTGATCGGGCTGACGGATCGCATCTTCACCCGGATCGGGGCCCAGGACGAAATCCATGCCGGCCAGTCGACCTTTATGGTCGAGATGATCGAAGCCGCCAATATTCTGAACCATGCCACCTCCCGCTCGCTGCTAATTCTGGACGAAATTGGGCGCGGCACCAGCACCTACGACGGTGTTTCGATTGCCTGGGCAATGATCGAGTACATCCACAACCACCCGCACTTGCGAGCCAAGACCCTTTTCGCCACTCACTACCATGAGCTGACTCAGCTGGCCGACCTGCTGCCGGGTGTCCGCAACTACAACGTCGCCGTGACCGAGGCGGAGGGCAGCGTCGTCTTCCTGCACAAAATCATCCCCGGCGGCGCAGATCGCTCGTACGGCATCCATGTCGCTCAATTGGCTGGTCTGCCGCAGCCCGTCATCCAGCGCGCCAATGAGATTATGGCCCAACTCGAAAAAAGCTCAGGGCGGGCAGTGCGGATCAACCCGATGGCGGCCCAACAGGCAGCTCTCTTCCCTGAAACCAACCCGATTCTGGATGAGCTAAAAAAGCTGGATGTAAACTCGCTCTCGCCGATCGAAGCGCTCAACCGCTTATTTGAATGGCAGAAAAAGTTTCTGAAATAAAAACGACAACAAATCAGCCCTGCGCAAGCAGTCTAAAGTTACCCAACAAGCAAAAAAAGAGAGAAGCGGTGCGCTTCTCTCTTTTTTATCAGGGTGCAAAAACTATTTGACCAACGATTGGACTGTGGCTTTCGAGCGGAAAATGGCCCAGATCGTGGCGGCCAGCAAAGCCACCGCGATGACAACCACCAGCCAGTTAATCGTGCCATCGGCGGCCTGAATCGGGTATTTTACGATGATCGGGGCGGCCAGGAGCGAAACCAGGTTGGCGACTTTAATCATCGGGTTGAGGGCCGGGCCAGCCGTATCCTTAAGCGGATCGCCGACCGTATCACCGACCACGCCCGCCTTGTGGCGTTCAGAACCCTTGCCGGTATTGGCAGCCAGGTCACGCGGTTCGTCTTCGATTGATTTTTTGGCATTATCCCAGGCCCCGCCGGCATTCGACATAAAGACCGCCAGCAATTGACCAGAAAGAATGATCCCAGCCAGGAACCCGCCCAGGGCTTCAACTTGCAAGACCAGGCCAACGACAAGCGGCATCAAGACCGAAATCGTCGCCAGCGGAATGAGTTCCTTCTGGGCCGAAGCGGTTGAGATTCCGACGACCTGAGCGTAATCCGGCTTGACAGTCCCTTCCATAATGCCGGGGATTTTGAACTGACGCCGAACTTCGTCGACGATCAGGCCCGCCGCACGGCTGACAGCCCGGATCGAAAGCGACGAGAACAACCAGGGCAGCGCGCCGCCCAGCAGCAAGCCGATGAAAACGCGCGTATCCGAGATGCGGATGGCGTCCATCACCACCTGTCCCAATTGTTCCTGAACGCGACCCACATCCGTGATGTAAGAAGCAAACAGTGAAACTGCCGCGATCACCGCCGAAGCAATCGCAACACCCTTCGTAATGGCCTTGGTCGTGTTGCCGACGGCATCCAGATCCGCCATAATCTGACGGGCTTTCTTGGTTTCTTTGTCGTTCATGTCGTGCCAGGCCATCTCGCCAATGCCGTTGGCATTGTCTGAAATCGGGCCAAATGAGTCCATGGCGACGTTATTGCCGGTATGGCTAAGCATACCGATGCCGATCATGGCAACCGCATACAGGACATAGACCGCGCCATCCCCGTTATACAGAAGCAGGGCAGCGATGAAGCTGATTACAATCACCACCAACGCCCAAACACTCGATTCCATGCCCACCGAAAGGCCGGAAAGAATGGTCGTGGCCGGACCGGTGCTGGTCGATTGAACAATTTCCTTGACCGGTGGTTTCTTGGTGGAGGTGAAGTAAGAGGTGAGCGGGTTGAACGCCACTGCCAGGCCGACACCCACCGCCGTCAAGGCGGCCATCCGCCAGTCATTGGCGTAAGTCAGAGCCAGCCAGAAAGAAATGGCGACAGTGAAAATGCTGGAAACTTCATAGGAGCGGAACATGGCTTCTTCCGCATCGTGCGCGCGCCCAATCAGCGGCAGGTCGAGCTTGCTCCAGATCGGGACAGTGAATGTGCCGATAATGGAGGAAATCACACCCACGGCGCGGATAATGAGCGGGAATACGATCCACTTCAGGTCCTTGGTAATGGCTACCAGCGAAAGGCCGAGGATCAAGCCGGAGACAATCGTCACTTCGTAAGATTCAAAAATATCAGCAGCCATACCTGCGCAGTCGCCAACGTTATCGCCGACCAGATCGGCGATGACCGCGGCGTTGCGTGGGTCATCTTCAGGAATATCTTTTTCGACTTTACCAACCAGGTCTGCGCCAACATCCGCAGCCTTGGTATAAATGCCGCCGCCGACGCGCATGAAGAGCGCAATCAGGGTCCCGCCAAAGCCGAAGCCGAGCAGGGCATCGGGCGCGGCCTTGCCAAATACAATAAAAATCAATGTGCCGCCCAACAGCCCCAGGCCGTCGGTCAACATGCCGGTAAACGTGCCGGCATAATAAGCGATTGAAAGGGCTTCATTAAAACCGCGGCGTGAGGCAGAGGCCACGCGCACATTGGCCTGAACGGCCATGCGCATACCCCACTGGCCGACGGTGAGAGAAAAGAACGCGCCCATGATAAAAGCGATTGTGCGTCCAAAGGCAATAATGAGGGTTGTGCCTTGCGCGCCAAAAGCCTGAAATTCTTCCTGGGCTTCCCGGCTGGGCGGCACCACATAAACACTCAAGAACATCACCACCGTCAAGACCCCAATCAACGGCAGGATGGTCTTAAGTTGGCGGCTGAGGTAGGAATCTGCGCCAACCCGAATGGCATTCCAGATTTCCTGCATTTTTTTTGTACCCTGGTCTTTTTTGAGGACAGTGCTTCGCAGCCACCAGGCGTACAACAAGCTGATAAATGCGGCCAATAGCACCGCAACCATAGCCGCCTGCTCAAAATTATTGAAACCGTGGCGGCTGCCTAACCATAAAATATCCATAATTGACTCCAGCTAATTTGGGATTGGAATTCGGAAAATGGCTCATTTGTAACCATTTTCACGAAAACACTGTTGTATAGTATAACCAAAACACGCTACAAATCAACAGGCTATTTCTCGTATTCAGGGGTTTCTTAAAGTCAGAAAGCGCCGCCCAAACACTCACCATCGAACCGCCAAGAGCGATAAGTTTTTATGCAGTACTTGGCGTTTTTTGCGCGTCTTGCGGTAAAAATCGCAAAATCGTTTCGCCGCCCTGCGACCGCGCTGCCAACACCCCATCCTCCTGTAGCACCGGCCCGTCAAAAACCACCTGCCAGACGGATATTAATCGTTTATTAGAAAATTAAAAAGTGCTTGACTTGCCCCCCAAAGATATTGTATAGTGATACACAGTTACCAAACCTTCGACTGGCACCGCTGCCGCCCGGCTGCTGTGCCTTTAATTTCGCAAATTCTCTATGCAGGAGACTGTATGATTGAAGTTTCCAACCTGACCAAAGACTACGGTGCGCGCCGCGCCATCGACGGGCTAAATTTCGAGGCCCGCCAGGGTGAAATCACGGGATTCCTGGGGCCAAACGGGGCCGGAAAAACCACGACGATGCGCATCCTGACCGGCTACATGCCGCCCAGTGATGGGACCGCCACGATTGCCGGCTACGATGTCGTTGCAGAATCGCTCGAAGTGCGCAAACGAGTTGGATATTTGCCAGAGACCGTCCCGCTCTACACCGAAATGACCGTCTTTGACTACCTGAAATTTATGGCTGACCTGCGTCACCTGCCGAATGGCGAAGAGGTCGTTGAAGAGACGCTTGAAATGGTGGGCCTGCTCGACCGCGCCGATGGCTTTATCGGCAACTTGTCGAAAGGCATGCGCCAGCGGATCGGGCTGGCCCAGGCCCTGCTGCACCGCCCCGAAGTGCTGATCCTGGACGAGCCGACCATCGGGTTGGACCCGGCCCAGATTATCGAGGTCCGCAACCTGATCCGGGAAATTGGGCGGGAACGCACGGTTTTGCTCTCAACCCACATCCTTTCAGAAGCTCAGCAAATTTGCGACCGTATCCTGATTATCAACAAGGGAAAAATCGTCGCGGAGGATACGCCTGAGAACCTGCAATCCAGCCTGGCGGGTGCGAAGCGCGTCCAAATTACCCTGCGCGGCCAGGCAGCCCAGGCGGTTGAGTCGCTTGGCGGTCTGGCGGGTGTTCAGAGCGTCCTCCAGCAAAGCGAAGACAAACTCGAAGTGCAGTACGAGGCCCAAGAAGACATCCGGCCCAGTTTGGCGCGCGCAATCGTTGCAGCCAACCTGGACTTGCTTGAAATGCAGACGGTCAGCCTGAGCCTGGAAGATATTTTCCTGCAACTCACCAAAGATGACTCTGCAAAGAGTGAGGCATAAACCATGCGGAACATCTGGACAATTGCAAAACGCGAATATGATTTGTACTTTATCAGCCCGGTCGCCTATGTGGTCGCTTTTCTGTTTCTGACCATCGTCGGCCTGATTTTTGGGATCAACATCATCGCCCTGACGCTCAACCAATTCGGATACGCGCCCGCGCCCGACCCGCGGATTGTTACCGGGCCGATGGCTTTTCTGATGCTGCTGGCGATCCCGGCCCTGACGATGCGCCTGGTGGCCGACGAAGTGCGGATGGGCACGATGGAGCTTTTGCTGACCGCCCCGGTGCGCGATCATGAACTGGTGGTTGGCAAATGGCTGGGCGCTTTTCTGTTTATGCTGACGCTGATCGCGGCCAGCCTGGTCTTTCCGCTGATTATGAATCAGGTCGCCGACCCCGGCATCGACCAAATGCTGATGATTTCAGGCTATCTGGGTGTTATTTTGCTGGCGGCGGCCTTCCTTTCGCTGGGGGTCGGCATCTCGGCCATCTTCAGCAACCAGATTGCGGCTTTTTTTGCAACGCTGGTGACCTTTGTCATTTTATGGTGGCTGATCGGCGCACCGGCCAACATCCTGCCGGGCGGCGCGGAAATTTTCCGCTACCTGGATATGAGCGCTCATTTCTACGATAGTTTCAATGAAGGCCGGATTACCCTGGCCGGGATTTCCTATTACCTGAGCCTGACTGCGCTGGGGCTTGTGATTGGCACAACCGCAATCGAAACCCGGAGGTGGCGCTAATGAACGACAAATTTAAGAAATACGGGCCGCTTGGGCTGGTGCTGGCCGGCCTGGCCCTGCTCTCGCTGGCCGGATTTATCCTGACCCGCGCCCTGGTCGCCATTCAACTGGTCACGCTGCCGGATGACAAATTCATCACGCGCGGGCTGTGGATCAGCGCCGCCGTCCTGGCCCTGGGTTTGGCCCTGACCGCCCTGCTTAACCCGGATGGCGTCCGCAAATTCCTGACTGGACGCCAGGTGCGCTATGGCAGCAATTCCGCCATCCTGTTCCTGGCTGCGCTGGGCATCTTATTCTTCGTGAACGCCCTGGTCTTGGACAACCCCCAAACCTGGGATATGACCGAAGACAAGCAAAATACGCTCGCGCCTGAAACCATCGCCATTCTCGACTCATTAAAAGAGCCGGTCGTGGCGCGCGCCTACTACAGCACCCAACTCTCAAGCGATGCCGCCAAGAAACTGCTCGAAAATTTTAAGCAAAAAAGCAACGGGAAATTTACTTATGAATTCATTAACCCTGAATTCAACCCGGTTCTGGCCGAGCAAGACAAGGTTGAACGGGACGGCAGCATTGTCCTGATGATGCAGGCCCGGAGCGAGGTCGTCACCTTCGCCGGTGAACGCGATCTGGATTCAGCGCTCTTACGTCTCCAAAACCCGGGCGAACGCTTTATCTACTTCGTGAGCGGGCATGGGGAACTGTCCATTGAAACCGCCGGAGAAAGCGCCTACACCCTTGTCAAACGTTCGCTGGAATTCAAAAATTACACGGTTTTGAGCCTTAACCTGCTGAGCGAGGGCCGCGTTCCTGAAAACGCGAGCGCGCTGGTCATCGCTGGCCCGCAAAAACCATTCAGCGACTCAGAAATGAGCGCCTTGCAGGCTTACCTGGCTCAGGGCGGCGGCCTGGTCATCATGAAAGATGTCTCGCTTTCAGCGCCAGCCGCCTCCGAAAAAGACCCGCTCGACGGTCTGCTGACAGAATGGGGAATCGGATTCAACGAGGACCTGATTATCGATCCGAACGTCAACCCCGCGATCATTGCCATCGCCGACCCGGCCACCTATGCCGATCACCCGGTGACGCGCGGCTTGTTGGGCTACTATAGCGCGTTCCCCACCAGCCGTTCGCTGAAAGTGATCAGCGCTCCTGAAACGGTTAGCGTCACCCCGTTGGCGTTCACCAGCGCAAACGCCTGGGGCGAAACAGATTTCGAATCGCTCAACAACAATACCGCCCAGTTTGACGAAGGCGTTGATCTAAGCGGCCCACTGATTCTGGCCGTTGCCGCCGAAGATTTAACGAAAAACGCGCGCATGGTCGTCTTTGGCGATTCAGAACTGGCCGCCGATGCCATCTACGAGCAGGGCAATGGCGCAATCGCGATCAATGCCATTGATTGGGCCGCAGAACAAGAGGCCCAAATTAGCCTGACCCCCAAAGAAAGTGTCGAACGCCAGTACCGTCAACCCGGCACCTTTGGCCTGGTTGCCATGTTATTGGGAGCAGTCTGCATCCTGCCGTTGATTATCGCTGGCGCGGGCGTCAGCACCTGGGTTGCCCGCCGCAAGCGAGGCTAACGATGATGCGCCGGCCAACCCTCTTCGCCCTGATTCTATTCATCGTCTTGGGCGGATTGTACTGGTATACCCGCCAGGAAGATAACGCGCTCAGGGCCGTCCTGAAAGGGACACCCAGCCCCACCAGCGCCGCGCCCGGCTATCTGGTCGAACCTTACGCAAAAATGGTGACGGGCCTCACGATCATCCTCAGCGACGAGACAACGCTCTCCCTGCGCGCAGCCGGAGACGGGATCTGGAGCGTCAGCGACGCCCAATCAGACCTGACTCCCGTCGACCAGGCCGCCGCCAACGCTGCGGCGATCAGCGTCCAGGATTTGCGAATCCTGTCCGAAATACAGGCAAACTCCAATCTCGTCGATTTTGGACTGGACCCAGACCAGGCCGCGAAAATAGAAATCTCCTTTTCAGACGGGACAGCCCTCCACCTGCGGGTTGGAAAAGCAACCCCAATCGGCAGCGGCTATTACGCTCTGGATGAAAACCAACCTGAACAAATTCTGGTGCTTGCAAAATTAAGCGTGGATAGCTTGCTGCAGCTGCCTCTCAACCCGCCGCTTGCAACAAGCGCCACGTTTAATAGCACCCCAACTCCATGACAACAAACACTTGAAATACAAGTTAAAAAAGTGTATGCTAATTTAGACTTCACCGTGAGGATGACAAGAAAAGAATGGAAGAACCCCTGTTAATTGTCGAAGAAGAGGAAGAATATTCCCCGATTGCGCGGCTTATTGAATTAGGCCGTCAGAAATCTTATGTAACCCTGGATGACATTTTGCACTTCTTCCCTGAAGCAGAGCAAGATGTTGAACAGCTGGAAGAAGCGTTTGCAGCCTTGCTAAGCGCCGGAATTCCGTTTGTCGAAGATTCAATCACCATCGAGCCCAGCGAAGACGAACTAAGCCAGACCAGCGAATCGGATGCAGAAGCCGAGCCTGAGCTGGTTGCGATTGACGACTACCTCGCCAATATCGACACCGACGACACGATTGGCCTGTACCTCAAAGAAGTCAGCCGCGTGCCGCTCCTAACCGCAGACGAGGAAGTGGCCCTGGCCCAACGGATTGAAAGCGGCCGGACTGCCCGCGAAGAACTGGCCAAGGGCATCACCAACACCAAGCGCCGCATGGAATTGCGCTCTTCGATTGAAGATGGCTGGGCCGCGCGCGAGCACCTGATTACCGCCAACAGCCGCCTGGTGATTTCGGTTGCAAAGAAATACATGGGGCGCGGTGTACCATTTCTGGATTTGATTCAGGAAGGCAACATCGGCCTGATTCGGGCCACCAAGAAATTTGATTACCGGCGCGGACACAAATTCTCGACCTACGCCACCTGGTGGATTCGGCAGGCCGTCACCCGCGCGATTGCCGACCAGGGCCGCACCATCCGCGTGCCCGTCCACATGGGCGACCAGATCAACAAACTGCTGCGCGTTCAGCACCAGTTGACTCAGCGCCTGGGGCGCGATCCATCCGTCGAAGAACTGGCTAACGCGCTCGAAGTGCCGCCTAAGAAGGTCGAAAACATGATTCAGGTGGCGCGCCGCCCGCTTTCGCTGGAAACCCCGACCGATGACGAGGAAGATTCGGTGCTGGGAGACTTTATCGAAGACGAGGATGCTGCCCCACCCGACGAAACGGCCACCTACAACCTCTTGCGCGAGCACCTGACCGAAGTCCTGAACGGGCTGCCTCCGCGCGAGGTGCGCATCCTGCAACTGCGCTACGGTCTGCTCGACGGGCAAGCCTACACGCTCGAAGAAGTGGGCCGCAAAATGGGCGTCACCCGCGAGCGCGTCCGCCAAATCGAGGCCCAGGCCCTCAGCCGCCTGCGCCACCCAACCATTCGGCGCAAACTGCGCGATTATCTGGGCGAATAAAACAAGAAAAAACCTCCCTGGCGGGAGGTTTTTTCTTGCGGGAAAACCATCCCCTCAGCTTCGCAAACGGCGCGTGAGCGCAACCAGGTTGGAAACCAGCGCTGCAATTAATTGGCGGGCGTCCTCATCCATCAAATTCAGGTTTTCATCAAACTTTTTGGCGCCATTAAAAACGAGCACCTGCGGCACGTTGACGGCAAACATATTCAAGGCGGTTGCCACCTGACGCAAGTGATATTGGGCACGCGTGGTGCCAAACTGACCGCCCGCCCCAAGAATGGCGAGCGGCTTACCATCGAAAACGTTTGGGGAGCGCGAGCCCCAATCCAGGACATTTTTTAACGTTCCGGGCATAGAGTGATTATATTCGGGCGTGGCAATCATCAGCGCATCGGCGGCCTGCACTTTTTCCCGAAAAAGCTGGACAGGCGCGGGCCGTGGCTTTTCAATATCCTCGTTAAAGAGCGGGATCCCGGATATATCCAAAATTTCAAAAGTGACCTGGTCGGGCAGCAGCCCGGCAGCCACGCGCAATAACCCCGAATTGAGAGAGCCTTTGCGTAAACTCCCCGAAAAAGCCGCAATATGAATTGTCATTTTCCATCCTCAATTAATTTGATATCGAAATGTTATAGTAGAAAGCTAAACAAGTCAATGAACATGCTATAATCACATAGGAAATTCATATACGTAAACTCATCAAAAACCGCCTAAATATGTTGACTCCCCAGCCCCGTTCCTTTTTTCTAATTGAAGATAGTACCGCTGACGCCGATTTGATTATACGTGTTTTGAAAAAAAACGATAAATCCATTCAAATTTATCACGCGCAGGACGGCGAAGAAGCGATCCAGATGTTAAATAGTTGGGCTGCCGGGTTTCCCAACCCGATGATTATCCTGCTCGATCTGAAATTGCCAAAAATTGACGGGCTGGAAGTGCTGAAAATAATTAAAGAAGACAAACGCTTCCGATCCCTGCCCGTCATCGCGCTGACCTCGTCCAACCAAAACCAGGACATTCAAAAAGCCTATCAGCTTGGGGCCAATTCTTACATTATAAAAGCGATTGACTTCGACGAATTTTCAAAAGCCATCGAGTTAATTCAACAATATTGGGGCAAGTTAAACGTCTACCCGTTTTAGAGACGAGAATCATCCAGCCCTGACCGCCGCGCCCGCGCAAGATGATTCGGGGACGGCGGTCATTTTATTCAATGGAACAACTCGCCAAATCTGGAGAAAAAAAATGCGAAAAATTATATTTCTAGCGCCTTTGGCGCTGCTGCTCACCTTTTGCGCGCCCAACTCCTCCGTTGCCGCGCCGACCCCAGACGTGGCCGCCATGGTCAGCGCGACCCTGACGGCCTTTGTGCCGGAGCAAGTTGACCTCGAACCAGCCCCCGCGGCCCCGGTCGCAGGCAGTCTCTCTGGTAAATTGAGCTACCCCGCCGAAGCAATTCCGCCAATGAGAGTGGTCGCCTTTCGAGTGGGCAGCGATGCCTTCTTCCTGACCGAGACCGCTCTCAACCAACCCACCTACCGGATAGAAAACCTGCCCGAAGGCAAGTATCATGTTGTTGCCTACACGCTGGGCGGCGACGGTTTTCCGGCTGGCCTGGCGGGCGGCTACACCCAGGCAGTTTTATGCGGGATGAGCGCGGACTGCACCGAACACAGCCTGGCAGAAGTGATTGTCTTTGACGGCGAAGAAAGCGCGGATGTGGATATTTTGGACTGGCTCCAGCCCGATTTTCCGCCAATGCCCTAACTCGGACACGCCGGAAAAGAAAACCTTTAACCACGACGGGCACAAAGTACACCAGGGAAAACCCAAAGGATTAAAAAACCTCCATTTTTGCGCGTCACCCGCGTCCAAAAGTCTTTAAACTTCGTGCCCTTTATGTGCCTCGTGGTTAAAGCCTTAAATCCGAGAAAATCTTAAAAAATAAATCTGCGGCGTTATTCTTTTGCAACTCCTTTGTATTTTCTGCCCTTCCAGGTGACGCCCGCGCCAGACAGCACCTTCCAGGCCGAGCTCAGCATCATGGCGGCAAAGAGGCCTGCGCCGAGGGGTGTCGTCAGGGCGTACCAACCCGAAATACCCATATTTCGATTAACTTTGACGCGCTCAAACAGAATGTAGCCCCAAACCAGACCGGCTTCCAGAATCACCGCCAAAGCCATCCAGCCGCCGCCGTTCAGGAGCCAGAGCAGGCCCACAACCGGCCAGGCAGGCAGGACGAGGGCCGCCATCAGCGCCAAAGTCGCGCCGAAGACGCCGAGCAGCAACAAGCCGGGCCGGTCGGCCAGGCCAAGATAGATGTTCTTGGTCCAGCCTTCCCAGATCGAGGCCAGGTCGGTGTACATCCGGGTTTGGGCAATCGCGCGTCCATCGGCGATGACCAGGCGCTGGCCGCTCCATTTGACCTTTTCGGCCAGGGCTTTGTCTTCGACGATCTGGTCTTTGATGGCCGCGTGGCCGCCGATCGCGTCGTAAACGGCGCGCCGGATGAAGATGAATTGCCCGTTGGCGATGGCGTCACGGGTCTGGGGGTCGTTGACTTTGCGCGGCGAGAATCCCACGGACAGGGCGGTAAAGACAAGCGGCATGACGGTCTTTTCCCAAAAACTAGCCAGGATTTGCTCGGTCATGACGGTGTAGAGGTCGGCCCCGCTTTTTTGGGCAGAGGCCAGGGCGGCGGAGAGCGCGTTCGGGTGCAGAAACGTATCCGCATCGAGAAATAAAAGCCATTCGCCGGTAGCGCAGGCAGCAGCCTGGTGCAGGGCGTGCGGTTTTCCGGCCCAGCCTGGGGGGAGTTCGCATCCGGCCAAAATAACGAGACGGGAATCGCGGGCGGAGAGTTCGCTCAAGATGGCGGGCGTCGAGTCTGTCGAACGGTCATCCAACACAAAAACCTGGAAGTTGGGATAATCCTGGGCGAGGATCGCTGCCAGACAGCGCCGAATGTTTTTCTCTTCGTTGCGGGCCGGAACCAGCACCGAAATGAGCGGGCCATCCGCCGCTGGGGGGACGTGCGCGGCGCGCAGGCTGAGCTGGGCCTGGCTGTGCAGCCAGGCGATGATAACAAAAGCGGCGCCACAAAAGACGCTGGAAATCAGAAAGAAAATCAGCATTTAGATCCTGGGGGTGAATGGCGGGCGCCGATCCATAAAATCCGCGCCCGATAATCGCGGTGGGTGGAGCCGTTAATCAACGGCGAAATGGGTTGCGGCAAGGCTAAATCACCCGCACAAGCGACTGGCCGTCCACTTTTTCGACTTCAATTCGATTTGGGAAGGCATCCTTCAGTTCGTCGAGGTGGGTGATGATTAAAATCTTGGCAAAATCATTTTTGACCGTGTTAATGGCCTCGATCAGGCGCTGGACGCCCTGCGCGTCCTGTGAGCCAAAGCCCTCGTCGATCACCAGGGTTTGCAGGCGCGCGCCGGTGCGCTGGGCCAAAATCTCGGAAAGCGCCAGACGGATGGCGAAATTGACCCGAAAGGCCTCGCCGCCTGAAAACATCTCGTAATCGCGGGTTCCAGCCGGGTCGCTGATCGCGATATCGAGCGTTTCCTTCAAATCATCGCGTTTTTTATCCTTATATTCAGATTGGGTCACAAAGCGCACGCTCATCGCGCCGCCAGACAGGCGGTCGAGCAGTTCGTTGGCCTTTTCCTCAATCTGCGGCAGCGACTGCTCAATCAGCAGGGCCGGCACGCCGTCCTTGCCAAAAGCGCGCTCAAGCGTCTTGTGGCGCGCAATTTCGCCGGCCAATTCCTCGCGCCGGGCGGTCTGTTGGGCTTTTTGAGTCCGGCGGCTGTCCAGCACTTTCACCAATTGGCGCGCGCCGCCCACTTCCATATTCATGCGGTTCTCGCGCTCCTGCAAATCGTACAGGGCGCGTTCGGTCGCTTCCAGATCGGGCGTTTTGGATTCAGCCTCGCCCAGGCGGGCAGCAGCCTCGGCGTAGGCTTCTTCCGCGTTATCCAGCTCGCCATTCAAAGTTGCAAGCTGCCCCATTAACGAGCCAATTTCATCATCGAGCGGTTTCAGCGCGGCCCGGGCCGCCTCCAGGCTGCGGAATTCGGCTTCAGTGCTGCGCCCGGCTTGTTCCGCCTGGCGGGCGGCGTCATGCCCGCCGGGGTCGTAGCCGAGCGCGCCAAGTTCCTGGTCAATTTTGGATAATTGGGAACGGGCCTCAGCCGAAAATTTTTCAGCGATCAACTGGCTTTCCACCGTCTGCAAGCGGATTTTTCCACCCGCTTCCCAGACGGCCGCAGCCTGTCTCGCCGTTTCGAGGCGTTCCTGCAACGCCGAAAGCTGGGCCGCCAAGCGCACTTGTTCACTTT
The DNA here is from genome assembly GCA_034004515.1 of Anaerolineales bacterium. Classification (GTDB taxonomy): domain Bacteria; phylum Chloroflexota; class Anaerolineae; order Anaerolineales; family Villigracilaceae; genus UBA8950. The sequence goes on along the minus strand of JAVEWN010000009.1, from coordinate 45,589 downwards.
CGGCATCCGCCAGGCCGCGCAGCTGGGCTTCAAGTTCCGCTACCTGCCCGGCAAGCGACTCGCCTTCGACGCGATTGGCGCGCCACTGGTCGCCAAAGAGCTTGCCTTCCGCCTTCAGCCCGTCGATGGTAGCGGCGCGATGCTCGGGCGAGAGTTCCTGCCCACAGAGCGGGCAGTTGCCCGCCTGACTAACTTCCAGGTTTTTGATGCGCTCATCCATCGCCAGCATTTGGGCTTTCAAGCCTTCATTTTCGGCTTTCAGAGCGGCCTGGCGCTGACGCATTTCATCCAGGTTGGCCCGCAGCTGCTCACGTTGGCGGGCTTTTGCTTCCGCTTCGGCCAGCAATCCCTGCGCGCGCTGCTCTTCTTTCGTCAAGTCGTCAATCACCAGCAGCTGATTGCCAATCACCGTAAATTGTTCGTGCAGCGACTGCTTTTCCTGTGTCAGCCGCGCCCGCTCGCTGTTGATTTCGTCCAGGAACGGTTGGCGGCGCTTCTCCTGCTCGCGGAATTGGGCCGCAGCCGCCTCGCAAGCCTGCAAGGCGGCCCGGGCTTCCGTCCAGGCCTGGTAGGCCGCTTCGACTTCGGCGGCGTGTTGAACGAGACCGGCCTGGGCTGCGCGCTCGCTCTGTTTGGCGGCGAGACGGGCTGAAAGCGTGCTTTGATTGGCGCGTGAGCGATCCAGGGCAGCCGCCAACGTTTCGGTCAGTTTGCGTTCCTGGGCCAGAGAATCAGCCATCCGCCGCGCAGTTTCAAGCGCGTTTTCCTGCACTTTGCGAATGGCGGCCATTTCCTTCAATTGCGATTCGAGTTCGGACAGGCGCACTTTGCGGGCCGGTTCTTCGCTTAATTCGGCGTTGATTTCGGCCAGACGGCCATCGACCTGATCGACTTCGCGCTCAAGCGTTTTGCGGCGCTCGGCGGTCCGCTCGCGGAAGGAATCCCACTGGTCGAGGCCGAGAATGCTGGCTAAAATTCGTTTGCGGTCGCCGGGCCGCTGCTGGGTGAACTGATCGGCTTTGCCTTGCAAAAAGAAAGACGCATTGACAAAGGTTTCGTAGTCCAGCCGCAGGGTTTGCTCAATTTTGGATTGGGTTTCGCGGGTCGAGCGCTCGCTCAGCGGACGCCAGCGCTGCTCTTCGGCGTGCCAAACCTGGAACTCAAGCGTGGTATTTTTTCCGCGCGTCAAAATGCGTTGAATGCGATACTGATTGCCTTCGTATTCAAAAGTGAGCGTTACCTCGGCGGTGTTGCTGCCGGTATGAATGAGCGATTCGCCAGTCTTGCGGGCCTGCCCAAACAGGGCATACGTAAAGGCGTCCAATAACGAGGATTTGCCCGCGCCGTTGTGCCCGGAGATGCAGGCCATACTGAAACCCCCGAAATCCACTTCGACGGAATCGCGGTAGGAAAGAAAGCCAGAAAGTTTAAGCCGAATCGGTATCATGGTCTTATTTTACCTTTGAATCGGTGGTATCATAGCGGCGTGCAGAGCCTCGAGCAAACCCGCAATCGACGCAGAACAACCCTGCTGACGATTATTTTAGCCACGATCCCATGCTACTGCCTGGGATTTGTTGCTTTATCGCTATCTCCCGGAGAGCGCACACCCACCCCAACCGCCACCCTGGGCGTCCCCACCCTGACGGCCACCGAAACGCTGATTATCATTCCCAGCAGCGCCGGCCCTTCGCCAACTCCCAACATCCTGACCGCGACGGTTACATTCACGCCCACCCAAACCGAGACGGCCACCGCAACCCAGACCTTGCCGCCCTCCGCAACGCCCTTCCTGCCAGAAACCAACACCTTCACACCGCCCGCCACTTTTACGCGCACCCATACCCCCGTCCCGCCCAGCGCCACTCTAACCAGCCCGCCGCCGACCGCCACCTTTACGCTGACGCCCCTCCCGCCGACGGCAACCTTTACAGCCACTGCCACGGCCACGGAAACCCCGGCCTCGCCTGCGCCACCCACCCCTTAACCAGAGAACGGATTAAATATTCGATGGAACTAACCCCTTTTCTGAAGTCCCTGCTTTCCACCTCCGGCCTTTCCGGCTATGAGACCCCGGCCGCCCAAATCATTGAGGCCGCCTGGCGTCCACTGGTCGATGAAATCCAGTACAGCCGGATCGGCTCGCTGGAAGCCTTGAAGAAAGGCGCTTCGACCGCGCCTGATTCAGCCCCTCGCCCAAGCATCCTGCTGGCCGCCCACATGGACGCGATCGGGATGATGGTCACACAAAATCTGGAGGGCTTCCTGCGCGTCACCCAGGTCGGCGGGGTGGATGCGCGCGTCCTGCCTGGCACGCCTGTCACCATTCACGCGACGGGCGGCGGAGAAACGGAAGAGCTGCCCGGGATCGTTGTCCAACCGGCGGCCCGGCTGCTGCCCGCCGCAATGGCCGATTGTCCGATACCGATGGATCATCTCTTCATCGAAAGCGGCCTGCTTCCCCAGGATGTGGCCGCCAAAGTGCAGATCGGCGATCTGGTTTCTTACGCCACCCAGCCGGTGGAATTGGCCGGTGAAACGCTGGCCGGCCATACGCTCGATAATCGCGCTTCGGTCGCGGTGGTGACAATCGCGCTGGACGAATTGAAGAATAAATCGCACGCCTGGGATGTCTGGGCGGTTGCAACCGCCCAGGAGGAAGTCACGCTGGGCGGGGCCTTCACATCTGCCCACGGCCTGCGCCCAAGCATTGCGGTTGCGATTGATGTGACTTTTGCCAAAGGCCCCGGCGCAAGCGATTGGGGCACTTTCCCGTTTGACAAAGGCCCAACCCTCGGCTTTGGGCCCAACCTGCACCCCTTCCTTTTTAAGAAAATGGAAGAGCTTGCGAAGAAACTCGAAATCCCGTACCAGACCGAGGTCGTCCCGCGCCACTCCGGCACAGATGCTTACGCGATGCAGGTCAGCGCCGAGGGCATCCCGACGATGGTGATCGGCATTCCGCTGCGCTACATGCACACCCCGGTCGAGATGGTTGCGCTCAAAGACATTCAGCGCGCCGGGCGGCTGCTGGCAGAGTTTATTGTCGCGCTCGAACCTGATTTTGTCGAGAAAATTGTCTGGGAAGATTAAAGGACGATAGTCGATATTGGATATTGGATATTAGAGCTGTTCCCAAATAGTGATGTCTGTCTGAATCATGTCTTTGCGAAGGCGGTCTTCTTGCGCCTGAAGCAATCTCCGGTTAAACGGTGTTCGTTTTCGATAAAAAATTCCCGTTAAATTGGGAGATTACCACTACGGGTAATCGTGCTGCGCTGGAGTGCGCTCGCAAAGACATTTGCAAGCAGATGCACAAAACAAACAAATATTCAGGAACAAGTCTATTAGAGATTGGGTATTCGGCTGTCGAATTCGTGAGCATCCAAACTGCAAACCGCGCTTAGCAACCTGACAGGAACACTTATGGCTGAAAAAATTAAAATTGGCAAAACTCAACTTAACCTGCTCGAAAAACTGTGCAATGCCAGCGGCGTTTCAGGCGACGAAGGCGAAGTTCGCCAAATCATCCTGGAAGAGGTTCGGCCTTACGCCGACCAAGTTCAGGTCGACGCGCTCGGCAATGTCCTCGTGACGAAAAAAGCATCCACAAAAGACGCACTGCGGGTGATGGTCGATGCCCACATGGACGAAGTCGGCTTTATGCTGGTTGCGGACGATGGCGAAGGCATTTACCGCTTCGAGCTGGTCGGCGGGCTGGACGTGCGTCAGCTGGTGGGCAAGGCCGTCCTGGTGGGCAAGGACAAAGCCCCCGGAGTGATTGGCGCGCGCCCGATCCACCTGACGACCGCCGAGGAGCGCAAGCGCAAAATTCCGCTCGATCAACTGCGGATCGACATCGGCCCGGGCGGCAAAGCCAAGCCCGGCGACCGGGCGGTTTTTGCGACCCGCTTCAAGCGGGTTGGCCCGTCCGTGTTTGCCAAGGCCATCGACAACCGGGTGGGGTGCGCAATTCTGATCGATTTGCTCAAAAACAGCCCGGCCCATATCGATTTGTGCCTGTCCTTCTCGGTTCAGGAGGAAATCGGTTTGCGCGGCGCAAAAGTGGCCGCCAATTATTTCAAACCAGACCTGGCCTTTGCGATAGACTCGACCCCGGCCCACGATCTTCCGCATTATGCGGGCGAAGAAAATATTTTCTACAACACCAAAATCGGGCTTGGCCCGGCCCTGTATACCTACGACGCCGGAACTTTGAGCGACCCGCGCCTGGTGCGCTTTTTAGCGGCAACCGGCGAAAGCGGAAAAATTCCGTTTCAATACCGGCAGCCAGGCGGCGGCGGGACAGACGCGGGTTCGATCCACCGTCAGCAGGGCGGAATCCCATCCGCCTCGATTTCCGTCCCCGGACGTTACCCGCATACTTCGACCATGCTGATGCGCGTCGAAGATTGGCAAAATACGCTCCGGCTTTTGCAGGCTGCGCTTGAGCGCATTTCGCCCGCTCTGCTGGCTGAAGACCGGCCATAATTGGCAATAATTTATATTCTCTGAACTCTTTCAAGGAGATGCAATGAAATCTCTCATCCAAAAACTGACTGAAACCTTCTCGCCTTCCGGCTACGAATCTGCCATCCGCGAGGTGATTCGGGCCGAAGTCGCCAACCTGGCCGACGAAATGCGGGTGGATGCGCTCGGCAACCTGATCGTGCGCAAAGGCACTCCCGGCGGAAAGCGGATCATGATCGCGGCCCACATGGACGAAATCGGGCTGGTGGCTTCGCACATCGACGAAAACGGCTTCGTGCGTTTCACCACGATTGGCGGCGTCTCTCCGCAGATGCTGATGGGATCGCGGGTGCGTTTCTTTAGCGGCGCGCCGGGCATTATCCACACTGAACCGCTCGAAAAACCGACCGATACCCCCAGCGTGGACAAAATGTTCATCGATCTCGGCGCAAAAAGCCGCCAGGAATGCCCGATCCAGATAGGTGAAGTGGCCGCCTTCGAGCGTCCCTTCCTCGATTTGGGCGACCGGATCGTCGCCAAAAGCATGGACGACCGGATTGGCTGTGCAGTGGCGATTGAAGCCCTGCGCGCGCTGAAAAACACGCCGCACGACGTTTATTTTGTCTTCACCACCCAGGAAGAAGTCGGCACGCGCGGCGCGGAAACATCCGCCTTCAGCATCGACCCGGAGCTGGGCTTTTCAATCGACGTGACGGGTTGGGGCGATACGCCAGGCCGCAAAAACTTTGAAATGACGCTCGGCAAAGGTCCGGCCATCAAAATCAAAGACGGCGGGATGCTCTCCGATCCACGGATTGTTGCGTGGATGATTAAAACCGCTGAAAAAGCAAAGCTGCCCTATCAGCGCGAAGTGCTGCTGGGCGGCACAACCGATGCGCGCGCAATGCAACTTGTCCGGGCGGGCGTGCCGGTCGGCTGCATCTCGATCCCTTGCCGCTACGTGCACAGCCCGAGCGAAATGGTGGACATCAACGATGTTCAGAACGCCGTCAAATTGATTGTAGAGCTTCTTGGCAAACCTGTTGAACTGTAAAAGATGAGACCGAAAGCCGTCCTGCCGCAAGAAGCAGGACGGCTTTTTTTATTGGTTGTAAAAGTTGTAAAATGAAGGTGACTTTATTTGTACAAAAAAAAATTAGCGAGAATATTATGGCCCACAATTTAAGAACGATAGCGCTGCGCACAAGTCTTGTCTATGCCGTCCTGTCCGGTTTGTGGATTCTGCTTTCAGACCGCCTGATTTCCCTGGTCGCATCAGATTCGTCTGCCCTCAGCCAAATGCAAACCTACAAAGGTCTGTTCTTTGTAAGCGTAACGACCGCCCTGCTGTATGTCCTTTTGCGCGCGCAGCTTTCGGCCTGGCGGCGGGAAATCGTCCAACGCCAGGAAGCCCAGCAGGCCCTGGCCGCCAGCCACAACTATCTGAAAGTGATTCTGGATTCAACCAATGATGCCATTCTGGTAATCGATGCAAGCAGCGGCCAGATTCTGGATGCCAACCAAAGACTTTCCGAAATCTTCGGGTACACCCGCGAAGAAGCCCTCCACAAGCCGGTTAATCAACTGAACAACGTTTTAATGCCGCACCCCACCCAATCCCTTTCTGAGTTTGCCGCCAAGTCAAAAAGCGAGGGGCCGCAAATTTTCGAGTTGCAGGTCAAGCAAAAAGATGGGCGGCTATTTTGGGTTGAGCTTAACCTGCGGTTCATCAGGATTGCCGACCAGGCCCGTTACATTGTCTCTGCCCACAATATCGACCAGCGCAAAGAAAGCGAAATCAACTTAAAAGAGAGCCAGCGCAGGCTCTCGACGCTGGTTGGCAACCTGCCCGGCATGGTTTATCGCTGTCAGAATGACTTAAATTGGACGATGGAATATACCAGCGAAGGCGTTTTTGCGCTGACCGGTTACCGGCCCGAAGACCTGGTTGGCAACCACAACAACAGCTTTGGCAAACTGATCCACCCGGCAGATCGTCAAAGGGTCTGGAATGAGATTCAACTGGCCTTAAAATTGCAGCGTCATTACAAATTCATCTATCGCCTGGTCGATATTTCCTCCATCGAAAAATGGGTCTGGGAACATGGACGCGGAATTTTTGACGAGAACGACCAACTGCTCTTCCTGGAGGGCTTCATCACAGACATCAGCGATCAAAAACAGGGAGAAGAAAAAATGCGCGAAATGAATGCGCGCCTGAATGTTTTGATCAACGCAACCCCCGATATCATTTGTTTCAAAGATGGACAAAATCGCTGGTTGGAAGCCAACGCGGCAGACCTGGCTCTTTTCAAACTAACCGAAGTCGATTATCGCGGCAAAACCGATTCAGAACTGGCAGAGTTCACCGATCCGATTTACAGAGATGCCTTTTTAAAGTGTGAAGAATCGGACGAAAGAGCCTGGCAAAAAGGCGAGACAAGCCGCAACGAAGAAAGCATCCCCAGCGATGGCGTCTACAAAACTTATGATGTTATCAAAGCTCCCATTTTTGACGAAGCCGGCAACCGGAAAGGCCTGATCGTTTTTGGACGCGATATTACAGACCGAAAAAGGTTCGAGGAAGCGCTCTACAAACGTCTCTCAGAAATGGAAGCCCTGCGCACCATAGACCGCGCAATAACCTCCAGCTTCGACCTGAAAGTTACCCTTGAAATCCTGCTCAAACAGGCCCTCCACAAACTTGAGGTAGACGCAGCCGCAATTTTATTATTCGACCCGGAAATCCAGGTCTTAAAATATATCGCAGCGCAAGGCTTCCGAACCAAGACCCTCGAAAAGGCTGAAATTCGGCCTGGGCAAGGGTTAATTGCCAAAATTATGTTGGAACATAAAACGGCCCAGACCACCAACCTCGCCACGCTGGAAAATGAAAAAGCGTTCGCCAAAGAAGAAGGCTTTTCGGCTTACTACGGTGTCCCGCTGATTGCCAAAGGTCAGATAAAAGGCATTCTGGAAGTTTTCCACCGGAAAGCCCTGCCAGAAGACCCAGACTGGGAAAGTTTTCTCGAAACCCTCGCCAACCAGACCGCCATCGCCATCGATAACGCCCAGTTATTTGCATCCCTGCAAAATAAAAACCTCGAGCTGGGGCGGGCCTACGATGCAACCATCAGCGGATGGGCGCGCGCCCTCGAACTCCACGAACAAGAATCGCCCGGCCACAGCGAACGCATCGGCCCGCTCACCCTGAGCCTGGCTCAATCCTTCAACCTGAGCACACAAGAACTGATCCACATCAAATACGGCGCTCTCTTGCACGACATCGGCAAAATGGGAATTCCCGACAAAATCCTGCTCAAAAAAGGGCCGCTCACAAAGCCGGAAAGAGCAATCATGCAGCAGCACCCGCGCTACGCCTATCAACTGCTCCAGAAAATTGACGGCCTGAAAGAAGCGTTGAGCATTCCGCTCTATCACCATGAAAAATGGGACGGAACAGGCTACCCCGAAGGATTAAGCGGCGGTCAAATTCCGCTTGCCGCGCGAATTTTTGCCATCATCGATGTTTGGGACGCCCTGACCCACGACCGCCCCCAGCGCCCCGCCTGGAGCGAAGAAGAGGCAATCGAATACATCCGACAACAAAGCGGGAAGCACTTCGACCCCCAGGTTGTCCAGGCCTTTTTGGCGCTTATAAACGCGCGCAATCCATAGCAAATACAGGTTAGAATCGGAATAATCATCGGAGATCAACCATGCCAGCTGACTTTTCACACGCCCCCGACCGTTCACAGACCAATAGCATTAAATGGACTCTCTACCCGCCAGACGTGCTGCCGTTATGGGTGGCCGACATGGACTTCCCAGCCCCGCCCGCCATCAACGCAGCCCTGGCGCAAGCCGTGGCGCATGGCATTTACGGTTATGAATTCCCTGGCAAACACCTGCGCGAAATTGTCGCCGCGCGTATGGAAAAACTATACAACTGGCAAGTCCAGCCAGAATGGGTTCTGGCTACCCCGGGCATCATTTCCGCCTTCAACGCCGCCGCCTGGGCTGTTTGCGAACCCGGCCAGGGTGTTTTAACCCAGCCTCCGGTCTATCCGCCTTTCTTTGGCGTTCACAAAAACGTGGGACTGGTACATCAGAACGCGCCCCTGCGCGAAGTCACCGCATCCAGCCACCTGCTGCGCTACGAAATCGACTTCGATCACTTTGAGCTGATGTTCGATAGCGACGCCCCAACCCGGCTGTTTCTGCTCTGCAACCCGCACAACCCGACCGGGCGGGCCTTCAAGCGCGAAGAACTGCTCAAAATAGCCGAGATCTGCCTGGCCCACAATACCATCATTGTTTCAGATGAAATCCACAGCGAGTTAACCCTGCCCGGCAGCCAACACATCCCCATCGCCGCGCTCGCGCCAGAAATCGCCGCCCAAACCATGACCCTGATCGCGCCCAGCAAAACCTTCAACGTTCCGGGGCTGTTCACCGGCTTCGCCATCATCCCAAATGCCGATTTGCGCCAAAAATTCCGCCACGTCACGGAACGGCTTTCGATGCATGTTGCCAGCCTGGGGCTGGTTGCGGCGGAAGCAGCCTTTTCAGGCGAGTGCGACGAATGGCTGGCCGAACTGCGCCTGCACCTGGCCGCCAACCGCAACTTTGTGAGTGATTACGTCCGCGATAGCCTGCCGGGAGTCCGTACCACCCACCCCGAAGCGACCTATTTATCGTGGCTCGACTTTCGCAGCCTGGAATTAAGCCCCAGCCCTTTCCAATTTCTGCTTGAAAACGCCAAAGTCGCGCTGACCGATGGCAAAGACTTTGGCGAAGGCGGCCAGGGCTTTGTGCGGCTAAACTTTGGCTGCACGCGCCCAACACTGACAGAAGCACTGGCAAGAATTTCAGCAGCCTGCCACATTTAACCCTAAACTGATACGTTTTCGCCGAAACTGTACTAAAATAGTGATTGTAAGGTTGCTGTTATGTCCTTGAACATTCTCCTGCGAGTAAAATAAATCACTGGAGCAATCTGTAGCTATGGAAGATTCAATCACTATTCTTTACGTCGAAGACAATCCTGATAACCGCATGTTGGTACGGCGCGTATTGGCTGTCGAAGGCTACACCCTTGTCGAAGCCGAAAACGCGGCAGACGCGTTTGAAAAACTCAAAACGCTGCGCCCCCAACTGATTTTGATGGACATCAACATGCCCGATATGGATGGCTATACCCTGACCGCCCACATCCGTCAACTGCCAAACATGGGCGGCATTCCGATTATTGCCCTGACCGCAAACGTGATGAAAGGTGATCGGGAGAAATCTTTAGAAGCAGGCTGTGACGGCTATATCCAAAAGCCTATTGATATTGACACCATCGCCTCCCAAATTGAACGTTACCTAAAGAGATAAATATATGAGCGAAAACGAGGTCGTACGCCCTGCAACATCCCCAACCGGAGATGGCCCCCGCAAGCCAGGCATCCCAAAAGACTCTACCGTACTGGTGGTAGAAGACAACGTCTCAAATTTTGTGTTGGTAGCGCGCCTGCTTGGTTTCATGGGCATCCATTGCGAATGGAAAACATCGGGCTATGAGGTCGTGGAATATGCAGATACCCTGCCGCGCCTGGACTTAATCTTAATGGATATTCGCCTGCCCTATGAGGATGGTTACGGAGCCCTCAAAAAAATCCGGGCTTCAGAACGATTAAAAAATGTACCGATTGTGGCGGTTACTGCCGAGGCCAATCAGGAACAAATGAACAAGGCCCGCGCTTCAGGCTTCGATGGTTTTCTGGGAAAGCCGCTTGACCCCGATAAATTTCCAGATCAAATAAAAAAGATTCTTACTGGTGAGCCTGTCTGGGAAATCCCTTACGATGAAAGATAGGAAAAGCGAGGATGTTTCTCATCAGAAAGAAACAGACTCGCTTTTTGGATATTTATTTACCAAACGAGAGATACCATGAGCAAAACCGCTCCCATCAAAGACGAATCAGAAATCACCATCCGAATTCACGAAAAAAATTATGAGTTATTTAAAGCGCGCTCAGAGAAAGATGTCAACACATCCATCCAAAGCTCGCTCAAAATGCTCCCCTATCTCTCTGCTTACTACACCACCACCGAAACAGGCCTGGAGCTTGGCTTTTCATACGATCCACAGACCCAAAAAGCCATCAAAGGCATTCAGAAGACAATTGAGATCTCTCCAATTGAAATGGCGCGCTGCTTTTCGGAGAGCAGCAAGGTCACGAAACTGGCAAATGCCGATATCAGCCCCGCGCTTGTATCCGTTTTTCAGGAGGCAGGCTGCGATTCTCTGGCAGTCATTCCGGCCATTGAAGATGTAATTTCTGTGGGGGTGATCTTCCTCGGCGCAACAGAAGCCCAGGAAATTGACCAAAAACTCCTTTCGCCGGTCGTCAACCTGGCCGAAACCATTCCGCACGCGCTTGAAAACATAAAGGCCGCGCGCGCTACCCAACAACGCTTGCGCGAGTTGGAGGCAATTTCAGAAACCAGTCAGCTGGTTTCTTCGTCCAGTAATTTACAAGACCTGTATGAAGTTTTACACAAACAAATCAAAGAAACCATCGGGGAGGTTAATTTTGCGGTCGGTCTGTATGACCCCGAAACCCAAACGATTGCCGTCCCTTACCTTTACGATCAAGAATCAATCAACAAGATTGATCCCTTCCCGCTTGGGGAGGGACTGATCTCAATTCTGCTGCGCACCCGCCAGCCCTTAATGCTGGTAGACGATACTGAACGGCGGGCGCGGGCCCTGGGCGCAAAATTCGTGGGCAGGGCCGCCAAGTCGTGGCTGGGTTGTCCGCTCGTGATCGGCGGAGAGGCCGTTGGCGCAATTATTGTGCAAGATCTTGAAAAAGAAAACCGTTTCAATCAAGAAGATTTACGCTTTATTACTTCGCTTTCTGCCCAAGTGGGGGGAGCGATTAACAATACCCGCTTGCTCGAAAGCGCCCGCAAACGCGCTTTGCAGCTGCAAACTGTGGCAGAAATCTCGCGTGAAGTTTCCAGTTCCCTGATTGTTGATAACCTGCTAAGGCAGGCTGTTCAATTGGCTTGCGAACGCTTCGATTTTTATCACGCGGCTGTCTTCCTGCTCGATGATGCCAAGGAATTTGCCTTAATTCGGGAGGCAACTGGCGAAGCCGGATCCCAAATGAAACGCGCCGGCCACAAACTGGCGGTTGGGTCAAAATCAATTGTGGGATATGTCGCCGAAAACAACGAATCCCTGGTGGTCAATGACACCAGCAGCGACCCGAATTATTATGCCAACCCGCTGATGCCCGAAACCAGGGCTGAGGCAGCCCTGCCCTTGCGCGTTGGCAGTGAAGTAATTGGCGTGATGGATGTTCAAAGCAGCAAACCTTTTGTCTTTAACGAAGAAAATGTAAAAATTATGCAAATCCTGGCTGACCAAATGGCTGTGGCGGTGGTCAACTCACAGTTGTTTGCCGAGGCCCAGGAAAGGCTCTCGCAGCACCGCCTGCTGCATCACGTCACCACGGCGGCGGCTTCCAGCACCACCATAGAAGAAGCCCTTAACAGCGCGGTCCAGGGATTACAAGTCACCCTGGGCGGAGACCAAATTTCGATCCTGCTCTCAGATAAGGAGCAGAAGAATCTGGATGTGCGGGCCTCGATTGGCTACCCGAACGAAGAATCGGCCAAGCTAAAAATCCCGTTTGGGGTGGGAATCACGGGCTGGGTGGCTGCCCACCGTCTCCCGCTGCGCGTCAACGATGTCACGAAAGACTCTCGTTATATCTCGGTCAATTCCAAAATTCGTTCAGAGCTTTCGATCCCGCTCATTTATCGGAACGAAGTCCTCGGCGTATTAAATGTTGAAAGCCCAAGAACATTCGCCTACAGTGAAAACGATGAAGAAATGCTCGGCACCTTGGCCGGCAGCCTGGCCGCCATCATCGCCCACTCGCGCTTGCTGGAACAATTCCGCACCCAGGTAGATCGGGAGCGAATGCTTTATGAAATCATCAACAAAATCAGACGCACATCCAGCGCAGACCGCATCCTTAGCATTGCCGCCGATGAGATCGGCAAAGTACTGACCGCCAAACGGGTTGCAATCAAGGTAGACCTGCCCGAATCGGAAAACTTTTAGCAGCCCGGACGGAGATAATTCCTGCCATGCAAAGCCAGACAGCCAAAAAACCCAGATTTCAATTTCGCGCAAACTTGGGCGTTAAACTGATTGCCATTGCGTTTGCCACGCTCATTATCATCTTTTCGATCAGCATCATCCAGAGCCAGCAAACCATCCTCAGCAACCTGCGCAGCAATGCTGAGAAAGAACTTAAAAGCGCCGCAGAAATCATGAAAAAAGAAATTGACGGCGACAAAGACGCCGCCGTCATGGTGGCCCTGAGCGTTGCCCAACGACCCGATGTCCAAAAATTGGCAGCCGAGAAAAACAAGCAGGGCCTTGAAAATCTGCTTAACCCGCTCTTTAACCAGTTGCGCGATCAGTACAAAATTGTTCATTTTAATATTATTGACGAGCGGGGCGTTATCATTTCGCGCCTGAACATTCCCGAAAAATTTGATGATTATGTTTTTTATAACGCTCTTGTAACCAATACCATTAATACCCGCCGCCCAACTGGCGGCTTCGAAGTGGACACCGGCGGTCTCAGTATGCGCGGCACAGCCCCACTTTTTTATGAAGAGAAATTTATCGGCCTGATCGAGGTGGGCATCGATTATTCACAAGATTTCGCCAACCAGATGAAGAAAGCCACCAAGGCCGATTTTCTAATCTGGTTCTACAATCCGTCGACCTCTCGATTTGGCGTGGAATTTGCGGGCGAGGGCGTTGCTTCGCCAAACCCCGATTTTATTTATTATGCCGGTACAAAACGAGAAGGTATCGAAACTCAAAGCAAAAACCTCGAAGAGGCTTTTGCAAGTTTTAAGAATATCCTTGCCTTCGACCTGGACAACAACCGTGCCCAAGCCAGCCTCATGATTCCGATTCTTGGGCCAGATGCTACATTTTTCGGGGTAACTGAAATTACTGCGGACTACACGGAGCGACTGGCGAGCGAAACGCGCGCCAATATTGCCACGCAACTGGGAATCATCGGCGTTTCGCTGCTTGGCTTGCTCGCGATCGGGATAGCGGTCAACTTCCTGGCGGTCAGCCCGCTTAATAAAATCACCAATTTTGCCCAAGAAATCACAGGCGGAGCCAGCGCCAGCCAACTTAATCTCAAAACTGGCGACGAGTTTGAGCAGGTCGCGGGGGCGCTCAACAAAATGGCCGGCGCGATTGCCGAAAAACGGGAAGACTTGAAAAGACAGGTCGATCAGCGGACTGCCCAACTGCTTGCATCGAACGAGGTAGCCAAAGTTGCCAGTTCGATTCTCGATCCCGATGAATTGATTTCCCGCGTCATTCAATTAATTACAGACAATTTTGGCTATTATTATGCGGCGATTTTCCTGCTCAGCGAAGATGGCCGCTGGGCAGAACTGAAAGACGCAACCGGCGCAGCAGGCGAAGCACTCAAAGCCCGCCGACACCGCCTGCAAGTTGGCGGCAACAGCATGGTGGGCGCGGTTCTCAGTGCAAAAGAAGCCCGGATCGCCCTGGATGTAGGGGAAACCGCCGTCCGCTTCAACAACCCGCTCCTGCCCAACACCCGCTCCGAAATCGCCCTGCCGCTGATGGTGGCAGACAACGTCTTGGGCGCTCTTGATGTCCAATCCGTTCGCGAAGCGGATTTTAACGCAGAAGACATCTCTACCCTCCAAAACATGGTCAGCCAGGTCGCTGTCGCCCTCGAAAATGCGCGCCTATTCCGGGAAATGAACGAATCATTGGAGGAACTGCGCCAGTCCAATAGCGAATTTGTGACCTCCAGTTGGCGCGACCAGCTAAAAAGCGGAAAATTGGAATATATCTCCAACCCCAACCTGGCTTTTATCAATGAAAACGACGAATTCAAAGAAATAGAAATACCGCTTAACCTGCGTGAACAAAGAATTGGACAAATTGCCCTTGAAATCAGCCAGGACTGGGACGCGGAAGATCAGTCGTGGGTCGAATCTCTGGCAACCCAGGTGGCTATTTCACTTGAAAACTCACGCCTGCTCGAAGAAAGCCAGCAAGCAGCCCTGCGGGAAAGACTGTCTGCTTCGATCATTCAGAAAGTATGGGCAGCCAACAATGTGGACACCATCATCCAAACCGCCGTACGCGAATTGGCCCGTTCGCTGGATGCCAGCGAAGTCAAAATTGAGTTAAAAGCAGACTAACCGGCTGAAAGAAAAGTTCATGACTCTAACCACCCAACCCTCATCGCCAGCAACACCCAGAGCGACAATCTGGCAGAAATTTGCCGATTTGCTGATCGCGCCCCACCGTTCCATTACAGATGTCGGCCGCCAAAAACGCGCCCGTTTAACGGCCGGCTTGATTGTGGTGATTGCCCTGGCAGCCACAGCAGGCGCTCTCGCCGGGCAAGGCGCCAACCTGCCCTATTTATTAGTGCTGCTGGCGATGTCCCTGGTTGCTTATCTATTTAGCCGAACTAAATTTTTCGAGTTCGGATCTTTTATTTTCCTGCTTGCGCTCAGCGCGATTCCTTTTATTACAATTCTAATCAATGCAGACGGTATTCTTGCCCCCCGAATTTATATCTGGATACCGCTCGCGCTCGTTATAGCGAGCGCGCTGATCAACCGCTGGGCCCTGTTTCTGTTCACCGGTTTGGTTTGTGGGGCGATTGTCGCGCTCAATTTGCTTTACCCCGAACAAGGAAACATGATTGGACAGGTATCGGGAACTATAGCGACCCTCGGGCTGCTGCTGATCTATCTCGAAAACTTTCGGCTGGGCGCCGAAAAAATACGCCTGGAAGAAATTCGGCGAGCCAACCGGGAGCTATCGCAAATTAGCCAGTTTCTGGAAGAACGCGTCAGCGAGCGCACCGCCCAGCTCGACCGAAAATCATCCCAGCTCGAAGCCGCAGTTTTGGTTGCGCGCTCCGCGGCAGAAAATACCAACATCAAAGTTCTGCTGAACAACGTTGCCGAGCAAATATCAAGCCGCTTTGGCTTTTACCACACCGGAATCTTCCTGAGCGACGCTTCCCGTAAAAAAGTTTACCTGGCAGCGGCCTCCTCTGAAGGCGGCCAGCGCATGTTAGAGCGCGGTCACAGCCTGGATATTGGGCGTCAGGGCGTGGTTGGCTATGCGGCTTATGAAAAACGCGCGCGGGTTGCGCAAGATATTGAACACGAGAATCTTTACTTAAGCAACGTCGATTTGCCCGCTACCCGCTCTGAGGTTGCGCTGCCGCTTTTGATCAATAACCAGGTCATCGGTGTGCTCGATATCCAGTCTAGTGAGCAAAGCCCCTTCACAACCGATGATTTATTCATCCTGCAAGCCATGGCAGACCAGGTCGCGCTGGCTCTCCAAAATGCGCGTTTACTGGAAGAAAGCCAGGCAGCTCTCGCACAACTCCAAGTCATTACCAGCAAAACGGTTCAGGATGCCTGGCACGGCTATCTGGGAAACCGGGTAAAAGGTTATGTTTACAGCGCCGGAGACGTTGCCGCGCTCGACGAATCTTACAACCCCGGCAACGAGACCGAAAAACGAAAGATGCAAATCAAGATCGGCCTGCGCGGACAAACGATCGGAACAATTTCGCTGGCCCGCGCCAGCAATGAAACAGACTGGACAGAGAAAGAACAAGAGTTTACTGAAAAAATCGCATCCCAGATTGCCCTGGCAATTGAAAACGCCCGTCTTCTCGAAGACTCGCAGAACCGCGCATCCAGGGAACAGACCCTCAATGAGCTAACCACCCGCCTGAGCCGCTCACTGGATTTAGAGAATCTGCTCCAAAATGCAGTGCTTGAACTCCATAAATTGCCCCAGGTAACCGACGCATCGGTCGTAATTGCCCCGCAAGAAATACGCAAGCAGGGATAACCAAGCCATCCTATGAATATTTCAAACCTCTTCAACGCATCGCCATCAGACTTCGACCGCGAAGCCATACCAGCAAACCAGAGAGCCTTACACAAAGTGCTCGTGAGCGCGATGACTTACATCCCGCTCTTATTGGCCCTCAATACCCTCGGTTTCATCACCATCTACCTGCTGACATGGTTTGAACTGCTCGATTCTTCAGACCCGAAACTGCTCGGCGTGGCTGCCATTTCACTGGTTACAGCCGCTTTACATATTCCGATCATCAATTGGCTGAGAAAAAATAAAATAGACCTGGTAATCCTCAGCCTTTTCGCGCTGGATGGCGCAGCCAGTGTCATGCAAATGTTCTTCTGGCAAGGTTCGACGGCCCTGGTCTTTTTCACCCTGATTGCCATTAGCCCGGCCCTGGTCTTCCTGCCTCTGCCCGGCATAAAAGCGCGCACCCGGCTTGGGATTGCGGCGCTGGCCATCCTATTTGGGCTGTCAACGCTTGGGCTTGAGCTTGGCCTGGGGTACGAACGCTTACAAACCAGCAACCTTTCGGGCATGGCAGGCCTGACAATTTACGCCACCGTCATGTTTATCATGATCGCGCTGGTACTTACAAGCGCCGTCCAATTTCGCACGATTGGCGGCCGCCTGATTGTGACCTTTGCCTTCATCACCCTGGCTTCGGCAGCCTCGACCCTGGTGGTTTCGTCCCTCGTCAACCTTTTCCGTGACCGGGAAAAAACGTTTGAGCAGCTGCGCGTAATTTCCGACCTGAAAGCCAACCAGATGTTCGCCATTCTGGAGAGCTTTGAGAGCAACGCCGGCCAATCCGTGGTCGGTGACGAAGTGGTGCTGCAAAGAGTGTTGTACCTGCTCGAACAACTGCCGGGCAGCCTGACCTACAGCTTAAATTACGAACTGGTGGATGACGCCATCAAAAAAAGCGCATTGCAGTCACCAGAATTTCAAGATGTGTATATCTTCGATGAGACCGGGAAAATCATTCTCGCCAGCGCAAAGCAAAACCGAAACCGGGTGATCGCGGACGAGGCTCAATTTATGGCAGCCGCCACCGGACAAAAATTTATCCTGATTAACAGCCCTTTCCTCAGCCAACAATCCATCATCATCCTGACCCGGATTGAGCGCAATGGAGAATTCAAAGGAGCGTTTGCCGTACGGATCAGGCCTGAAGCAGTCCGCGCAATCTTTGAGAAAGAATCCGCGCTCGGCCAAACCCTGGAGACCTACCTGGTGGATGATACTTTTTCAGCATTTAGTCTAACCCGCGCCGGTGAAAACACACCGGTCAAAACCCTGGCAACCACCAGCATTTTTGCTCAAAAAAAGGTAAGCGGAGAAGCAATTTACACCAATTACGAAGGACAACAAGTGCTGGGAAACTATCAATATCTACCAGAGTTGAATATCGCCCTGATTTCAGAAATTGAGCAAATTGAAGTTGCCCAAAAAATCTTCGAGCTGTTGTTTACAAATATCCTCGTAGGTATTTTTACGGCCCTGATGACGCTCTCGGTGGTCTACACCCTCTCCCGTTCGATCAGTTCGCCAATTGTGAACCTGGCCCAAAATGCAGTCCGGCTGGCCGAGGGCGACCTTTCGGCCCGCATCAACCTTCAGCAGGCCGACGAAATAGGAACACTTGCCGCCACCTTTAACACCCTCGCCAGCGAACTTCAGTCCCTGATTCAAACGCTGGAACAAAAAGTTACAGATAGAACAGAAGATTTGCAGAAACAAGCCAATCGCCTGCGCCTGGCCGCAGAAGTGGCGCGCGATTCAACCACAGCCCTGGATCTGGATGAACTGCTGACCCGCTCCTCGCAGCTGATTATGGATCGATTTGGCTTTTACCACACGGGCGTTTTTATGATCGACCCGCAGCGTGAATACGCCATCCTGAGAGCTTCGCCGACCGCGGCGGGCCAGGAAATGCTGCGCCGGGAACACCGCCTGAGAATCGGACAAGTGGGCATTGTGGGCTATGTGGCCGCCACCGGTCAACCCAGAATCGCATTAGACACAGGCCAGGATCTGGTTTATTTTAACAACCCGCTCCTGCCCAATACCCGTTCAGAACTTGGGCTTCCGCTAATCGTCAACGATCAGATCATCGGCGTTCTGGATGTTCAAAGCGAAGAAGCCGAGGCATTTACCCAGGAAGACATCGCCACGCTCCAAATTATGGCCGACCAACTGGCCCTCGCCATTCAGAAAGCGCAGTTCGCAGAGGAACTGCAACGCAACCTGCAAGAATTGGAATTTGCCTACCAGAGCTTTACCCTTTCAAGCTGGAAGGCATTGGCAGAGGAAGATAAGAAACGCGCCGGTTATAAATATGACGGCCTGCAACTCTCTTCCATTCAAGAGCCGGGCGAAGAGAGTTTGCAAGCCATTCGTCAGAAGCAAACGGTGCTCACCAGAGATAGCGGCGGCGCAAACACTTCAAAGACCAGCCTCGCCATTCCGATTAAAGTCCGCGAGCAGGTCATCGGCGCAATCAACCTGGATTTTGCCAGCCGCGATGTAGCGCAAGATACGGTTCGGCTGGTTGAAGAAATTTCGAACCGGCTGGCAATGTCGCTCGAAAACGCGCGTTTATATTCTGAAACGCAAAAATTAGCCGAAAAAGAGCGCTTGGCCGGCGATATCTCGAACCGGATCGGCTCATCAATCAATGTAGAGACAATCCTGCGCACCACGGTCCAAGAATTAAGCCGATTTGCCCCAGAAGCTGAAATCATCGTATCGCTCACCAAAGACAAGGATGACTGATGTTTTCATTCATCAAAACCTTCTTCGAAAAATCTTTCGAACCCAGCGAAAGCAGGAATAAAAGCATCATCCAGATTTCGCTGATCGGCGCAATTGCAGCCTGGCTGGCCCTACCCGCTTATTTGGTGGCCGGCGCTGCGAGCGGTGAAATCCAGTATCAATATTTGGCCTATAACAATTTGGCCCTGGCAGTCGGGTTGAGTATCGCCCAGATTCTGGCGCGCCTCAAAGTAAGAATAGTGCCGATCTGGCTGACAGCGTTGTTGGTCGAAGCCACTTTTATCATTGCAAATATTTATCTGCAAGGGCTGGGGATTATCCTGGCGATCATTCTGCTGGCGATTATCGTCAACATCGCGCTCCAAAGCCTGCCCCCGCAGCCTGCGCTGGTGATGATCGCCAGCGCCCTGATCGCTGCCGGTGCATGTGTGGTCATCGATCTTTTCAATTTGCCGGCAGAGCGCAGCCTCTCACCTTTCTGGTTGCAGCAAGTTGTGATCGTATTCGGCGGCCTGGTTGTGCTTTTCGTCGGCATCAATTTGCTGCAGACGCTGTCGCTGCGTTCGCTCCGCACACAACTGTCCCTGGCCTTTGTCTTTACCGCTTTACTGCCGCTGATAACAATTCTGGCATTGTCCTTGCTGGCCAAAGAACAAGACACCAGAGAGATTGAAGCCCAGGAAATAAGCCAGACGAACCTGCTGCTGGCAGATGAAGTTAACACGCAGTTGGAGAAACTCATCCGAGACGTGGAAAGTGAGACAAACCTTGCGGCAGTAGAGACAGCGCTTAGCGGCAGGGAATCTGATTTGCTGGACACAATGACGATCTTGAGCGCCCAGGACGATTTGATCTTATCGTACGGCCTGCTCGACCGCCAGGGGACGACCCTGCTGGACACGCTCTCATTTCGGATTGGGCAAAGTCAAGCTGAAATGAATTGGTACCAACAAACGCTCCTGCTGCGAAGCGGCACAATCTCAGAAATTCTTTACGATCAAAATCTTGTTCGGCCTGTTTTCTACGTCAGTGCCCCAGTGTTTAATGAGGCCCAGGAAATTACGGGCGTTTTGTACAGGCAATATGACGCCGATTTCGTGAGAGAGCTGCTGCTTGCCCGCAGCAAACGCTTCGACCAGAGCTTCAGGGCAATGATCGTAGACCAAAACCAGGTAATCGTGGCGCACACCTCTCAGCCAAATTTGCACCTAAGAACCCTATCGCCGCTGGAAGATGACCACATCGCGGCCCTGCAAGCCGTAATGCAGCTGCCGCCCGGCACAGCCCAATCCTTATCTGCCGGGTTGACGGATTTTGTCCCTTATGTGAGACCTGAACAGACCGGCAGCAAGTTCAAGGCTTCCGCGGAAGAGGACAGCGAACTCAGCGCTAATTTTTCTACAGCCTCAATCCCCGTCAAAAACTGGACTCTTTTTGCAGGGCAGGCTTCGAAAATAAGCACTTTCTCCGTATTTCAGGATAACCAGGCCATCCGAATCGCTACCCTGGTGATCCTGCTGGGGGTTATTCTGAGCGCAGCCAGCACTTCAGGGGTCATTGCGGGGCCAATTAACAGCCTGGCGATTTTCGCCAAGGAGGTCGGCAAAGGTAATTTGAGTATTTCTTCGGGAATCTCACGCAGAGATGAGTTGGGTACTTTGGCGCGCGCTTTTGACGAAACGACCCGCCAACTCAGAAACATCCTCCAAAATATGGAAGCGCGGGTAGAGGAACGCACCTCAGAATTGGGCCAGGCGAACGCCTTAATCACCCAACGCGCGGAACAACTCAAGACCGTTTCAGGCGTGGCCCGGGCCATTAACAACCTGCAAAATCTACAACTTCTTTTGCCGCAAATTACAGAAGAAATCAGCGCCTCTTTCGGCTACTACCATGTTGGCATTTTTCTGCTGGATGTCAGCGGACAATACGCGGTCTTGCAGGCTGCCAACAGTGAAGGTGGGCGGAACATGCTCGCGCGCGGACACAAGCTGCGGGTGGGACAGGTCGGCATTGTCGGGTTCGTAACGGGCGTCGGAAAAGCGCGCATCGCTCTGGATGTTGGGGATGATGCCACTTTCTTCAACAATCCAGACCTGCCGGAAACCCGTTCTGAAATGGCCCTGCCCTTAAAATCGGGCAGCGTCATTATCGGCGCGCTGGATATTCAAAGCGAACGCCCGGCAGCCTTCGTGAATGAAGATATTGAAGTGCTTTCCCTGCTGGCCGACCAAATTAGCACCGCAATCCAAAATTCAAGGCTGTTTGAAGAAACGCAAGCGGCCCTGGCTGAAGCCCAATTGATTTTTAGCAAAAATGTAAAAAGCAGTTGGCAGGAAATTCTAAACGTTGAAAAAACCGCTTTCCGTTTTAAAAATGGAAAATTTCTTGAAGCAGAAAAAAGCCAGGCAACGCCTGATACAAATGAACCGCAATCGCTCGCGCTGCCGATTGTGATTCGCGGCCAAACGATCGGAAATTTAAACATAAAAACGAAGACAAAACACAATTGGGAAGACCAGGATATTCGCATCTTTCAATCCATCGTCGACCGGCTGGGCTTTGCGCTTGAAAATGCAAGATTGTTCCGAAATGCGCAGCGTCTGGTTTCAAAAGAGCAGCTGATTGGCGAAATCACCGATAAAATTGGCCGTTCGGTAAACCTCGATAGTATTTTGCAAACGGCGGTCGAAGAGCTTGGACATGTCATTGCAGACTCAGAAGTCACGATCCAAGTGGGTGAACATGGAACCCTTGAATCGTAAAAGGAGCAACCGGTGAAGCGTTTTTTTATAACCCAAAGTGGCGTACTTCGATTTCGCATCAGAATTGCGATTACTTTTTTGATGGTTGGCTTGTTGGTTGCAGGCGGCGTTGCTGCCAGCCTGTACCTCAACTCGCGCGCACAATTGATTAACCAAATTCAAAAACGGGCCTTGCTGGCTGCAAAACAGGCTGCCTTGCAACAAAACGGAGATTTACACTCGATTCTGGTAAACCCTAATGATCAAGATGGCGTGGTCTACAACACGATTAAAAATCGAAACGCGGCTATTCTAGCGACAGACCCTGATATTAACGCGATCTACACCATGCGGCGCGACGAAAACGGCAATATTTATTTTGTGGTTGAAGTAGTCCGCGAAGATTTAGTGGACATCCGTGGCCCGGCCCGCCTGGGTGAATTTGATACCAGCCCCGGCCCCGTGCTTGCCAGCGAAATCGGTACAATCCAAGAGGCCGTGGTAGAACAAGATTTTTACAAAGATAGCCGCGCAGGCGATTCCCTCTCGGCCTACAGCCCCTTTTATCGCTCCGACGGGACCCTGGAGGGGATTGTTGGGGTCGATATCTCAAGCGACGCCATCAGCACTACCCAGGCAAAAATTCGTCAAATTGCCTTGCTGGCATTTCTGGTGGTTTCAGTGGTCATGATCGCGCTCGGCCTGATACTGGGCGAGGCAACCATGCGCCCGCTTGAAGCGATGACCCGCAATGCTGAAAAAATTATCACGGGCGATTTTTCTCAAAAAGCTCAATCCGCGGTGGGTGATGAGATTGGGGAACTAGCCAACAGCTTTAATAAAATGAGCGAGCAGCTGCAATCCCTGATTTCAGGGCTGGAAGCCCGCGTCGATGAGCGCACACGCGAATTGACGCTGCGCAGCCAGGAATTGGAATCGATCATTGTTCAGGAAGAACGCCGGGCGAGCCAACTGCAAGCCATTGCCCAGGTCAGCGCGATCATCAACACGGTTCAAAAAATGGATGAACTGCTGCCGCGCGTTACGCGGGTCGTCAGCGACCAATTCGATTACTATCACGTCGGTATTTTTCTGCTGAGCGACGATGGCCGATCCGCAGTGCTTGGCGCGGCAAACAGCGAAGGCGGACAAAAAATGCTCGCCCGCAATCACCGGCTGAGGGTGGGCGGGGCTGGCATCGTCGGCTATACCACCGCAACCGGCCTGGCGAGAGTTGCTCTCGACGTGGGTGACGACGCTTACTTTTTTGACAACCCCGATCTGCCAAACACGCGCTCCGAAATGGCCGTTCCGTTAAGGTTGGGGAAGAAAATCATCGGCGCGCTTGACGTGCAAAGCGAAAAAGCCGGGGCCTTTAGCCAGGCTGATGCCGAGTTATTATCTGTGCTGGCAGATCAAATCTCTGTTGCGATCGAAAACGCCCGCAGGTTTGAAGAGACTCAGAAATCACTATCAGAAGCGCAGGATGTTTATCGGCAATACCTGAAAACCCAGTGGCGAGAATTCGCCAGCACCGAAAACCGAATTGGCTATAAATACCGCCTGACCAAAACTGAGACATTAACCACTCCCCAAGAAACGCCGGAAATATTGGCAGCCCAGCAATCTGGCAACGTCCAAATAACGCGGGACGAAACTGCCAGGATGGCCGTCCCGATTAAACTGCGCGGCGAAGTAATTGGGATGCTCGGCCTGCAATCGCAAAATGACCGCGAGTGGACCGAAGACGAAATGGACATTATTCGGGCGGTTGCCGAACGCGTGGCAATTGCGGCAGAAAATGCGCGGCTGGTAACAGAAACCCAGCGCAAGGCGGCCAAAGAGGAAACCATCGGCCAGATCAGCGCCAAGATCAGCGCCTCGGTCAATATGCGCAACATTCTGCAAACGACTGCCGAAGAGCTGGGACGGGCCCTGCCCGGCTCTGAGGTGGTCATTCAACTGCGCGCGCAAGACAACCAAACGCAATAAAGGTCAACCCCATGCAAAACTGGAACAACGCCCAAAACTGGTTCATCCAAACATTCAGGGAATCTTCTGAAGTCGAGCGCGACACGCCGTCCAATTTGCGCATATTGCGCAATATCACGATTACCATCTATATTGCCACAATTTTAATGATGGTCTTCACCATCGTCCAAGGCCTGTATATTCAAGCCGCTATTCTGGCTGTCTTGTGGCTGCTCCTGAATGTCAGCGGCGCACTGCTGCTGAGAGGCCGGACCTTCCCCGCGCGGTTCTTCTCGCCGCTGGCAATCTTGATTACGATTGCAGTCATCGCCATGCGCGCCAATGGCCTGCACGATTCGAGCATTGTCATCCTGCCGGTAGTCATTATTTTTGCCAGCCTGACTCTGGGAGCAAGAGGCGCATTAATCTTTTCGGTTCTGACCTCTGTCACAACCATAATCATGGGCATCCTGGAGATAAGTGGCGCGGTCGTCAATCGATTTAGCGATCTGACAGACCTGACCGATATTGTTCTGATCGGGGTGCTCGGCCCGGCCCTCGTTGCAATTATTCAGATTGCATTGCTCAGCCGGCTTAATCAGAGTATCCAGCTTGCTCAAAAAAGCGCATCTCAACAAAAAGAAATCAACGCTGAACTACTAAATTTACAGCAAAACCTGGAAAGCACCATCTCAGAGCGCACGCAAGAACTGGAAAAGCAATCAGGCCAGCTGGAACAGCAGGTTAAGACCACCCAACGCCGCGCCCAGCAGTTTCAGACCGTGGCAGATGTTGCCCGCGTCGTTGCCAATATCCGCGATCTCGATACTTTGTTCAAAACGGTCACAGAACTCATCAGCCAGCAGTTAGGTTATTACCATATTGGCATCTTCCTGAATGACGAAGCCAATAATTACGCGCTGCTGGCTGCCGCCAACAGCGCAGGCGGACAAAAAATGCTGGCGCGCAGCCATCGCCTGAAAATCGGCGAAACCGGCATCGTAGGGAATGTAGCCCGGAGCGGCGCGCCGCGCGTGGCGATAAATGCGGGAGAAGACGCTGTCTTTTTCAATAACCCCGACCTGCCGGAAACTCGTTCTGAAATGGCCGTGGCCCTCAAGCTGGCAAATCAGATCGTGGGCGTGCTGGACATCCAAAGCACAGAGACAAACGCTTTTTCGCAAGAAGATGTTGAAGTGTTTAGCGCTCTGGCAGACCAGGTGGCGATTGCCATCGAAAATGTGCGCCTGCTTGAAAATACACAGAAATCACTGGCGGAATCTGAGACCATTTACCGTCAATATTTGCGCTCAGAATGGGGCCGGCTTTCCAGCGAAGCGGGACTGACCGGCTTCCGTTACAAAATTACCGGCGCAAGCCCGCTCGAAGCGCGGATTGTCAGCCCAGAGTTCGACCAGGCCATCAGCAGCGGAAACATGAGTACCCACAAAGACGAAAAAGACGAAACCTCCCTGGTTGTTCCGATCAAACTGCGCGGCGAAATCTTAGGCATTGTCAATGTCAAACAACCCGGCGGCAAGGTCTGGTCCAAGGACGAAATTGAATTAATCCAATCTGTTGTAGATCGGGTGGCCGTATCTGCTGAAAACGCGCGTCTTTTTGAAGAGACCACCCGCCGCGCCGAACGCGAACGAGCGGTTTCCAGCATCACAACAAAAATCAGAAGCACCAACGACCCGAACGAAATGCTGAGCATTGCCATTAGTGAAATCAAGAATGCTCTCAACGCCAAAGAAATCCGGATTAGCGAACAGACTCAAAAAGAGCCGTCGCAAGGTTCCTCGCGCCTGGACGCAGCAGGTACAACGGAGGCGGTATGACGTACATCATCGCACTTTCAAATGAGAAGGGCGGCGTTGCCAAAACAACCACGACCTACTCTCTGGGCGCTTCGCTGGCAGAGATGGGCAAACGCGTCTTGTTAATCGACCTGGACCCGCAGGCTAACCTGAGTTTAGCGAACAGCATCGAACCGAGCACTACCTCTAAAAACAGCAGTCAGATTTTGCTGGAAGGTATGCCCGCCAGAGAAGCCCTCGCCAAAACCAATGTCGAGAACTTGATGATCATCCCATGTGGGGCGCGCATGTCTGAGGCCGAACACTTTCTGCCGGTCAGGATCAATTACCAGTTCATCCTGCGCGACGCTTTGGAACAAGCCAATCTGGAAGAAGATTTTGACTACGTTATCATGGACTGCCCGCCCTCGATGGGGGCCATCACCATCAACGCGCTGACGGCAGCAAACTTGCTGATTATCCCGACCCAGGCTGAATATTTCTCCGCTTACGCCCTGCGCGATATGATGGTCATGATTCGCCGGGTTCGCAAGGAGACCAATCAAGACCTGGCCTACCGGATTTTAATCACCCTTTTAGATCAGCGCAACAGAACGCACCGCGCCATCAAAGAGCAATTGCAACAAACTTTTGAAGCGGGTTTATTCTCTTCTATTATTGAGATCGACACCCGCCTGCGTGAAAGCCCAATCGTGGGAATTCCCATTTCGCAATATCGGCCCAAAAGCCGAGGCGCGCAACAATACCGGGTACTTGCCGAGGAGTTAATGGAATATGTCAGACAACAAAAAGATTCGTAATCGGCTAAACCAAATTTTTACTGATATTGCCGATCCTGAAAACCAGGAAGCCGAGCCAAAGCCAAAGAAGAAATCTCGCAAAGCCGCCAGCGAACCTGTCCACGCGGAAACGGTTCAGTCTCCCAAAATCAATCTGCACACAGGCCGTTTGACTCTCCCTGAAACCGGCAGCGTCACCACAACCGTCCTGACGGAAATAGGCGCAGATCAGATTTCAACCCTGTCTGTCCCCTTCAGCAGCGGTGATACCTGGAATAACATAGAAATTGTCGACGAAAAAGAGCGCAAATGGAGTTCTGACGATCAGGCTCTGGTGCGGGATGTTGTCGATCAATTGACGCTGGCGCTTCAAAACGCGAAGCTATTTCAACAAACCGAAAAGCAAAACAGCAATCTCGAAATCTTAAACGAGATGGGGCGCGAACTGGCAACCCAGCTGGCTGTTGAACAGGTTCTTGAAACCACTTTTAAATACACCAACAAACTTATCGATACCAAGAGCTTCTTCATCGCCATTCTGGATAACGAAGCAGAAACATTAAGATTTCCGATTGTTTCAATTGGCGGCACGCGCATTGAATACGCCGACCGAAAACTTGGGACAGGCCTAACCGACTACGTTCTGAGAACCCGCAAACCGGTCTTGCTGAATGGCGACGTCACCGCTCAAATGAAAGACCTGGGAGTTGAATTTGTGGCCGTGGGCAATGCACACCCAGCCGCTTCGTGGCTGGGTGTGCCGCTGGCAATTGGCAACAAAACCCTGGGGGCAATTGTTGTCCAAAGCACTGAAATTCCATATCTGTATAACGAGCAAGACCGGGACGTTCTGGTTGCAGTAGCCAGCCAGACGGCGATTGCCCTGCAAAACGCGCAGCTCTTTCAACAAACAGAAACCCAAAGAGAAGATCTGGAAGTGCTGAACGAAATGGCGCGCGAAATCTCGTCGAAGCTAAGTATTGAGGATGTTTCGCAATCTGTCTATAAATATGCGGGCAGGTTAATGGACGTCAGCGATTTTTTCATCGGAATTTATCACCCTGAAGTTGAAGAAATTTCATTTACAAGCGTCTATTTCAACGGAGAACCCAGCCCCTTATACAAAACGGAGCTGGGAAACGGCTTAACTGCCAAGGTTTTACACGACAAACTGCCCTTACTAATGCCAGATCGGGTGAGCGAACGCGCAAAAGAAATTGGCGTGGATATTTTGCTGATTGGCGATGACTCGATTCCGCTCTGCTGGCTGGGCGTTCCAATGATCTTTGGCCAGGAAGTTCTGGGCGCAATTGTGGTTCAAAGCGACAAAACGCCAAACTTATATTCAAACCGCCACAAAGATCTGCTGGTCGCGATGGCCAGCCAGGTATCGGTTGCCCTCCAAAATGCGCGCTTGTTCAACGAAACCCAGCAGCGCGCCTCCGAGCTTTCGGTGCTGAATGACATCATGCGCGCCATCTCAGCAGAAATTGACCTCAATAAAATTTTCGAGGTTGCTTATGAAAAAGTCCATGCCCTGATAAAAACCGATGTTTTTATCATTGGCCTCTACGATGAAGCCAGCGATATCGTTGCCTATCCTTTTACGATGGACGAAAACGTCCGGTATGAATCCGAAGATAGCAAACTTGATCCCAAAAATTATGTAGGCCAGGTCATCGCAAGCGGCAAGCCGGTTCTGGAACTGCGCAGTGCCGAGACGCTCAGGGCAAAGAAAGCATCCAGCCTGATGGGCAACACCAGCAGGGCCTCGGCTTCTT
The DNA here is from genome assembly GCA_034004515.1 of Anaerolineales bacterium. GTDB lineage: Bacteria > Chloroflexota > Anaerolineae > Anaerolineales > Villigracilaceae > UBA8950. The sequence continues at coordinate 17,263 of JAVEWN010000009.1, read as the reverse complement.
TGTTGTATGTCCCATTATTGCAGGGCCAGAAAACTCTCGGCGTTTTGTCCGTCCAAAGCTATGAAACCAACGCCTATGCAGAGAAAGACGTTCAACTGCTTGAAAATATAGCCAATCAATTGACCGTTGCCATCCAAAATGCCAGCCTTTATCAAAATATTCAAATTTCAGAAACCCGTTTTCGGGATGTAGCCCTGGCCTCGGCAGACTGGGTCTGGGAAATTGACCTGCAAGGTCGTTACTCCTACTGTTCAGACAAAATTTTTGATGTGCTCGGCTATAAACCTGAAGAGGTTTACGGCAAAAGCCCGGTCGAACTGATGCCGTCCTACGAAGCCCAACGGGTCGCGCCGCTGATGACAGCCATCCTGCGAAACCGAGAGCGCATGGTTGATTTTGAAAACCGCAACCTAACCCGCGCTGGGCGCGAGGTGATCCTCATCACCAACGGCCTGCCCATTCTCGATGAACAAGAGAATATGATTGGCTATCGCGGCGTCAATAAAGATGTCACTTCGCAGCGCCTGAATCAGGCGGTGGAGGATGTCATCGCAGAGATTACACAGGTGGGAGTTACAACCGACAACCTTTCCGATGCCCTGGCCCTGATTTACGAGAGCATTCTGCAGATCGTCCCCACAAAAAACCTGTACTTTGCATTGCACGACAAGCAAGAAAATATTATTTCTTACCCATTTAAAGCGGACGAGAAAACATCCGCTCCCTGGCGCTCCGGCCCGCCCGTCCGCAACTTAACCCATTACGTCATCCGCAATGACCGCTCCGTGTTTGCAACAGAAGCCGATATTAACAAACTGTGCGAAGAAGGCGAAATAGTGCTTGTCGGTGATGTAGCGTCACAATGGATTGGAATCCCATTAAAAACCAAAGAAGTCATTGGCATGTTTGCCACCCAAACCTACGATGACAATTTTATCTTAACAAACGATCATTTTGAGGTCCTCAAAAGGCTGGCCCCGCAAATAGCCACCGTTGTCGAAAAGATTCGGGCAGAGGCCTTGCTAAGCGCATCCGAAGCCGAACTGCGCGCGCTCTTCAACTCCATGAATGATGTCATCGTGGTTTTCAATGACGAAGGCCGCTATGTGCGGATTGCGCCCACCAACCCGTCGCGCTTAATTATGCCCGCCGAAGATTTGCTCGGCAAAACCGTTTACGAAGCTGTTCCGCCAGAGCTGCAGCCCGTATTTATGGATGCCATCCAACGCGGCCTTCAAACCTCCGAAGTGATCCAGATCGAGTACCCGCTCAATATTGGCGGACAAAAATTCTGGTTCGACGCAAGCGTCTCAAGGCTCAGCCAGAACCAGGTCTTTTGGGTTGCCAGAGATATTACGGAGCGTAAAGAAGCGGAAGAAGCGTTGCGCCGCCAAAACGAATATCTGTCGACCGCCACTGAAGTGGGGCGCCTGATTACCTCTACCCTGGACCTGCCCACCTTATTTGAACGGACTGTAAACCTGCTGCGGGCAAGTTTCAGCTATTACCACGTTTCCATTTTCATCGTGGAAGAAAACGGATTTAACGCCGTCCTGCGCGAAGCAACCGGCATGGCCGGCGATGAAATGAAAAACCGCCAGCACAGCCTGGCCGTTGGCTCCAAGTCGATTATCGGTTATGTGACCGGCAACGGGAAAACGCTGGTAGTCAACAACACCGCGATTGACCCCATTCACCGTCCCAACCCACTTTTGCCAGAAACCCGGGCAGAAGCCGGCATCCCGCTAAAAATTGGCTCGCGCATCATCGGCGCGCTCGACATTCAGGCCAGAGAAGTGGGCGCATTCCTGGATGCCGATATCGCCATTCTCGAAACGCTGGCAGATCAGATCTCGGTCGCGCTGGATAATGCCCGATCTTACGAACTGGCCCAAAAAGCAGTCAATGAAATGCGCGAACTCGACCGCATCAAAAGCCAGTTTTTGGCAAACATGTCTCACGAACTGCGCACGCCCCTTAACTCAATCATCGGTTTTTCGCGGGTTATTCTGAAAGGGATCGATGGGCCGATCAATGACCAGCAGCAGCAAGACCTTTCTGCCATCTACAACTCTGGGCAGCACCTGCTTAACCTGATTAATGATGTGCTTGATCTATCAAAAATTGAAGCCGGTAAGATGGAACTCGCCTTTGAAGAGATTAATATTACCGATACCATCAACAGTGTCATGTCGACTGCCATCGGCCTGGTAAAAGATAAACCTGTTCGCCTTGAAAAAGAATTGGCGCCCAACCTGCCGACGGTCAGGGGCGATGCAATGCGCCTGCGGCAGGTCTTCTTGAATTTGCTTGGAAATGCAGCCAAGTTCACCGAAGAAGGCAAAATCACCATCGAAGCCGCGCCGCACGTCAGCTCGACGGGCGTCCAGGAGGTTCTCGTCAGCGTCCACGATACCGGCCCGGGCATTTCGGCGGAAGATCAGGCCAAGTTGTTCCAGGCGTTCTCGCAGGTTGATTCGTCACCGACCCGAAAATCGGGTGGGACCGGCCTGGGCCTGTCGATCAGCCACCGCTTGATCGAACTGCACGGCGGACGGATTGGGGCGCACAGCGTGGTAGGCCAGGGCAGCACCTTCTACTTCACCATCCCGGTGTATCAACAGGAAAATCTGACGCGCCAACCGGGCGAGAAAGTCATTTTGTGTATTGACGACGACCCGCAAATCATCAATCTCTATGAGCGTTACCTGAAGCCGCAAGGTTATCATGTCGTACCGCTCGTCAACCCGGCCAATGCCAAAGACACCATCAAACGCTTGCAGCCCTACGCCGTTACGCTCGACATCATGATGCCACAAATTGACGGCTGGCAGGTGCTGACCGACCTGAAAAATGACCCTGAAACACGTGATATCCCGATCATTGTTTGTTCGATTGTCGAAGAAGAAGAAAAGGGCTTCAGCATGGGCGCGTCCGACTACCTGGTTAAGCCCATTTTGCAAGATGATTTGCTGGCCGCGCTCAACCGATTAAACGGGGATGGCACCATTCATGAAGTTTTAATTATTGACGACTCGCCAGACGACTTGCGTCTGATCGAAAGAATCATCTCTGAAAAAGACGCCTACCGGCCTATTTTGGCGCAGGGCGGAGAAAAAGGCTGGGAGTTGATCCAGGCGAAAAAGCCCCATGCCATCATCCTGGACCTGGTTATGCCAGACCTGGACGGTTTTGAAATCCTGGAAAGGCTAAAAACATCTCCAGAGTTGCTGGACATCCCTGTTTTGGTGATTAGTGGAGCAGAGTTAAGCGACGAGCAAAAACAAAAATTGGATAATCTCGGCAAACAAATGCTTAAAAAGGGGATGCTTAGCCAGGATGAATTGTTTAACAACCTAGAAAAAGCGCTGAAAAGGTTGGCTGTCAAATAAAAAAGCCAAAAAGGCGCACCGCGGGTGCGCCTTTTTGTAAAATAGAAGGAGTTTGTTGATGTCATTTTCCATCGAGTGTATCGATTGCGGTCTTGTAAAAAGTTATCATCCCAACGAATTTAACTGCCCGAACTGCCAGGGCCAATGGCGCAAAGCGATTTACGATTACGAGAAACTAGCCAAAACTTTGCCGGGGCTTCTCGAAAAACGCCCCTTCGATTTATGGCGTTATCTTGAACTTTTGCCAATCTACACCCCGGTTCCCAGCCTGCGGATGGGCGAAGGCGGCACGCCGCTCATCCAGGCCGTCAATCTGGGGATGATGCTTGGCTGCCCAAACATTTTTATCAAAGATGAGCGACAGGGGCCGAGCGCATCCTTCAAGGATCGCCAGGCGGCTGTCACCATTGCTGCGCTCAAAGAAGCGGGCATTACCGAGATGGTAGCCGCTTCCACCGGCAATGTAGCCATCTCCTATTCGGCCTTTGCGGCCCGGGCGGGCATCAAATTATGGGCTTTTGTGACCAGCCTGGTTCCGGCAGTTAAAATGCGTGAAATTGCCCTGTACGGCAGTCAGGTCGTCAAAGTGACCGGTTCGTACGATCAGGTCAAAAAAATCGCCGCGGAGTTTGCGGAACAACGCGGCCTGTACCACGATATGGGCGCGCGCACCATCACATCCGTTGAGGGGATGAAGACCATCGCCTACGAAATCGCCGAACAACTGACCGACCAGCTTGGGCCGCCCGAAGACGGCAGCCACTGGCGCACCCCCACCTGGTACATCCAGGCCATCAGCGGCGGGCTGGGCCCAATCGGAATCAGCAAAGGCTTCCATGAAATGCAGATGATGGGCTTCACCAATCAGGTTCCGGCAATCGCCGCCATCCAGGCCGATGGATGCGCCCCCATGGTTCATGCCTGGAAACAAAATCTTGAAGAGGCCGCGCCAGTCATCAACCCAAAAACCCACATCGAAACGCTGGCGACAGGCACGCCTGGGCGCGCATATCCGCTGCTGCGCAAAGAATTAAAAGAAAACAGCGGTGTGTTTGAAAGCGTCACCGACGAAGAAGCTTTTCGCGCGATGCACGTTCTGGCAAAAATGGAAGGCATCTCGGCAGAACCCGCTTCAGCCGCAGGCTTTGCGGGGCTTTTCAAGCTCATCCGGGCCGGGATTATCAAGCCCACCGATACGGTGGTCGTCAACTGCACCGGCCACACCATGCCCGCGGAACCGCTGGTGCTGGGTTCGGGATGGGCGCGGAATGTTGTTCTGCCGCAAGAGAGCGAGTCGTCCGGCGCTGATTCGGCAGCAGCCCCAAAAGAAGGCGAGGGACTTCTGGCCGCCCTCAGCCGGGTGGCTCCAGACCGCTTCCCACGCGTTGCGATTGCCGATGACACCCCGGACGCCCGCCGCCTGATTCGGCGGATATTGCAATCGCAGGGAGAGTACACCATCTTTGAAGCGAGCAACGGGCGCGAAGCCCTGGAGGTCGTACAGCGCGAACACCCAGACCTGCTCATTCTCGACCTGATGATGCCCGAAATGGATGGATTTGCCGTGCTTGACGCCCTCAAAAACGATCCTGAGACCGCCCACATTCCGGTCATTGTTTCGACCGCCAAAGAACTAACCAAAGACGAGAAAGATTTGCTTCAGGGCCAAATTCAAGCACTAATGCAAAAAGGGGATTTCATGAGCGACGAATTTTTGGAAGAAGTTAAATCCTTGATTCGATAATCATACGCTTTAGTAATGAAAGAGCAAGACTGGCTAACCTTATATTCGGTTTTAATGGAAAAATGAATATACCAGGCGGCCCATTATCGAGAAAGGAATTTAATGTCCATAACTAAAGGGCAGCGTGCCGGAATCTCCGCAGCCCTATCGTCGGCCTTTTTACTGGGGTTGGCGCCGGTATTCGGGAGATGGGCAATCTTATCGGGCTTCAGCGCATTGCTAACGGTGGCGCTTCGCACCGGCCTGGCCGCGCTGATGATATTTTTAATTCTGCTGCTCTTCAGGCCACAATTTTTATATATTTTCCCGGTTGGCCTGGCGGGCTGTTTTTTGGCGGGGGCAATTAACGGGCTGGGGTCACTCTTCTACTACGTTTCGTTGAGCGAACTGCCAGCCAGCGTAGGCCAGCTTCTGTACGCCATTTATCCGGTCTTCGTAGCCATGTTCTCAATTTTAGACAGACAACCTATCAGCCGCCTGACGGGCCTGCGGATGGGCCTGGCCCTGGTGGCGGTGCTTTTGCTGGTCAACCCGCACGGCGGCAACAATCTGCCTCTCTGGGCAATTTTAATGATGCTCGGCTCCGCGGCCCTGTATGCGCTTCACATCCCGATCAATCAGCGCGTCCTGTACGAAATTCCCGCGCCGACCGTCACCTTTTACACCTTGCTGGCGATGAGCCTCGTCACCCTGCCCGCTTATCTGATTTTAGACAGGCACATGCCCGGCAGCGAAGCCTCGTGGACGCCGGTTGCCCTCCTGACGCTGGTCACGTTCGCATCGCGCTTTACCCTCTTCATGGGCATAAAAAAAATAGGCGGGGTCCAAACCGCCTTATTGGGACTCTCGGAAATCTTTGTAACCGTCATCGTCAGCTATTTTCTGCTCGATGAAAGCCTGACTCTCCTCCAATGGATTGGCGCGGGGATTTTAGCAACCACCTTGCTGCTGGCATCTTTTGAAAAAGGGGACATGCAGCGTCCCAAGGGCGGTTGGCTGGCCTGGATCCATCCGCCGCAAATTACGCCCATCCCCTGGAACCTGGATGACTAATTTTTTCTCTCAGCCTCGGACTCGAAAACATAGCCCGTACCGCGCACGCTGACAATCCGCTCATGCAGCGTGGGGAATTTTCCCAGCTTGTGGCGCAGCCGGCTGACCAATGGGCGCAAAATTTCCTGGGCTTCGCGCTGCGAAACATCGTAGCCTTGCACCAGCAAAACCAGTTCGCGATGGCTGAAAACCTTGCCGGGGCTTTCCACAAAAACCTTGAGCAAATGCCCTTCGGCAGGCGTCAGGTTTTCCAAAAATCCCATTCCAGATACCGTCCGGCGTATCAAATCGATCTCAACCCCTGCAAGCGTCTTGACCACGGCAGACTCTTCGTGGCCGTCCGTCTGTTCAGCCAGGCGTCGTTCCAGCCCACGCCGGACGCTTTCGATGATCTGATTGGGCGAAGCCGGTTTGAGCAGGTAATCGTGGACGCGCTGCCGGAGGGCCTCAACCGCCGATTCCATCGAGCCGTAGGCGGTTAACAAAATAATCTGGGCATCTGGCGCAAGTTGATTGGCGACCTGGACAACATCCAAGCCGTTCATGCCGGGCATTTTTAAATCGACAATCATCAAATCGACCGCGTAATTTCGCAGGTGATCCACAGCCGCCTCGCCGCTCGCAACCGAAGTGACGTTATATCCTTCCAGGCGCAAAATATCACTGAGCGATTGGCGCGCAATTGTTTCATCGTCCACCACTAACAAGTTAATTTTCATGGTTTTGTGTCCATAGCTTCTTTGATTGGAAGTGTCACCTGAAAAGCTGCGCCCTGGCCGGGTTTCTGGGGCAAAAGATCGAGCCGGCCGCCGTGGGCAGTCACAATATCATAGCTGACCGCCAACCCCAAGCCCGTCCCGCTTTTCATGCTCACAAAAGGCTCAAAAATCGATTCACGCATATCTTCGGGAACGCCCTTGCCGCTATCCTGAAAAAGGATTTGTATCAGTTTGCGCTTCTGGGCAATATTGATCCATAAATCACCTCCATCGGGCATGGCATCAAAAGCATTCAAAACCAGGTTAATAAAAACTTGCTCCAACTGGTTGCTGATTGCCAGAACGCTGGGCAATTTGGCGGGCCAGGCGGTTGTGACGATAATATTTCGGTCATGCAATTGTTTCCCAAGCAAGTTGAGGACATGTTCGAGCAGATCCAGGATATTGACCGGTTTAGATTCGACGCTTGGACGGTAAAAATCAAGCATACGCTCGACGGTCATCATCAGGCGTTCGACTTCCTGGACGGTCAGGTCGATGTAGTTTTTCCGGCTTTCGAGGGATAAATCTTCGCGCACAGCCAGGTGCAGGCAGTTTCTGACCGACTGCAAAGGATTGTTGATCTCGTGCGCAATCGAGGCGGTCAGACGGCCAGCGGCGGCCAGCTTTTCAGATTGGACCAAAGCGCGCTGTGATTCTTCGACCCGCTGGACATAGGCCCGCAACTCGCCGTATAAGCTGGCGTTTTCCATCGCAATCGTTGCCTGGCGCGCCAGGATTTGGAACATTTCGAGATCGGCTTCGCGCAAGGCCCCGTCTTTGGGGCTGCGGGCAGCAAACAGAACAGAACCCATATTCATCGAGAAGGTTGGAACCGCCATCGCGCTGCCCAGGCCCAGGGATTTTAATTCGCGTTCCAGGAGCAAGTCTGATGTCCGCCCGGCCACACCCCACACGGGCTGTTCAAGCGCACACGCCCGTTGGACGAGATTCCCGTCGGCATCGACCGGGCCAGGCTGAGGATATTTTCCGCGCCCTGCCAATAAGACGACTTTATTTTCTTTGCCGATAGCCCGGTAAAAGGCGACATCGGCGCAGCGTAGTTGATTCGAAACGGTATCCAGGATAAGGGTCAGCAGGTTTTCAGGGTTGGTTTCAGAGAGCAGATTTTCGATCACGCTGAAAAGCGGGCGTAAGGCCCGCATCCGGGCTACATCCTGCTTTTTCTGGCGATCTGAAAGTGCCAGTTGAACGGTATCGAGCAGTTCCTTTTTTTCGAATGGCTTTAAGAGCAGCCCATCCACCCCGCGCTGCAGGGCCTGAACCGCCATTTCGACTGTGCCGAAACCGGTCATCGCCAGGATCGCCATCTCAGGTTGTAAATCGCGGGCCTGCTGGATGACATCCAGACCGCTCACTTCGGGCATACGGATATCGACCAGCAGCAAATCGTAGGGTTTGCTGGCAAGGGCAGCCAGGGCAATTCGCGGGTCGGTGTAGGTGGAGACAGAAAAACCGTTGGAATTTAACAAACGCTCGCACAAGAGCACGATCCCGGCTTCGTCATCGACCACCATCACCTGGCTGCGCTTCATGCCACAACGTCCATGGGAAACAAAACCGTGAATGCCGCGCCGTTATTGAGACGGCTCTCGACCTCGATTGCGCCGCCGTGCTCGGTAACGATGCCATAGGTGACGGATAGCCCGAGACCGGTTCCGCCCTGGTCGCCGCGGGTTGTAAAAAATGGTTCAAAAATACGCTCAAAATTTTCAGGTGAAATCCCAATTCCGTTGTCGCGGACAGCCAGGGCCAGAAAGGAGACACCATGCCGGGTTTGCAGGCCGGTTTCTATCGTCATCAGGCCGCCTTGCGGCATGGCGTAAAGCGCGTTATTGACCAGATTAAGCAAAACCTGCTTGATTTGGTTGCGGTCGATAAAAGCCCACGGTAAATCTTGCGTCAGATTAAGATTGAGTTCAACCTGGCTGGTCAGGAGCAGATGCTTGGTCAGCATGACGACATCATCGACAATTTCGTTTAGATCGGCGCGCACACGCATCACCTCGCGCTGGCGGGAAAAATCAAGCAGCCGCCGAATCACACTGCGGGCGCGGTTCGCTTCACGCAAGACCAGCTCAAGATCCGTGCGCGCCGGCGACCCGGGCGGCAGCGAATCAAGGGTCAGTTCGGTAAAGCCGATCACTGAAGTGAGCGGGTTATTCAATTCGTGGGCGATTCCGGCGGCCATTTCACCAACGGCTGCCAGCTTGGCGGCCTGCACCAGGCGCGCCTCGGCTTCGTGCTGGGCCGCGATGCGCGCCCTGAGTTCCTGCTGGGTCTCTTCCAGCTCGCTGACGGCCTGACGCAATTCTGTGGTTTGACTGGCCGGGTCGCTGGTTTCACAAACCAGGGTTGAAGCCAGCCGCCAGATTTGGAGCGATTCTTTGCTCAATTCGCCTGGCGCGCCAACCAGAAAAAGCCACTCGCCAGCGTCCAGTGACGGGAAAATATAAACTCTGTGGCAATCTTTTTCAATGGCACAAGTCCGCGAACGGGAACGCCCCCCGGAAAGCGCGCCGCCCAGCCAGGCGCAGTTGGCTTTGTCTGCCAAAAAATCCAGGACTGCGGTCGCGCGCCGCCGGGTCAGGCGGTGCGATTCGCATAACTTCCAGGCCGTGGCCGAGTAGGCAACACGCGCCGCCCAACCCGCCTGGCTGATGGCGCAGGCGTCTTTGAGTACCGCTTCGATCAAATTGGTTCTGGTCATTTCTTGAATTATACAATAGACCTCTTGCAAAAGGCTGGCAGGGTTGGCTGAAATGAACTGCCCAATCACAGCAAAAGTGGGCGCTGTTGATGATAAAATTGCCCATCCAATCTTTAAGGTGAATGTATGCAAACCATCACGGTCATCGGCGGCGGGCTTGCGGGCAGCGAAGCCGCCTGGCAGGCCGCCCAAAGCGGATTTAAAGTTAAATTATATGAGATGAGGCCGGCCCTGGCGAGCGCGGCCCACCAAACCCCGCACCTGGCCGAACTCGTCTGCTCGAACTCGCTTGGGTCAAATCTACCGGATCGCGCAAGCGGCGTTCTAAAAGCGGAGTTGCGCCGCCTGGGCTCGCTCCTGCTCCAAGTCGCCGAGGAAACGGCCCTGCCCGCCGGAGCAGCCCTGGCCGTCGACCGGGAGCGCTTTGCTGAAATTGTCAGCGCGCGCATCTGCGCCCACCCCAATATCGAACTCATTCGCGCTGAAATGCCCGAAATTCCCGCCGGGCCGACGGTGATTGCCTCCGGCCCGCTGACCTCGGCCCGGCTCTCAAAATCCCTGGCCGAGTTCAGCGGCGAGCAGCATCTTTACTTCTACGACGCCATCGCCCCGATTGTCGAGGCCGCCTCGATCAACATGGAGATCGCCTACCGCGCCTCGCGCTGGGCCGAGACCGAACAGGCCGACGGCGACTATATCAACTGTCCTTTTCACTTGAAAAGCGATTACCTGGCCTTTGTGGAAGCCCTGCGCGCGGCAGAACGGATCGAGCTGCGCGACTTTGAAAAACCGCTTGAAAGCGGCGTGCAAGCCGGGCACGAAACCTTCTTTGAAGGCTGCCTGCCGATTGAGATTATCGCCCAACGCGGAGAAAAAGCCCTGGCCTATGGCCCGATGCGCCCGGTCGGCCTGAACGATCCGCGCGTGGCGCGCCGTCCGTATGCGGTCGTCCAGCTGCGCCAGGACAACCTGGCGGGGGATTTATATAACCTGGTCGGCTTCCAAACCAACCTGACTTTCCCTGAACAGCGGCGGGTGCTGCGCATGATTCCCGGCCTGGAGCAGGCCGAGTTTGTGCGTTACGGCCAGATGCACCGCAACACCTTTCTGGCCTCGCCCAAAATTCTGCTGGCAAGCCTCCAAACCCGGGCCCGGGCGGACCTGTTTCTGGCCGGGCAAATTACCGGCGTGGAGGGGTATTTGGGCAATATTGCCACCGGCCTGCTGGCCGGGATAAACATTGCCCGCCTGCTCAACGGGCAAACGCCCTGGCAACTGCCGCGCGAAACCATGCTCGGCGCGCTCTGCCATTATGTGACCCACGCCGACCTAAAAGATTTCCAGCCGATGAAATCCAACTTTGGGATTCTGCCGCCGCTTGCAGAACCCGGAAAAGCCGGCAAGCGCGAACGCGGCGCGCAGTATGCCGGACGCGCCGGGCAGGCTTTGGAAGAATTTATTCAACAGCACGGGTAAAAACAAGCCCCAGGTATCAGAGCGGTATGGTAACTACTCACGGGTTGTAGAAAAAGCCGTTTCAAATGACCTTGCGAGCCGAAGGGTGATTTGTAGGGGAATGTCCTTCGACTGCGGCCCGCAGAAGCGCGCGGGCCTCCGCTCAGGACGAACCGGATTTTTTACTCTGAACTGCTTGCAGGTACAACGCTTCGACCTCCTTGCGGGCCCAGGGGGTTCGCCGTAAAAATTTGAGACTCGATTTGACGCTTGGCTCATGGTAAAAACAGCGGATTTTGATGCGTTCCGCCAACTCGCGCCAGCCGTATTGTTTCACCAGTTGGGTCAGGATCGCTTCCAGGGTAAGCCCGTGCAAGGGGTCATTCGATTTGAAATCGGTCATCATCGTTCTCCATCCAACAGTCCGTTTTTTGGGCCTGTGTGCTGTGCCGCCAGGTTTGCAAGGTTGTCTTTATTCAGTTATCATTTCAGTATGAATTGTATCGAAGAAACAGGCGAATCTCAAGCAACGACTTTGTGCAAGGCTTGCGGGCTGTGCTGCGACGGTCATTTGTTTATCTGGGTCAAACTCAGGCCGAAGGAACTCGACCCGGCTGAAGCGCTCGGAATGACCGTTTTTCGCTCAGACCCGACCCAACGCGGATTCAGCCAGCCCTGCCCGCTCTGGCAAGGGCAGTGCCGCATCCATAATTCTCCCAACTATCCGCGCGCCTGCCGCGCGTACCAATGTAAACTGCTCAAAGAAGTGATTGCAGGCCAGACCAGCCTGCCAGATGCGCTCCAGGAAATTGCAAAGGCAAAAAAACTAATGGACAGCCTTGCAGCGCTTTTGCCAAAGTTGCCCAATCCCAATTTCCGCGAGCGGTTGGTAGCGCGCATCGAACATCCGCAACAGTTCTGCGAGCTGGCCGATTCAGAGATGGAATTTCAAGAAAAAGCGGGCGGCGTGCTGGCTCTTTATGCGCGGGTCTTTGGAATCACGGATCTGCTGGAGAAACCATGAAGAAACAACACCTGTGGATTGGGGCCAGCGCCCTGGCAATTTTGCTGGCAGGCTGCGCGGGGCTGCCGCCCGTTGCGCTTGCGTTTGACGGGGAACGGGCTTACGCCCACGTCCTGGCCCAAGATGGCTTTGGGCCGCGCACACCAGGCAGCCCGGCCCATGCCCAATTGATTGAGTACGCCCAAACAGAGTTCGAAGCGCAGGGCTGGAATGTGACTCTCCAAAAAACTGAACGAATGGGCCACCCAATTACAAATATATTGGCTACGCGACAAGAAAGACCGCCCGTCTTGCTGATGGCCCATTACGACAGCCGCTTTTTTGCAGATAACGATCCTGACCCGGCCAATCAGATGGCCGCGGTGCCGGGGGCCAACGACGGCGCTTCGGGCGTGGCGGTGCTCTTGGAATTGGCGCGCGTCCTGCCGCCAGGCGCGCCGGTCGGCCTGCTGCTGCTCGACGCAGAAGACCAGGGCCGGATCGCGGGCTGGGATTGGATTCTTGGCTCACGCGCTTTTGCTGAAGCGTTGGATTACCAGCCCGAAGCCGTTATCCTGCTCGACATGATCGGGGATGCCAACCTGAACATCTTTCAGGAGCGCAACTCAGACCCCGGCCTGACGGCAGAGCTATGGGCGGCGGCCAAGGGCCTCGGGTATGAGCAGTTCTTTATAGCGGAAGACAAGTATACGGTAATCGACGATCACATCCCGTTTCTCGAAAAAGGAATCCGGGCGGTGGATCTGATCGACTTCGACTATCCCTACTGGCACACCCTCCAGGATACGCCCGATAAGGTCTCAGCCGACAGCCTGCAAATTGTCGGTGAGGTCTTGCTGGCCTGGCTGGATCAATTTGCGACTTTGCCATGATGAAATTGCAAAAAAACTCATCCTACGCTACACTATATCTATGAGCATTCAAGATAACCTGGAAAAAATTAGGCCTGCCCTCCAAATGCGCGTCTCGAACAGCCTGGCGCGCGGTGCGGATGTCCGCGAAAATTTCCAGGAACAATTGCGGCGATTTCTGGACGCATTAACCCAGGCGGTTCTTTCGGGGGATGCAGCCTGGCTCGACCCGATTTTGCGGGAATGGGCGATGGCCCGCACCCAGACCGACCTCGAAGATGGCGAACGCAACCTGAGCGGGTTGCTGCAAAAAATTCTAACCTATTCTTTTGAGATTGCGCGCGAAAGCCTGGCGGCGGAGGATGCGCTTGAATTACTGACCAGCCTGATGCCGATTCACCTGCGCGCGGTCGAAAAAGCGGCAGCCCTCGAAAATGAAAGCCGGGTGCAGTATATTTCCAACGAGCTGCAAAGCGCCCAGGCGCGCCTGGTGAAGTTTGACAAGAGCAAATCCAACTTCATTTCGGTGGCGGCCCATGAGTTAAAAACGCCCCTGACGCTGATCGAAGGCTACGCGGCCATGATTGGCGACCTGGCCCCGCAGGAAAACGAACAGATGCACATGCTCATCCAGGGGACGCACAATGGCATTCGCCGAATGCGCGAGATTGTGGACGACATGATCGATGTCTCGCAAATTGACAACCATTTGCTGATGCTAAACTTTCAGCCAGTCTGGTTGAATCGGGTTTTTAATATGCTCGAAGCCGATTTTGCGAATATTCTCGCAAGACGCAGGCATACCCTGGTGGTAAAATCATTCAAAGGCAGCGCAGAGCTGCTTTTTGCCGACCCGGAGCGACTCTACCAGGCCCTCAAAAACCTGGTCAGCAACGCGATCAAGTACACCCCGGATGGCGGCAAAATTATCATCAACGGGCGCACGTTGCCAGGGTTTATAGAGATAACGGTTAAAGACTCTGGGATTGGGATCGCGCTGGAAAATCAGGAAGCCATCTTTGAGAAATTCGGCCAGTTGGGCGATGTCTCACTCCACTCCAGCGGCAAGACCAAATTCAAGGGCGGCGGGCCGGGCCTGGGACTGGCCATTACCAAAGGAATTATTGAGGCCCACGGTGGTTCGGTCTGGGTTGAATCGAAAGGTTACGATGAAGTAAAATGCCCCGGCTCCATTTTCCATGTCTTACTACCCCTGCGCACCCAGCCAAACGATCCCAACCTGGCGAAGTTGTTCAGCGCGGGCGGGAACGCAACCGCGCAGTTGGCGGATGAATTCTAACAACAAAAATCTCACCCCAGGTATCTCAATCTTATGACAAAACGACTCTCCGAACCCACTACCCCGCCGCGCGAGCGGGCGTTTTTGGTGGGTGTTGAATTCTTTCACGAAAAAAGCCTGCTGACGCTTGACGATTCCCTGGCGGAACTGGCCCTGCTGGCCGATACGGCCGGGCTGGATATCGTTGGCGAAATGACTCAGAAGCTCGATAGGCCCAACCCGCAAAGTTATATCGGTTCGGGCAAGGTCGAAGAACTGATTGCGCTGGCCGAAGAGACTCTCGCCCAAGTCATCCTCTTCGACAGTGAACTCAATCCGCGCCACCAGCGCAACCTGGAGAAGCTGCTCGGCCCGAACGTGCGCGTGCTTGACCGGACTGCCCTGATTCTGGACATCTTCGCCCAGCACGCCCGCACCAAGGAAGGCATGTTGCAGGTGGAACTGGCCCAGTTGGAATATTATCTGCCGCGCCTGACCCGCCAGTGGACGCACCTTGCCCGCCAGGCGGGTGGCGGCGGTGGGCGTTCCGGCTCGGTCGGCGGGGTTGGTTTGCGCGGCCCCGGTGAAACCCAGCTTGAAATTGATAAACGCGAAATTGGACGAAAAATCAGGCAATTAAAGTCAGAACTGGAAAAAGTGCGCGCCCACCGCGAGCGCTACCGCGCCCAGCGCAAGCGCAGCCGCATCCCGACTGTCGCCCTGGTTGGCTATACCAACGCCGGCAAATCGACCCTGCTGAACCGGATGGCAAAGTCGGATGTTCTCGCCGCAGATCAGTTGTTTGCCACGCTCGACCCCACCACCCGCCGGGTGGAGTTGCCCGGCGGATACGCCATCCTACTGACCGATACCGTCGGCTTCATCCAAAAGCTGCCGACCACCCTGGTAGCCGCCTTCCGCGCCACGCTGGAAGAGATCGCCGAAGCCGATCTGTTGCTGCACATCGTCGATGTTTCGCATCCCAACGCAATGGCCCAATACCAATCCGTTCAAGAAACGCTGAACGACATCGAAGCCAACCACATCCCGGTTGTGACAGTCCTCAACAAATCCGACCGGCTTGAAGACCCTACCCTGGCCCGGGAAATCGCTCTTGAATACCCGCACTCGGTCGCAGTCTCGGCCCTGAAAGGCAGCGGATTGGCGGACCTGCGCCAAATGATTCAAACAGAACTCTACGAAACTTATACCGCCCTCGAAATTTACCTGCCTTACCAGCAGGGACAGTTAATTTCACAATTTCACGAGGCTGGGCAGGTGGAGCGGATCGAACACACCCGCGGCGGGGTTAAGATTCAGGGTAGAATCCCTGGGCGGCTGGTAGCCCAATTCCGTGACTTCGAGAAAAATCAGGAAACCCCGCAAGAGGAGAGCGAAGAATGACCGAATGGCTTTCAAAATTACTGGATCAGTCTTCAGAGTTTTTTGCGCATCGCAAAGGCCTGCTGCCGCTGATCGGAATCGGGCTGACCGTGCTCAACCTGGGGCTGACCCTGGTTTTACCGCCTGCATCTTTCCTGGTAACCAGCAATCTTTTTCTGCACATTGGCATCATCGTGGCCTTGTTTGGGCTGATGCTTTCGTGGGCACTCTAAAATTCTTCAAGGAGAAATTATGACTACTGCCACCCTCCCCCGTTGGAGTCTTTCCAATGTTTACCCTGCGCTCGATTCAGACCAGTTTAAAGCAGCCCTGGCTGAGATCGACCGCCGGATCGTCGAAATGGAAACCCTTTTCAAGTCCGAGATCGAGCCAAGCAATGCCCAAACGGACCCAAAAAAGCTGAACGAACTGGTTAATCGGGTCATCAAGCACACCAACGAAATCGCAGAACTGGCCGGAACGGTGGGAGCATACTTGCATTCCTTCATCGCCACCGACTCATACAACCAGCAGGCCATGCGCATCTATTCTGAATTCCAGCAGCGCGGCGTAAAACTTTCCATGCTCAGCACACAAACAACCGCCTGGATTGGCTCGCTGGCAGAAGTCCTGCCACAGGTTATCTCGCTTGGGGGTGACGCTTCCCAACATGCTTACTTCCTCAAACTTGCCGCAGAGCAAAGCAAATATCTGATGAGCGCGGCGGAAGAAGGACTGGCTGCCGAACTCGACCTGAGCGGCGCAAGCGCCTGGAGCAAGCTGCAAGGCACAGTCACCTCACAGATGAGCGTGGACTTTGAGATGGACGGTGAAATCAAGAAGCTGCCGATGCCGGCCCTGATCAACCTGCGTTCGCACCCAGACGAAGAGACCCGCCGCCGGGCCTACGAGGCCGAGAATGCGGCCTGGGAAACCGTCAAAGAACCGTTGGCGGCCGCCATGAACGGCATCAAAGGCACGGTCAACATCCTCAACAAACGCCGCGGACGGAAAGACGCCTTGCACAGCGCCATCGACAATGCCCACATGGATCGCGCCAGTCTGGAAGCCATGCTCGAAGCGATGCACGATTCCCTGCCCATGTTCCGGCGCTACTTCAAGGCCAAAGCCAAGCATCTCGGCAAAGAAAAATTGGCCTGGTACGATCTGTTCGCCCCGCTCGGCCAAACCGCCAGCGAGTACACCTGGCCCGAAACGCGGGCCTTCATCCTGGAGCAATTCGGGACTTTCGCCCCTGAAATGAAAGCCCTCGCCCAACGCGCCTTCGACGAAAACTGGATCGACGCTGAACAGCGCTCCGGCAAACGCGGCGGGGCCTTCTGCATGGGCGTGCCGCTCGTCAAAGAATCGCGCGTCCTGACCAACTTCGACGGCACTCCCGATCAGGTCTCGACCGTCGCCCACGAACTCGGCCACGCCTTCCACAATGAATGCGCCTACCATTTTGGCAAAACCGCCCTGCAGCAGGATACCCCGATGACCCTGGCCGAAACCGCCTCGATCATGTGTGAAACCATCGCATCGCAGGCCCTGCTTAAACGGGCTGCCAACCCGCAAGAAGAACTGGCGGTT
>JAVEWN010000078.1:0-16403 GCA_034004515.1 Anaerolineales bacterium | reverse complement strand
TTCCACCAGAGTTGGGCAACCTGGTCGAATTTGGCGATTTCCTGGTTGTCAGCGTTCGAGAATTGGGTCATTTTTCAGCGGTATCCAATCGTTAAGGGCCTCGAGGGCAGATTCTATTTCTTTTTGGGTGATGTCGTTCAGAAAGATGCAGCCGCCAAGCGAATTGGGCATGGGCACGCGCTGGTGGCCGTTGCGGTGTTCGATGCGCTCCAGCAGAGATTGCCACATCAGACGGGCGTCGAGCAAACCGGCGGGCAGCTCGATTCCCAGAGTCTCGATCAAGGCGAAAATTCGGCCTGTTTCCTGTTCCGAAAGCAGTTCCCGTCTTTTGGCAATCAGCGCCGAGACCAGAATATCGAGCAGGACGGCCTCGCCGTGCAGCAAGTGGGCTTCGTGGCGGGTTTCGAGGCCGTAGCTGAAGGTATGCCCAAAATCGACCCGGCGTGAGAGATTTTCTTCGTACAGGTTGGGTTGCAGCTCCTCGATCATGCCGCCGATGGCGCGGTCGAGAATCTCGCCGCCGGGAGCATCCTGAAAATTGGCGGAGACGCTCTCCCGCCCAAATTCTTCAAGCAGCTGGAACAGCCCGCCATCCTTGATGACCGCCAGCTTGATGATTTCGCAGACTCCGTTCAGGATATGGCGGCGCGGCAGGGTTTTTAGAAATTTCCGGTCGAGCAAGACCTGCAGCGGCGCTTCAAAAGAACCGAGGCGGTTTTTGTGACCGTTGAAGTTGATGCCGGTTTTGATCCCGACCGAAGCGTCGATGTAGCCCATCAGCGTCGTCGGGACCTTGATGTGCGGCAGGCTGCGGCGATAGGTGCTGGCGATGAAAGCGACCACATCCGTCAGCACGCCGCCGCCGATGGCGATGAGCGGCTCGTCGCGGCGGTGAAGCGGGAACGAATCCAGCTCGTAGAGGATGCCGAGATAAGCATCGACCGTTTTATTTTCCTCGCCGCCGGGAAACGTCACGATTTTGGTTTCGATTTGGTGATGAGCAAAATAGCGCCGAATCTGGTCGCCGTAAAAGCGGGCAACGCTGCCATCGACGACGATAAAGCGCCGTTTGCCGCCGCCCGTTAAAAGACTCTGATTCTCCGGCTCGAACAACCCCGGCGCGTTGACGATTTCGTACTCGATAAGGCGCTGATAGCGGACGCGCCAGCGGGTGCTGCCAGCCGTCATGCCGCGTCCAGCCAGCCCGCTTTGGCGGCCAATACTGCGCGGGCAATCGCCTGGGCAGGTTCCAGGCTGTGATTGTGGTAATTGCCGCATTGGTCGATGCGCTCATACGGGACAGCCCTGGCCGAGAGAATGTCGTTCAGGATTTTCTCGAGGGTCTCGCTCAGCGCCTGGGCGCGGCCTTCGTTCAGAAATATCAGATAAAAGCCGGTCTGGCAGCCCATCAGCCCAACCGAGATGAAGTTTTCGGGCAGGTAATGGCCGAATCCTTCGAGCAGAAAGTGTTCAAGCGAGTGCATTTCAGTGATGGAAAGGATGTCGCCAGTGTTGGGACGTTTCAGACGCAGGTCGACGCTGTAGACGACATCCCCGCCGGGGCCGGGGCGGGCCGAACGCAGTTTCAGGCTGGGGGCTTTCAGCAGACGGTGGTCGAGTTCGCCGACGGTGGCGGGGTTCCAGCCGAGTTGTGCGTAATTAATCATGAGGACTCCTGTTTTTTATAGGTCATTGCGAGCCCCGCAAGGGCGAAGCAATCTCCCGTTTAGCGGACGAAACTGGTCGAAAAGCAAATACCGTTTTATCGGAGATTGCTCACCTGCACTTGCCGCGCAGGTGCAAGTGTCAGCGGTACACCTGCCCTGGCGGGCGGTGCCAGGGATGACATCAAGTTCGTGATTTATACAAATTGTGACAAATGGCTGTAGCTGTCGGCCAGGGCTTTTTGCCAGGATTCGACGTGGTGGTAGAGTTCGACCGAGCCGTAGCCGTCGAAGCCGTTTTCGGTCAGGGCTTTGAAGCTGGCGGCGAGATCGAGCG
The DNA here is from genome assembly GCA_034004515.1 of Anaerolineales bacterium. GTDB lineage: Bacteria > Chloroflexota > Anaerolineae > Anaerolineales > Villigracilaceae > UBA8950. Next base: position 14,402 of record JAVEWN010000078.1, on the reverse strand, counting down.
TGCCTTCGCCGGGGATTTCGTGGAAGTGGACGATGCCGGTCAGGGTGTTGGCGATCATTTTGTCGACCAGTTGCGGGCCGCGCGCCCCGCGCAAATAGCCGAGGATCGGTTTGGCGCGCTCGAGTACGTCGTAGCTCAGGCCGGGGACGGAGATCCAGTAGGTGAAAAATTCATCGTCGAAGGCAGATGCGCCAGCGTAGAGGCCGGGGTAGTGGATAATTTCGGGGGATTTCTGGATTCCGGCCTGAGCCAGGAGCGCGTCCAGCCGTTTGCGTTGGGAAAGGCTGGGGGGCTGGTCACAGAAATAGCGCGGGAAATGACGGTCGAGCAGGGCATAATCCGCTGTTTCAGGGAAGTAAACGAGATAGGAGGCAAAATCGAGGTCGAAGGATAGGTCTGGGGCGTCTTTGACAATTTTCAGGTTGTAGCCCTGGCGGGCGTCGGAGATGTGCAGGTAGCGCGTATGGGGCGCGGCCTGGGCCAGGGCTTCGATGTAGTTTTTCTCGGAGCAGTAGGCGTGGGTGATATCGACGTGCAGTTGGAAGCGCGGCGAGTTGATCTCGTTGATCAGCGACAGTCCCTGTTCCATCGTTTCGATGAACATGCCGGGTTCCGGTTCGATCAGCAGGGTGATGTCTTCGTCATCATGGATTTCGGCGACGCACTGCTGGATGCTGTCGATCAGCAGTTGGCGCGGGTTGACGGAGGGGTTGCTGAGATGCTCATCGCGGATGAAGCCGCTCCCGAAGGTGACCAGGTTGACGCCCAGCTTGCGGGCAACGTGGATTCCGCGCTTGACCAGGGCGATGCGCCTTTTGCGCCCGGCCAGGTCGGGGGCCATCAGGGAGGGTTCGTGCGGGCGCTGCGGGGTGAAAAAGTGCGAGGCGGTGGCGACGCAGGCGGCCTTGAGGCGGGCGGAGTCGAGCCGTTTTTTGACGGTTTCGAGATACTCGTCTGTGATGTCGAAGGGGTTGAACTGGTCGCGGTGGAAGGAGATTTCGATGCCGGCATAACCGGCCTGGTCGACTTTGTCGATGGCGGTCAGGAAGTCGAGGTTGGTCAGGCCGAAGGTGCTGTAACTGAGTTTTATCATGGCTATCTGCTCCGTGTCTGGATTGTAAAAAAATGCACAATCAGACCGTCATTCTATTGAGTTATCAGGTTAGGGTCAAGGGTTGTTTTTCTATCACCCCTGGCAAAACGGACAAGCCTCTGCCGGTTGGATCAAAACCTTTTACCACAAAGGTACATAACGGAACACGACGGAAAATCTTTTTGGTTTAGCTGCGGATCGGCTTGGCGAGGAGGACAGTCAGCAGGACGAGTTGGGCGATGGGTTTCATGGGTTTAAACGAGAAGCCGCCAGAAAAACGGCTGGCGGCCAGTTCTTATTCTCGAACTGCGGGGCTTGTTTTTTTGCGATGGTCGCCTGGTATGGCTGAAATCAGGGCGCGCAGGGCAGCGTTGACCGATTCGGGCGTCGTGAACACTTCAGAAATATCAGGGTCGAGTACCACCACAACCCGCTCCGCAATTCGCCCGGCAAAGCGGTTGGGTTTGGCTTTGCTGTAATCCAGGTCGTATTCAGGGCGTAAATCTTCGGAAACTTTAGCGGTTGTTTTTTTCATAATCTTTGATTTCCTTGCGGGTTGCCAGCCTCGCGCTGATGATCCGAATAATATCAGGTTCTCGTTCGGTAAAACTGACCAGCACTAACTTGTCTTGGACAGAATGACCGATCATCAATTCTCGCAGTTCATCACTGGAATGCTCGTCATCCGGGAAAATCAAGGCCAACGGATCATCAAAAATGGTACTGGCTTCATCAAAACTGATACCGTGTTTGCGCCGGTTTGTGGCAGCTTTGCGAGAATCCCATTCGATGCGGACGGTCATAAGCTGATTATACAACACTCAGCGAAAGGGATAGACCTGTGCCGGTTGGATCAAAACCTTTTACCACAAAGGTGCATAACGGAATACGACGGAAAATCTTTTTGGTTTTCCTTCGTGTTCCGCCGTTGCCGGCTTGCCCCCTGTTCTTGGCGGGGTCGTGGTGAAAAAAACTACCCCGGCAGTAACTTACCATCAATAACGAAATGCTGCGCATCAATCACCCGTTTATTCAGCCGGTCGAGCACTTCCAGCAGGCGTTCCTGCCAGTCTGGCTCTTTCAGGAAGGTGCACCAGTAGGCATTTTTGCCGCCGCGCACATTCCTGCCCAGGTCTGAGAGCATTCGTTGGGCCATATTTTCACTCAAGACCGGGTAACGCAAAGCGATCTGTCCATTTTCGGTGTTGACGGAGAGCAGGCCAGCTGAATCGGCGCGCAGCTTGACCTTCATCTGGAAGAACAGGTTTTGGACCATCTCAGGCAGCGGCCCGAAGCGGTCGCTGAACTCGGCGGCCAGGGCCTCGACTCCGCCCTCGTCGCGCAGGCTGGCCAGGCGGCGGTAGAGGCGCAGGCGCAGGTCCTGGTTCGAAACGTAGGATTTCGGAATGCCAATCGCCAGCGGCAGGTCAACCGTAACCGGTTCTTTTAATTCCTGCTCAAATGTTGAAAGCGCGTTAAAGTTTTCAAGCTGGGCATTAAAGGTCGAAGGTTGTGCGCCTTCGGGGGCGGCGTTCACCATCAAACTGACAACCTTCAAGCGTTTGACTTCGGCGGCCAACATCCTCGTGTAAAGATGGAAGCCGACGGCATCAATTTGTCCGCTCTGGCGCACGCCGAGCAGGTCGCCCGCGCCGCGGATTTCCAGATCGCGCATGGCAATCGAATAGCCTGCGCCCAGTTGGGTGTTCTCGGCGATCACTTCCAGCCGTTCCTGGCCCTCGACGGTTGGCGGTTTTTTGCGGTGACGGAAGAAATACGCATAAGCGCGTGAAGCGGCCCGCCCGACCCGTCCGCGCAGTTGATAAAGCTGGGCCAGGCCAAAGGTATCGGCCCGGTCGACGATCAGCGTGTTGGCGTTCGGGATGTCGAGTCCGCTTTCGATGATGGTCGTTGAGAGCAGGATGTCGATTTTGGCATTGGTGAAATCGTGCATCACGTTCGAGAGCTGATTCTCGGCCAGCTGCCCGTGCCCGACCCCAATCCGGGCTTCGGGGATCAGTTTCTCAAGGTGCATCTTCATCGCGTGAATGGTCTGAACCCGGTTGTGGACGAAGAAAACCTGTCCGCCGCGCTCCAACTCGCGCAAAACGGCCTGACGAATCAGCCTGGGCGAATAAGGCCCAATATGGGTGATGACCGGCAGACGCTCCTCGGGCGGCGTGTTGAGCGTCGAAATATCGCGCACCCCGCTCAGGGCCATGTAGAGCGTGCGCGGAATAGGAGTCGCTGTCAGGGTCAGGACATCCACTTCCGTCCGCAGCTTTTTGAGATGTTCCTTGTGCGTGACCCCGAAGCGCTGTTCCTCGTCGATGATGACCAGCCCCAAATCCTTAAACTCGACATCCTGCGAAATCAGGCGATGCGTGCCGATCAGAATGTCAATCTGCCCCAGCAGCAGCCTGCGAATGATCTCGTTCTGTTCGCGCGAAGTTCTGAAGCGCGAAAGCATTTCGACCGTGACCGGGAAGGCGGCCAGGCGCTGCTGGAAGGTTTCGTAATGCTGCTGAGCCAGGACCGTCGTCGGCACCAGCACGGCCACCTGGCGGCCTTCCTGAACGGCCTTGAAAGCCGCCCGCAGCGCGACTTCGGTCTTGCCGTAGCCGACATCGCCGCACAGCAGACGATCCATCGGGCGGGCCGCTTCCATATCATGCTTGATGGCTTCGAGGGCTGCTCGCTGGTCGGGCGTCTCGATGTACGGGAAGCTGTCTTCCAACTCCTTCTGCCAGGCCGAATCGGGCGCAAACGCGTAGCCGCCGACCGTCTGGCGTTTGGCGTACAGTTCGAGCAGTTCCTGGGCCACTTCCTGGACAGCCTCGCGCACGCGCTGTTTGGCGTGCGGCCATTCCTGCGTCCCCAGGCGGCTCAGGCTGGGCGCGCCGCCCTCGCGGCCGACATAACGCGTCAGCCGGTCGGCCTGGTGGACCGGCACAAAAATCTGGCTGTTGCCATCATACTCAACCGCCAAAAACTCGCGTTCGTGGCCTTCGAGCGCGCGCTGCACCAGGCCGCTAAAACGCCCAATCCCATAATCGACATGCACCACAAAATCGCCGACCTTTAAATCGGCAAAAGCCGCTTCGGGCGCTTCGGCCTGGGCGTGCTGGCGGCTGCGCGGCTTGGGTCGTTCCCACCCGAAAACTTCAGAATCGGTCATCAGATGGATTAATTGGGACGTTTCTGCCCCTGAGCGCAGCACAAAACCCTCAGAGAGCGAGCCGTCTATGAAGCTGATCTGTTCGGATTCAGGCTGGCCTTTGCCTGGCTGCTGACCATCCGGGATTTCCCACCCTTCGGCTTGCTGCCAGAGTTCCTGCAACCGTTTGGCCTGGCGCGAAAGAATCAGCACCTGGTCGCCCTGGCTCTTTAAGGAAAGCAGATACTCGACAAAAGGCTTGAGCCGTCCGCCGAAGCGTTGATCGTGTCCGAAAACGGAAGCCAGGCTGCGGGCTGAGTCTGCTGTTGGGGCTTCATCCGCATTGGAAAAGCCGAGCGCCAGCGACGGTTTGCTGCTGATGGCGTCGCTCAGTTCCGACCAGGAGAGATACGGAACCGGGAAATCTTGCGGCAGCGTGCCCTCGTTGATGCTTTCCTGCCGAAACCGGACGGCCTGTTCCTCGATCTCGGCGGCCATCGTTTCCATCAGGCTGAAATCGTCGGCCAGTACCAGCGACCTGGCCGGCAGGTAATCGAGCAGGGTGGCCGGGCTGGGGTGCAGCAGTGGAATCTGGAATTCGGAAGGTTCGGTATGCGATACTGGATATTCGATATTCGATACTCGATACTCGATATTCGAATCTTCGATGTTCGATTTATCGATTTTCGAATTCTCTACTCTCGAATCATCTGCTTTTACCAAATACTCTCGCGCCGGTGTCACCAGCGCGCTTTCGAGCTTCGCCAGCGTTCTCTGGGTGGCCGGGTCAAAACTGCGGATGGTGTCGAGTTCGTCGCCGAAAAAGTCGAGGCGGACGGGAGCGGGCAGGGCCGGCGGCCAGATATCGAGCAGGCCGCCGCGCCGTGAGAACTGTCCCGGCCCGGTGACGGTTTCTGCCAGTTCGTAGCCGAGTTCGCTCCAGGCCCGGATCAGCATCTCGGTTTGGTAGCTGCCGTTCAGCTTGAGTGTTTTGCAGGCTTTCAGGAAGTCGCGCCGCGGCAGGCTGCGTGTCATCAGGGCTCGCACCGATGACACGATGATCGGCGCGCGGACGGGTTTTTCTGCGCCGGGCAGGTGATAGGCGGCGAGAGCGGTCAGCGCATCCAGGCGTTCGCGGCGGGTGTTGACGCCCCAGGCGGCCTGCTCGTAAAAGAGCGGATTCGGCTCGGCGAACAGGTAGCGTTTGACGCCTGGCAGCCAGAAAGCGAGTTCATCGTGCAGGGCAGTGGCGTGGTCGGCCCGGTCGGTAATCAGCACAATCGGCTGGTTCAGGTCACTGTGCAGGGCGGCCAGGGTTGGCAGGCGCGCCGCGCGCGCAAGCCCCAGGGCGGGCAGGGATTTGTCCCCGCCACGCAGGCTTTCGAGCAAGATTTGGTATTCAGGAGTCGAGCGGAGGGATGTGAGAAGGAGTTCCATCAGGCGTTTTCCCGTAAACAAGGTAATCAGCAAGTATACAGCAAAATCTTGTTCATGAATCAAAATTTTTTTGTCCCGCCAGACAAACTTCTCTGAGTCGCCGATTTTGCGATTTTTACCGCAAAGTGCGCCAAGTATGCCAGGGTAAGTGCCAAACTTCGCGCGCTTTGCGCGCTGCGCGGTTCGATTCTGAGCGTTTGGCCGCAGCTTCCTGACTTTAAAAAATCCGTGAGGCGACGCCTATGGATAGGCCTTGTGAACGTTTGCGCGGGGTATAATCCGCGTTTATGAGCAACTCCCACCCGCGCCACGCCCCAAAAAAGCCGCTCGGACAAATTACGCGCGGCAAAACGGCCCGCAACCGCCTGCGCCCGGTCGATAACTTTTTCCTGAAATACGATCCCGGCCTGCTGACGCGCTGCGATGGCGATTTTGCCGACGCCCTGTTCGTGGACCTGGGCTACGGGGCCGAGGCGGTCACGACCCTCGAAACGGCTGCCCGTTTTCGCAAGCTGAATCCGGACCTGGGCGTCCTGGGCGTTGAGATCGAACCGGAGCGGGTGACGCGCGGCCTGCCGTTTGCGGATGCGAAGACATTTTTCCGGCTGGGCGGCTTCAACCTCCCGCTCCAGCCTGGCGAATCTGTCCGCGCCATTCGGGCCTTCAACGTTTTGCGCCAGTACGAAGAAGCTGAAGTTGCCCCGGCCTGGGCCCAGATGGCGCGCGGCGTCCCGGTGGGCGGGCTGCTGCTCGAAGGCACGTCCAACCCGTTTGGCAGCATCCTGGCCGCAAATGTCCTGCGCCGCGTGGACGATCAATCCACTCCGTGGCGGCAGGAGGCCCTCGTTTTTTATACCAATTTCCGGCTGGGTTTCGACCCGGTCGAGTTCCAAACCATTTTGCCGAAAAATTTCATCCACCGCGTTCGGCCTGGCGAGGCCATTTACGATTTTTTCGAAGCCTGGAAAGCAAGCGCCGCCGAATCTGCCCCGATGCGCGCGTTTGGCCTGCGGCCCTGGTTTGTTGCCAGCGCAGACGGCCTGACCCGGCGCGGCTACCGCCTGCGGATGCAGAAAAAATGGCTCAACCGCGGCTGGCTGATCTGGGAATTTGACAAGCCCTGAGCGGAGCCACGCATTCTTTGCGTGGCGTAGTCGAAGGGCGGCTACTGGGCAATAATAGTCCTGCGGCCACCGCTATTGCCCTCCGGCTGCGTTCCTGGCTGTCGCTTGCCACGCCGCTATAGCACTTCGCCTGTGCGTTCCTGGCTGTTGCTTGCCACGCCGCTCAGGGCTTGCCACTTAAAAGGAAACCCATGCAAGAAAATCCCAATAAACCAACCGGCATGTTTGCCTTCATCATTATCTGGATTGGGCAATTGGTCTCGGTGCTGGCCTCCAGCATGAGCCATTTCGCGCTCACAATTTGGATGTACCAGCAAACCGAGAGCGCCACCGCGATGGGCTTGATGCAGGTCTTTTTCATCACACCCTTTTTGCTGATTTCGCCCTTTGCGGGGGTGATGGTAGACCGCTACAACCGCAAGCTGATGATGATGCTCAGCGATTTTGCGGCCATCCTCGCAACCGGCACAATCTTCATTCTCTATTCGCTGGGGATGCTCGAATTCTGGCATCTCTACATCGCTGCCGTGCTGAACGGGATCGGGAATACCTTCCAGTGGCCGGCCTATTCGGCGGCCATCAGCACCATGATTCCCAAAGAGCAGTTGGGACGGGCAAATGGCCTGATGTCGCTGATGGAAGCCGGGCCGGGCGTGGTTGCGCCGCTGTTGGCCGGGGCTTTGCTGCCCTTTATCGGCTTAACCGGCATCCTGGGAATCGACGTGGTCACATTTTTCTTTGCGGTCGGGGCTTTGCTGTTTGTCCACATTCCGCAGCCGCGCAAAACCGAGGAGGGTCAGCAGAAATCCGGCAATCTTTGGCGCGAGGCCGCTTATGGTTTTACCTATATTTTTGCCCGTCCCAGCCTGTTGGGGCTGCAACTGGTTTTTTTCTTTGGCAACCTGTTCAGCGGAATCGGCCTGACGGTCATGGCCCCCATGATCCTGGCACGCACCGACAGCAACAGCCTGGTTTTTGGCGCGCTCCAAACCGTCGGGGCGATTGGCGCAGTGCTGGGCGGCATCTTGATGAGTATTTGGGGCGGTTTCAAACGCCGGGTGGATGGCATTCTGCTCGGCTGGATTGTAACCAGCCTTTCGGGCATGGTTGCGCTCGGCATGGGCCAGGGAATGAGCGTCTGGATTCCGGCCCTGCTGATTTCGACTCTGTTTGGGCCGTTGATCAACGCCTCCAACCAGGCCATCTGGCAGGCCAAAGTTGCGCCAGATTTGCAGGGACGGGTCTTCTCAGCCCGGCGGCTGATCGCCTGGTTCACCAATCCAATTTCACCGATCATCGCCGGAACGCTGGCAGATTTTGTCTTTGAACCGGCCATGCGCAGCAACAGCGGCCTGGCCGCAACCTTTGGCGGGCTGGTCGGCACCGGCCCCGGGGCGGGGATGGGCTTGCTGCTGGTCTTTTGCGGCCTGGCGGCGGCCCTGGTTGGCGCGGCGGGTTATTTTATCCCCTCTGTTCGGAATGCCGAGTCGCTGCTGCCCGACCACGATACGCTCAAGACCGCTTCAGAATAGTCTATAATTTGCCCATGCGAAAAATTATTTTTATTCTGGTCTTTTTTCTTGCAATTGGCTTTATTGCGCTTAGTTTTGGCGAAATTGAGCAAACCCTGGCTACTTTGCAGCGCGCCCAGTTGGGTTTTATCCTTGTGGCGGCCCTGGCCCAGTTGGGGTTCTTACTCAGCCAAACGGCAGCCTATCGCGCGCTCTACCGCTTGATGGGCATCGCTGAAAGCCTGCGCCATTTGGGGCTGGTGGTGGTGGCAAGCAACTTCCTGAATGTGATTGCTCCAAGCGGCGGGGTCAGCGGCATCGCCATTTTTGTAGATGACGCCCGTCGGCGCGACAAATCGCCGGGGCGGACGGCTGCGGCGGCTGCGCTCTACCTTTTTTTGGATTATGCCGCCTTTTTATGTATTTTGGGGCTGGGGCTGCTGGTGCTTTTTCGACGAGGCAACCTGGACGCCGGGGAAATTGGCGCTTCGGCTCTCCTGACGCTGATCTGCCTGGCGATTGGGGTCTTGATTTACATCGGCTCGCATTCTGGCGAACAATTGGGGAAAATTTTAGCCAGTTTGGCGGGCTTTGCAAATAGGGTCTTATTCCCTTTTTACCGGCGCAAGTATGTCCGCGAAGCGCGCGCGTATGAGTTTGCCCTCGAAATTGCCGAAGGATTATCCATTTTGCGGACCGAGCAGCGCGGTTTGTTGATTCCCTTCACTTACGCGTTTATAGGGAAAGTCTCTCAAACCCTGGTCTTGATGTTTGTTTTTCTGGCCTGGGGAATTGATTTCTCGGCGGGGACGGTCATCGCTGGGTTCGCAATCGGTTACTTGTTCCTGATTGTTTCGCCGACGCCTTCGGGCATCGGCGTGGTCGAGGGCGTTTTACCGCTGGCCCTGGTTTCCCTGCGGATTCCCTGGTCGCAGGCGGTGGTGGTGACGCTCAGCTACCGCGCCCTGACCTTTTGGCTGACCCTGCTGCTGGGCGGGGTTTCCTTCAGGGTTTTGCAGAAAGAGTAATTACCCCGGCCCCGTAGCCGACCACCCGTTCATAATCTCCGCTGGCATCGCCAGAAGTGGCGTAGTTCAGAATTTTGACCGCATCTGCGCCGAGGGCTTTGGCGGCCCAGAGTGTGGCGGCCAGTGCGCCCAGGCCGCAGGCCTCGCCTTTGCCGCTCCGTTCAATCTCAAAGAGCGCATCAGGCTCGAAGGATTCGGCAGCCGTCAGCATGGCTGAATCAAGTTGTCTGGCGGCAGATTGATCGTAAAAGTGAGAGAGGTCGGTCGAGGCGACCAGCAGGCAGTCTTCGGTGCGCAATAATTCGGCCAGGGTTTCGCCGAGGATGCGGGCGGTGGTTGGGTCTTGCTGGCGCAGCATGATCGGAATCAGGCTGAAGGGCGCAGACAAGGCCCGTTGCAGGAACGGCAGTTCAATTTCGAGGGCGTGTTCGGGGTCGTTGGCGACCGGGGTCAGCCCGTAGCCCAGGCGCTGCTCCAGTTTTTGGGAGAGGGCTTCTAGCATCGGGCGGTCTACCGGAATTTTGCCGAGCGGGGTCTCGTAAAAGTCGTGGGCGCTGGTAATTAACGGATACGGATACGGGTGGTGCATGGGAGATAAAACGGCAACCAGGCCGGGGCTTAGTCCGCGGACGGCGGCAAAGGCGTAGCCCGCCACCGGCCCTGAATAACGGTGTCCGGCATGGGGGGCAACCAGTCCAATCACTTTCCCTGTAATTTCTTCAATATTTGCGCGTTCGAGATAAGAATCGACCGATTCGGCCAGGCGTTTAGGCTGGCCTTCGTACCATGTCCCGGCGATGGCCGATGGGCGCGTTTTGGAGATGGGTTGCATGGGAGCCTCCTGTTCCTTGAGTGGCGGCCTTCTGAGCCAGGCTCAGGGCATACGTTTAACTTTATCGAGAATATAGCGCGTGGCTTCAAAGGCCAGCGGCGGAAGGGCTTCGAGCGCGAACCATTCGGCAGCGTCGGCGTCGTCCGCCGGTTGAAGCGTGCCGCTTTCGACTTGCGCCTGGTAGAAGATCACGAAATCGGCCCCGCGTGGGTGTTCACGGCGGGCGTAAATATCGAGCAGGCGGGTGGTGCGCACGTTCAGCCCGGTTTCTTCAAGGCATTCGCGGACGGCGGCCCCGGCCGGGTCTTCGCCGCTGTTGATGAAGCCTGCTGGCAGAGTCCACAGGCCGCGGTGGGGTTCATTGACGCGCCGCACGAGCAGAATCTTACCGTTTTCGACGATTAACGCGGCCGCTGCAACTTTGGGGTCGTCAAAATAGATCCAACCGCAGGCCGGACAGACTGGACGCGCCTGTCCAAATTGCTCGCGGCTGACGAGCGCGCTGGCGCAGGCGGGGCAGAAGTGAATATCTTCAAGGTGCATGGACAGGATTGTACCCGAAAAAATCAACCGCTCAAGCGAGCGGTTGATTTTTTTAGATTATTTTATGTTGATGTTTTTCCAGCGCCGATCCGTTTGCCAGCGCAACAAAAAGGCCGCGCTGGCGCTGCTGATTGCAACCCCGCCCAGCACAATCAGCGTCCAGGGGGGCAACGGCGCGCGGCCTGGCGGCGGCAGCGTGGGAAGGCCGCGTTCGTCCGACATGGGCGGGGCTTGCTCGGCGGGCGGCATAACCGCCGGGGCTTCGAGGGCTGGTTCTGCCGCTTGCGGCGCGGCGGTGGCTTGGACGATCTTGAGCGACGGTTCTTCGGCAGCTGGCGCGGATTCAAAGCCGGCGTTGGGTTCCGCTTCCACTGCCGCCTGAGTGTCGCTGCCGCCCATCCCTAAGCCGGAGAGCGGCGCGTTGGCGGGCAAACTCGCCAGGCGCGGCAGGGCGGCATTGGCTGCAAATGAAAAGAAGAGCAGCAGGCTTGCCAGGGCGGAAGCCCAACGAAATGCCGAAAAGCTGCGCGGCAGGGGCGGGCGGACCCGGGCCGCAGACGGTTTCAGGACGAAATTGCGCGGTGCGCGGCGCTGGGGCAGGCGGCGCAGCGCGGAGCGGGTCTGGCGCAAATCTTCGTAAACGTCGCGCAGTTCAGCCTCTGTTTGCAGGCGTTTTTGCAGACGGGCAGACTCTGCCGGATTCAGTTGTTGATCCAGCAGGGCCGAAAGGTTTTTTGCGTCACGGAAAGAAGTTTGAGTCATGGATGGCTCCCGTCTTCCAGACGAAAAATTGACGGTAAAAGTTCCCTGAAACCTTGCAGGCACTCGCGCAGCCGCAGACGGGCGCGGGCCAGACGGCTCTTGACCGTGCCGAGCGGCGAGCGGACAGTCTCGGCGATTTCGCTGTAGTCGAGGCCCTGAATATCGGCCAGGACGACAACCGTCCGAAAGTCGGTTGGGAGGGCGTCCAGGCAATGCTGGAGGGCGTGTTCGAGTTCGTCGGCTTCGGCGATTTGCTCAGGGGTCATGGAGCTGTCTGCCAGCCAGCGCGGGGATTCCATTTCTTCTTCGTCTTCGGTGGCCGGTTCAAGTGGGACGGTGGGCCGGCGCTGTTTGCGGCGCAGTTCATCGTAGCAGGCGTTGGTGACGGTCCGCAGCAGCCAGGCTTTGAAGGATCCGCCCCGGAAGCTGGTGATATGGCGGAAAGCCGAAATAAAGGCCTCCTGGGTGGCGTCGGCGGCCTGGTCTTCGTCGCCCAAAACACGCAGGGCAGTATTGTAGAGCGCGTCTTGATACGCCAGCACCAGGCGGTTGAAGGCATCCAGATCGCCGTTTTGAGCGTCGTGAATCAGGGCATTTTCATCCATTTAAGAGTCCTGCATCTCCAAGACGGTTATTGTACCAGCGACAGGCGGCGTTGGAGCAAGAGGAAGAGCGCGCGCCACAAGAGCATCCCCAGGGCAGCGCTGGCCCCGAGGATCAGCACGAAGAGCGGCAGGATGATCCCATTCAGCATGGCGGCGCGCAGCACGCCCGTCAGCGGGGCAGCCAGGAAGGTGGCGTAAAGCGGACGCCATAGCTGAAGCGGCTGAACGGTAATTTTGGGTGAGAAAAGCCTGAGCAACGGAGCAAGCAGAAACCAACCTGCCAGCAAGGGCAAAAAGGTGGTCATCATGCGCGGCAGAAGTTCGAGCGTGAGCGGGCCGTGGGTCAGGAAGCCGACGATTGTCACGATGACCAGCGTCAGAAGATCACCGATAATCAGGAGGGTCAGATATTTTTTCATGGCGTGATTATACCGTTTTGGGCAAAGAATTGCAGGCAGGGATGCTTTTTAGTCGTAGGGCGAGAGATACGTTGCGCCCTGGCGCGCTGTTCCAAAAATGCGGAATTTGTGAGCGGGCCGGGTATAATAATTTCCCCCATTCAAAAGGACAAAGCCGATGACCTTTTCAGACAAAATTGACGAGTGGATCAAAGAAGCCGAGGCGCGGCCCGCTTCGGCCCTGACGATTCTGAGGTTGGTATCCAACCGGATGCGCGAACTGAACGAGCGCAACGAAGAACTGCTGAGCGAGAATATCGCCCTGCAAGATGGGTCGCGGGTCCAGGAATATCAGCAGCGCATCAGCCACCTCGAATACCAGCTTGAAATGCTCAAACGGCGCGTGGGCAGCGATTTTTCTGCCCTGCAACCGACGCCGGTCGAGGCCGAAAAAGCCTGTTTGTTGGTTTACAACGTCTGCGGGCAGATTCTGCGCCTCGAACCGCAAGCAGGCCCCGGGCCGCTGGGCCGCATCCGTGGTGAACTGGCTTTCAACGGCGAGTGGCCGCGCATCCTGAGCGTATCCAGCCAGGAGGAACTGCTGCTGCTCTTCTCTTCGGGCCGGATTGCCACTTGTTCGGCTTCCCAAATTGCCCAGCAAGCCCTCGGCGGCGGTTTGGCCTGGGATCAGGCGGCCCTGCCCGAAGAACCGCACGCCGGGGAGCAACTGGCCTGCATCATGCCGCTTTCAGGCCTGCCGCTTTCGGCTTACTTTTTGCAAACCAGCCGGCGCGGCAGTGTCAAGAAAATGATGACCTCCCTCGCTGAGAGCGTGCTTTCAAAACGTTATCTTGGCAAAGGAACTTTCCAGAAGGCGGATCAGGCCTTCGAGGTTTGCCTGTGCCAGAAAGAGAATCGCTACGCGCTGATCACTTACGAAGGCCGCCTGCTGGGATTGGATGTGGACAGCCTGCCCTACGCTGCCGAAGAGCGCATTCGGATCACGGCCAGCGATTATGTCGTGGCGGCGTTTGTGCTTTCGGCCCAGGCTGGCTTGATCTGCCTGACCCAAACCGGCAAGGTCATCCACCGCCCGGCAGATATTCTTGAACCGGCGAAATCGCCGCTCGCGAGGGGCCAGGCCCTCATTCCGCCTGCGCGGCTGGAGCAGGGCACGCGCTTTATCGGAGCCGTCGCGGTGCGGGAGGGCGATCGCGTCTGTGTGCTGGATGCGGATGGGAATCTAAATGTGTACGACGCTGAGGCGCTGAGCGGCAAGGGAACGCTCGCAGCTGGCGCCTTGATCCTGTCGATTGGCGTGATCGCGGCCCAGGCCTGAAACGCGCCCGCCTGAACCCTCAAAGGAGTTTTCGGATGACTCTCAAAGTCGGCATTGATTTTGGCACTTCCAACTCAGGTGTGGCGGTTTATGACGGCCAGCGCGTCCGGGTTTTGCCGGTTGACCGCCAAAACGTCCAGCCGGAGGTGGCCAAGACTGTGCTGTATATCACGCGCGACTACCAGGCCTATATCGGCCAGGAAGCGCTGGAACTGTATTACCGCGACAATATCAATCGCCAGCGGCGCTTTGTCAAACAGTGGGCCGGCGAAATCGACTATCGCGGCGCAGACCTGCACTACGTCCGCGATATTTATGTGTATGTTGATGAGTTAAAACCGGGGCGTTTGTTGCAGTATCTCAAAACAGCCCTGCGCAAGGAAGGTTATCGCGGCACGCAAATCTTTGAGCGGTTTTATAGTGTCGGCGATCTGGCAGCCAGCTATTTAACGTAAGTTTTGTGCAAATACATCGGAAGATGCTAAAAACAGCAGAAAAACGCAAGATCAGATGCGCAGCGTTAGTTGGATAGCGATTTGCCGCCTGACGAAGAAAGACCTGCCAACATAGACA
>JAVEWN010000008.1:0-70549 GCA_034004515.1 Anaerolineales bacterium | reverse complement strand
AAACTCAAGTAAAGAAAGGCGAGGCCAAAATGTCCTCGCCTTTCTTGGGGTGACGTTAGGGCTTGATATAAACGGCGTAGTCGAAAGTTTGCTTTCCAGCCGGGTAAGCCGTCGCGCCATCGTTGATCGGCCCGCTGAAGGTGACGTTTGTCAGCAGGTGGTGCTCGCCGCCGCTCCAGTCCGTGACCTGCGCAAAGTAGGCAAAACAGGCCAGGCCGCTCTCGCTTGTATAGTCGAGGCTGGCAAATTTTTCAAGATCAACCGGCTCACCGTTCACGCTGAAATCGAGCTTAATCTTTGCCAGGTTCGCCTGGAGGGTTTCTTCATCCGCGGCGCACCAGCCCCAGGCCCAGAGCAGCGGCTCGGATTTGCCCAAAACAATTGTATAAGGAAGGCTGAGACCCACCTGCGTCAGGTCGGCCTCGCTGTAGGTTTCGCGGGCTTTTTCTTCCAACTGGGTAACTTGTCCAGATTGCAAGTCGGCCATCGTCCTGGCCGGTTCGAGCAGGGTTGGCGCTTTTTCCGGGGTGATGCCTGCGCCGGCCGGTTGCAGAATGGCGCGGATGCCATACTGCAAGACGACATCCTCTTCGCTGGTGGCAGTCTCGATGGTGATCGGCACGCGCAAGGTGGGCTGAACACCGACGCCCTCCAGGAAGATCGAGCCATCCGGCAGGGTCATGCGTCCGGTCGGGACCTGCAAGGAGAAGCCTTCGGGCAGTTCAAACTGTCCGCGGGCGACTTCGGCCTCGATCCCAGCCGTCGGGTACATCCCGACGGTAATCATATCAGGCACCTGGCTGAAGCCATACGATTCAAGTTCACAGGCGCTGGCGCAGGTTTGGCCCACCAGCAGAACCATCTTGTCGAAGCGATACTGGTTCTCGTTGGCAATCACTTTGTCGGGCAAGCCCTCCGGCTCGAATTTGCCGGTCGTTTCACTGAAATATTCCATCTGCCCCATCGGGATTTCGTTCTCAGTTAAGAAGCCGGCCAGGCCGAGATTCGCGCCGCCGCCGTTGTAGCGCATGTCGATAATGATGCCGGCCACCTGACGGGCTTCAAAAGTCTTGAGGGCGCGCTCGAAGAGGGTGATAATCAGGCCCAGGTCATCATAGTTGCTGCTGATTTCGACGTACCCAATTTCAACGTTATCGGCCTGCAGGATCTCAAATTCGACCGGCAGCATGTTGTCCAGGTCGACATTGTAGTAGACCGAGGTGCGCGCAAAAGAATCACGCTCTGAGGTGGCCTTAAGGCTGACGGTTTTGGGCGCTTCGCCAGGGTTCACGAAGGTAACGCTCGTCTCTGTCCCGATCGCAGCCCGCAAGAAATAGCGCTGCTTCTGGTAACGATCCGCAAAATCAGACGAGGAAATGACGAAGGATTGCGAAGCGCTGATTGCATCCTCCACCGGCTGGCCGCCAAACTCGCTCACAACCGCGCCAACCTTGATGCCGGCCGCTTGGGCCGGGCCATCCGGGGTAACAAAAATAACCAGCGTGCTGCCATCATCCAGCTCGCGGACGGCAAAACCGTATCCGCCAGCGACCCGCTCGCTGAAATCCGCATTGGCGTAATCGCCGCCATCCAGGCCAACATGTCCATCTTTGAAGGCAAAAGTAAAATCGCGCATGACTTCATAGAAGGCTTTGGCATCCTTGTTTTTTTCGGCCTGCGCCGCGCGCGGCTTCAGTTCGGCAGAGAGTGCCTGCCAGTTGGGCTGCTTGCCGGCGATGCCATTGAAAGCGTAATTTAATTTGACAAATTCGAAGGTTTTCTCGAAAGCCTCCGCATACCCCAGGTCTGAAAAGGCCTTAATCGCCACATCGGCCGGTTCATACAACGACAAAGTGGGTTCAGACTGCTTGAAAAAGCGAAAAGGCGAAACGTCCAAATCGACAATGGTATAACCGGCCCCAATCGGCGCGGCCGGGTCATCTGCGGTGAAGAGCAGGCCATCTGCGCCAAAATCACTGGGGAAACTCTCTTCAGCATCCGGCGACCAGACGACCAACTGCCCGCCCATGACTTCGTCCTGGTTTTCCGTATCGGTTTTGACCGAGGCCAGGTAAGACGGCCAGCCGCGCGAACGGTCATCGCCTTCAGAATAAGGGCCAGAGATCAGGTTCGGCCAATAAGAAACCGCAAAAATCTGGACGCCCTTATTTTGCTGGTTATTGTTATCGACATCTGCCAGCGTGCCGGTTGGGCGGGCCGGCAGCTGCAAGACAAACTCACCGCTCATCGCTTCTGTATCCAGGTCTAAAAATCCCAGCGTTTGCGAGGCAACCGGAATCTCCCATTCCTTGTCGCGGGTCACAAAGGCGTACATATCCACCAGCGCAACCGCCTGCTGGCTGTAATAGGTCGTGATGATCGAGTTGGAATACTCGAAAGAACCGCTAATTTGGAAAGGTTCATCTGCGCCGGGGCAGGCCGCGGCTTCAGGCGCGGGCGGGCAGGCCGGGGTTGGCTCTGGAACAGCCTCAGGCAGAGCCACCTTGGGCGCGCAGGCGGAAAACAAAAAAACAAAAATAAGTAAAAGCGAAGCAATCCTAAAGTTCATCTTTTCTCCTTTTTGTTGCCCATTATATCTGAAATGGCTTTTATTCCCGCATGGAATGCCCTCCTTGTGGCCCCAGGCGGGTATAATTTCGGCATGAGCGATTGGCAAAGCGCGTATCACAAAGAAATCGAGGCCGCCCGGGCCGCCCGTCAGCAAAAAAACGAAGGCCAGGCGCGCGTCTGCGCCCGGCGCGCGGCCGGGGTTGTCATCCGCGAATATTACCGCCAGCGCGGGCAGCCGATCCGCGCCTCCAGCGCGTATGAGCTTTTGAAAATGTTGACGGAAGATTTATCGCAGCCCGCAGCCGTTCGCCAATCTGCGGCCGCCCTGACCTTGCGCGTTAACGAGGCGTTCAACCTACCCGTAGCCACTGACCTCGTTAAAGAAGCCGAATCCATCGCCGCGGCGCTCTCTGCCTCCCGCCAGGTTTAACGAAAAACGACACACAAAAAAGCCGCCCCGAAGAACCGGAGGCGGCTTTTTTGTTCGAGGCCAATTCTCAAATCGTCTGTTTTGAGCGCCCAAGCAGGTAATAAAAGACTCGCGCCAGCGTCAGAATCAGCAGGCTGGCTGAAAGCACCCCACCCAGGGTTAACAAAACTTCTTTTTGTTGATGCGAAAATGGGCGGTATACCACCACTTCTGGCCCGCGATTGTGGATCCGCCCGCGGACGGTATCGACGAATGCGCGCGAGGGAGTCACCCGCTGAAAGGCTTGCGCCAGATGAGATTCGATGCGTGCTTGTTCGTGTTCGTTTTTCATAAATTTACTCAACCGGGTGGAAAACCAGCCCAACCGTACCCGGACCCAGGTTGGCGGCAATCGATATGGAAAGGTCTGTCAGGTCAGATTCTTTGATATTTAACATCTCACGCGCCTGATCGAGCAAACTTTGCCCCGACTGTGGATCGCGCGCATGGACGGCGGTCAGATTGATCAACTTATCACCGACTTTTTCCTTTGCCATCTCCACCAATCGCTCCAGAGACGCGCTGCGGGTGCGCACTTTTTCGGTAATTTCCAACGCGCCGTTGTCCAACGTTACAATCGGTTTAATGTTCAAAAGCGAAGCCAGGACGGCCTGCATCGCGCCCACCCGCCCGCTCATGCGGGCATAATCAAGGGTATCCAGGGTCAGGAAAATGTCAATTTTTCCCCGCAAAATTTCGAGCTTGCGGACAATCTCATCCACCCCGTGGCCGGCCCGGTCGGCCAGGCGCGCCTCGCGGCACAACATCCCGATTCCCGCTGAACCGCACAACGAGTCAAAAGGGATGACCTTGTAGCTGTGCCGAAGCTCACGCGCCGCCGCCACTGCCGATTGATACGTCCCTGAAAGTTTGCTGGTAACATGAACAGACAGGATCGTATCACCCGCAGCGGCAATTTTCTTGTAAAACTCAATAAACTGATGCGGGCTTGGCTGGGAGGTTTTGGGCACTTTGTGAGATTCATCGACCAGTTTGTAGAACCCTTCCCGATCCAGGTCTACATCCTGCAAATAGGTTTTTTCTCCGAAGTGGATATTGACAGGAATAACATCAATCGCAAATTCTTCGCGCCACTTCGCCGGAATGTCAGCGGCCCCATCGGCAACAATATGTATCATACAAGCCTCCTGTTACTCAAACTCGACTATGGTTTCGACCTGATCCCGCAGGGCGCTCAAGGTGCGGTGGTAGAGGCTTTTGACTGCGCCTTCGCTGCGCCCCATAATTGCGCCAATTTCAGCATTGGAGAGATGTTCAACAAATTTCAAAATTAACAGGGTTTGGCGTTCGGAAGGCAGCCCTCGAATCAGTTTTAGCAGGGCGTCTTTTTCCTGGCTTTGGACTAACGAAATTTCAGGAGGCGTGTCTTTGGCAACAATCGAAGTTTCGCTAATCGGAATTTCCTGCCGCCGGGCGCGATCGCGGTGCCAGTTGGCAACCAGGTTATGAGCAATCCGGTAGAGCCAGGCAGAGAACGGCACGCCACGATCGGTGTAGTTGACAATATGATTCATCGCCCGTTGGAAGACTCGCGCAGTCAGGTCTTCGGCGTCATCCACGTTACCAGTCCGGTAATAGATGTAGTTGAAAATACGCTCCACATAGCGCTCGTAGAGCATTCCAAAGGCATCCCGGTCGCCCTGGGATGCGCGCGCTAGCACTTGCTCTTCGCTGAGATTTTCTTCGGCCACGCAGTTTTTCTTCCTACCGGCAGAAGCTCGTTTATTAAAACCCTGCCGGGTTTAAAAGGTTTCTGGATGAATCAGAGTATATCACGTCAGATTGCGCGGGCGGCGGCTGGCGTTAAGACAAACGCGCGAGGCACTTGTCAGTACCTCGCGCGTTTTGGGCTTGCTGAAGCGTGTTTTTAGCCAAATTTATAAGCCACGCCAAAACCACCGCGCGGCAGCTTCCAGAAGACATTCTTGGGCGGGCACATGACCCGGCAAGTGCCGCATTCGATGCAGCTCTGGAAGGCGATTTGGACGGTGCCGCCGTCCTGGGTGCGGTAAGCGCCTACCGGGCAAAACTGAATGCAGGGTTTTTCTTTGCATTCAATACAGACCTGCGGATTAATGATTTTGAGATGGGCCTCGTGCTCGTCGGGGAAATACTTGAGCGACATGAGAATGTCGTCAATGTAGACTTCTGGCAGGTCGTTCTGGGGGGATGTTTTGGTTTCAGTCATCAGGTTTCACCTTTCTTTTATATACCGATAATGGTTCTGCCAAACGCGATAATATCACCGGCCGCTTTTAGGAGCGGGCGGCGATTTGTGAGTGATTTAAGGATGTCTTTGTAAAGTTTATTCTTTGGCTTGCCAAACCCTGTGAAGAACATGCCGAGAGCATCATTGACAAAGGAAGGGTAGATCGCCATGAAATCAGGGTGGGTTTTGAGAAAGCGCGAAAGGTTGCGATACTGGTGCAGGTCGGTCATGACAAAGGTTTTGTCGAGGCGGGCCTTGTAAGCAGACAGGGTTTTCGCTGAGAAATCACCTTTCTGGTGGGCTTCGATGGCCGTTTCTCCGGCGGCTTTGCCAGCGGTAATAGCCATGTTTGTCCCTTCCCAGTGGAGAGCATTGACCATCGAGGCGGCATCCCCGGCGACGAGCACGCCAGCGGTGTAAAGTTTGGGCATGGTGCTCCAACCGCCTTCGGGGATGATGTGCGCGCCGTATTCCATCAGGCGGCCACCGGCAATCAGCGGGGCGATGATCGGGTGATTCATGTAGCGTTGCAAAAGCTCATAGGGCTTGATCCCGGCTTCCGTCAGGGCTTCGAGCGTCACGCCCACCCCAATCGAGATCGAATCGATGCCGGTGTAGAGAAAGCCGAGGCCGGGCAATCCCATCGAAACGTCACCCATGACCGAAGCAGCCAGGCCGTGGTTGGTGCTGGGCAGCCCAAAGCGGGCGTTGATGGTTTCGGCGGGCAGCGCAATCAGCTGTTTGACCGCCAGCGCGGAGGAATGACCTTGCAGGTCGTGCTTTGCCAGGCCCAACTTTTGAGTCAGCAGGTTGTTGACTCCTTCGCAGATAATCACGAGCGGGGCGTAGATTTCGCCGTCGGGGCGGTCGGTGATTACGCCAATGACCTGCTCCCCTTCGCGGATGAAATCTTCGACAACCGTTTTGGTGATGACGAAAACACCTTCTTTTTTGGCCTGATCGGCCCACCAGGCATCGAACTTGGCCCGCATGGCAACGTAGGCGTCAATCGGATCGTTGTTAAGTTTGCCGCCCTGAACGGTGGCGCGCACCAGGCCGTCTTTGGAAAGCATCCAGAAGCCGGTTTCAGTGACGGGGCGTTCGAGCGGCGGTTTGCGATCCCAGAGATCGGGGTAAATGTCAAGCAGGGAATGGGTATAGAGTGCGCCGCCAAAGTAGTTTTTGCTGCCGGGCGCGGGGCCGCGTTCCACCATGGCAACGCTTAATCCGCCGCGCGCAGCAATTACAGCCGCCGCCGAGCCAGCCAGGCCGGCCCCGACGACGATCACGTCAAAAGTGAGTTTTTCGGTATTAGACATGCTGAGCCTCTTTGCGCGCCCGAATTTCCTTAATCATGGCCGGGATAACCTCGTACAGGTCGCCGACAATGCCCATTGTGGCAATGTCAAAGATCGGGGCATGCGGATCGCGATTGATTGCCAGGATAAAGTCTGATTCTTGCATTCCAACTTTGTGCTGAATAGCCCCAGAGATACCGGCAGCGATATAGAGTTTGGGGCGGACAGTTTTGCCCGTTTGCCCAACCTGGTGGTCATAGGCAATCCAGTGGGCGTCCACACAGGCGCGGCTGGCCCCGACCACGCCGCCCAATTCGTCAGCCAGTTCCTGGAGCAGTTCAAAACCTTTTGCGCCGCCCAGTCCACGTCCGCCTGCGACGATCACATCCGCGTATTCGACTTTGACGGCAGAGGCCTTATTGGCGATCAACTCGATGATTTCTGCGTTGATCATATCGGGGGTAATCGCAATCTCTTCGCGGACAATCCGGCCTGGGGCCTCTGGCAGGCGGGCCGGCATTGAAAATACACGCGGACGGACAGTCGCCATTTGCGGGCGATGGTTACGGCACAGGATGGTCGCAATGACGTTGCCGCCGAAGGCGGGCCGGGTCGCCAGGAGCAGCTTGGATGTACTGTTCTTGACTTCGCCCATCGCCAGGTGGGTCGTATCGGCGGTCAGGCCTGTCCCAACCCCGGTCGCGACTGCCCCGGCCAGGTCGCGGCCGAGGGTGGTGGCGCCGATCAGAAAAACTTCCGGCTCATATTTTTTGACCAACTGGGTCAGCACGCTGGTATAAGGCTTGTTGAGGTAGTGCTTGACAGCCGGGTCATCAACATAGTAGACGGTATCTGCGCCATACTGCAAGGCTTCTTTGGCGACTTCTTCCATCTGATGGCCCACCAGAACGCCTTCCACTAAAGCCGTATCGCCGCTTTGCTCCAGTTCGTCTTTAATTTCCTCGGTCAGTTTGCGAGCCACACCCAGCAGTTCCCATGAAACCTGGTGAGCTTTGCCATCTTCCTGTTCGATGTAAACCCAAAAACGTCTGATCATTTCTGCACTCCTAGCATCGAGGCGACGCCCTCAACTTCCAGAATTCTATCGAAAGCGATTTTTACAGCCCCTGCCACGCCCACCTCTGCGGTTTTGAAAACTTCACCGGCAACATGTTTTTCAGGGGTGCCGGTCTTGAAAACCGTGGTGGGAGAGCCTTTCAACCCCAACAGGCTTGGTTCAAAGGTGATCGGCCCTTCGGTCGTCCAGACTTCTGGCTCATAGCGTAACGAGTAGACCAGGTTCGGCAGAGAAGCATAGGGGATTTCGGCAATCTCTTTTTCGCAGGTCAGGGCCGCCGGCAGCTTGGCCTTGATGACTTCGTTGCGATTTTCCGTTTTGCGCTCGATGATGACAAATTTTTCTTCCAGATTGACATCGTGGATTTTGACCGCATAACTGACAACTGGCAAATCGAGCCGGACGGCGACGCCTGGCCCGACCTGGGCCGTATCGCCATCGATGGCCTGTTTGCCGAAGAAGATCAGGTCAATTGGGTCTTGCTCGTGAACAGCCTTGATGACTTCGGTCAGGACATAGGAAGTTGCCCAGGTATCTGCCCCGGCAAATGCGCGGTCAGAGATGAGAATGGCACGGTCGGCCCCCATCTCGATACATTCGCGCAAGGAGGTGACAGCCGCCGCGGGGCCCATCGTGATGATGGTGACTTTGCCATTCAACTTGCGCTTCCACTCCACCGCCGCAGCGACAGCATGAGCATCATACGGGTTTAGGATCGTAGGGATACCCTGGCGAATAAGATTATTCGTTTCAGGGTCAATCCGGATGTTGGTCGTATCAGGGACCTGTTTAATACTGACAAGTGCATGAAACACTGTAAGCTCCTCCATCGCCATTGGGCTGGCTGTTAATATTCATTCAACCCTATTATAATCTCAACATTATTCCATATTCCAAGAATCAACTTGAATGTGAGAAATGACACCTATATACTAGGACATGTCATATTTGCGTGGTCAAAATGTCATTGTCCCTATGTTATACTTTACCGGCTTTAACCCCACATAAAACTCTATTGGAGTTGCTCATGTTACTCGAATACGCCGCGATTGCGACAATGATTTTGGTCACTGCCCTGGTTGCAGTGATTGCGGTTGGTTTAGGCTCCCTGTTTGGCCCCCGACGGAAAAATGCAAAAAAAATGATGCCTTACGAATCGGGCATGAACCCAATTGGGCCTGGTACGCGCCAGGTTCCGATTCGTTTTTACCTGATTGCCGTCTTGTTCATTTTATTTGATATCGAAGTGGTCTTTTTTCTGCCGTGGGCAATTGCCTTCCGCGACCTGGGCTGGTACGGTTTGTGGGTGATGGCTGTTTTCAACATCCCCATCCTTATTGGTTTCATTTATGAGTGGAAAAAAGGAGGCCTGGAATGGGATTAGAACAAAAGCTGGGTAATATGGGGGTTGCTACCGTTAAATTGGAAGAACTTGTCAATTGGAGCCGCACCAATGCCATGTGGCCGATGTTATTCGGCCTGGCTTGCTGCGCAATTGAGATGATGTCGGCCCAGGCGGCCAATTATGATATGAGCCGCTTCGGCATGGAATTGATGCGCGCCAGCCCGCGCCAAAGCGACCTGATGATTGTGGCCGGGCGCGTGACGCGCAAAATGGCCCCGGTCGTGCGCCGCCTGTACGACCAGATGCCCGACCCAAAGTGGGTTATCGCGATGGGTGACTGCGCCTCATGCGGCGGCATCTTCAATAATTACGCCGTCATGCAGGGCGTCGACGAAGTTGTGCCGGTCGATGTCTATGTGGCCGGCTGCCCGCCGCGCCCCGAAGCCCTCATTCACGGGGTGGTCACCCTCCACGAAAAAATACGCGGCGAAAAGTTCAAGGATTGGGCCTGAGCATGAGCGACGTTTTGCAAAACCATCACGCGCGTTTGCTGAAGACCTTCGGCGGCGCGACCACGGAACACGCCGGAGAAATAACCGTCATCCTGCCCGCTGAAAGAATCCTGGAGGCGGCCCGCCTGATCCACGATGAAATGGGATTTGATTACCTGGCTTACGTCACGGCTGTCGACTATTGGCCGGAGGAGAATCCCCGCTTTCACGTCGCCTACACCTTCCGCTCACTCTCGCAAAAACTGACGCTGCACTTGCGCGCGCCCGTGGCGGGCATCAAACCGTCCCTGGCAAGCATCGAATCGGTCTACCGCAACGCCAACTGGCAGGAGCGCGAAGTCTACGATATGTTCGGAATCCACTTTGAGGGCCATTCCGACCTGCGCCGCATCCTGATGCCCGCCGATTGGGTCGGACATCCGCAGCGCAAGGATTATCCGCTCGGTTACGAAGAACCGCAGTATTCCTTCAATTTCGACGAAATCAAGGCGCGCAAGCCGGCCCCCAAGGAGTAGCCGCCCATGACCCAGCTTCAAGATGTTTCCTTAGACGGACTCAGCCACCTGGTTTCAGAGCGCGCCCTGCGCGGCGAGACGATGCTGCTCAACATGGGGCCGCAGCACCCTTCGACGCATGGCGTTTTGCGCCTGCTGCTCGAATTGGATGGCGAAACCGTCGTCAACTGCATCCCAGACATCGGCTTTCTGCATACCGGCATCGAAAAAAACATGGAGTCCAAGACCTACCAGAAGGCCGAAGTAATGACCGACCGGATGGACTACATGAATCCGGTCGGCAACAACTTCACCTACTGCCTGGCGGTTGAGAAGTTAATCGGGCTGGATGTGCCGGTGCGCGCCCAGGCCATTCGCGTCATTTTGGCCGAGCTGACCCGCATCCAGTCACACCTGGTCTGGCTGGGGACGGCCGCCCTGGATGTGGCGGCCATGTCGGTTTTCCTGTACTGCTTCCGTGAGCGCGAACAAATTCTCGACATTATGGAATTGGTCTCCGGCCAGCGCATGATGACGACTTACATCCGCCCTGGCGGCCTGTGGCGCGATGTGCCGGTTGAGTTCGAGGCCGCTGTCCGCGATTTTCTCAAAATCATGCCGAAACGCATCGACGAATACGAAGCGATGCTGACCAAAAACCCGCTCTTCCTCGACCGCTGCCTGGGAATTGGCGTCATTTCAGGCGAGGAAGCCATCAACTGGGGCCTGAGCGGGGCCACCCTGCGCGGTTCCGGCCCGGATTACGATGTCCGCAAGTTCGCGCCGTATTCGGGCTATGAGCAATATGACTTCGATGTGCCCACCCGCACCCAGGGCGATGTCTACGCCCGCTATATCATCCACATTGAAGAGATGCGCCAGTCGATCCGGATCGTCCAGCAGGCGTTGGATAAACTGCCGCTCGGCCCGGTGCGCTCGAACAACTACAAATTCGTCCCGCCGCCGCGCTCGCAGATTGGAACCAGCATGGAAGCCCTGATCCACCACTTCAAACTGTGGACGGAAGGCTTCTACCCGCCAAAAGGCGCCGTCTACGCTGCGACAGAATCGCCGCGCGGCGAGTTGGGCTGTTTCCTGGAGAGTGACGGCGGCCCCAAGCCGTACCGCGTCCACTTCCGCGCCCCTTCTTTTGATAACCTGCAAGTCCTGCCGCGCCTGTCCAAAGGACACTTCGTGGCCGACCTGGTGGCGATTATCGGCTCGATTGACATTGTGTTGGGCGATATTGACCGCTGATTGAGCGGACAGTATCCAGGAATCAGTCCCTGAGCGCAGGGCACAGCCCGCAGTCGAAGGGCTGAGCGCAAGGCACAGCCCGCAGTCGAAGGGCAGTGCTGACTGGAAACCAACGTAACCTCGGAGAATCCATGCTGGCAGAAAAATATCCAGAAGAAATCAAGGCGATTTTCGCCAAATACCCCGTCAAACGCTCGGCGGTTATGCCGCTGTTGTACCTGGCCCAACGCGCCCAAGGCTACATCCAGAAAGATTCGATGCAGGAAATCGCGCAGATGCTTGAACTGGACGTGACCGAAGTGGCCGCGGTGGTCGGTTTTTACAACATGTACCATGATGAAAAAGCCGGAAAATACCGGATGCAGGTCTGCACCGATCTGCCGTGTGCCTTGCGCGGCGCAGACGAGTTCCTGGCGCAGTTGTGCGAGCAGATCGGCATCAAAGTCGGCGAGACCACGCCCGACGGCCTGATTACGATTGAGGAAGTCAAATGCCTGGGCGGCTGCAACCACGCTCCGCTCTTCCAGATTCAGGAAGGCGACCAGGTTGCCTTCCACGAGAACATGACCGTCGACAAGACGATGGAACTGGTGGCAGCATTGCGCAAAGCGCAGGAATAGCAACCTTATGACCCATATCCTTCTGCGTCATCGGGATATTCCCGATCTCAAAAATATCGAAGTGTACAAACAAAACGGCGGCTTTGAATCGCTCAAAAAAGCGGTGACGAGCCTCCAGCCCAAGCAGTTGGTGGAGAATGTCAAAGCCTCCGGCCTGCGCGGACGCGGCGGCGCGGGCTTCCCGACCGGCGTCAAGTGGTCTTTCCTGCCGGATAACATCTGGCCGCACTACGTCGTCTGCAACGCCGACGAGTCGGAGCCGGGCACGTTCAAAGACCGCGAAATTATGGAAGGCAACCCCTACCAGTTTCTGGAAGGCGTGGCAATTTCCTGTTTCGCGGTCGGCGCAGCCGAGGGCTACATCTACGTGCGCGGCGAGTATGCCCCAATCGCCCAACAAATCGAGGCCTGCATCTCCGAAATGGAAAAACAAGGCTATCTCGGCGACAAATTGTTCGGGACAGAGACATCCCTGCGCCTGAAACTCCACCTCGGCGCGGGCGCATACATCTGCGGCGAAGAAACCGCCCTGCTCGAATCGCTCGAAGGCAAGCGCGGAATGCCGCGTCTGCGGCCGCCTTTCCCGGCGGTGGTTGGGCTGTACGGCAAACCGACCGTCATCAACAACGTCGAAACGCTCAGCAACCTGCCGTATATCGTCGAACACGGCCCAGCGGGATTTCGCCAATTCGGCACCGAAAAAAGCCCCGGCCTGAAAGTCTTCTCGCTTTCAGGCAATATCGAACGCCCCGGCAACTACGAACTGCCGCTTGGGACCACTTTCCGTGAGTTAATTTTTACGCACGGCGGCGGCATCCCGAATGGGCGCAAAGTGCGCGCCATCATGCCGGCTGGGGCCTCCTCCTCCATCATCCGGGTGGACGATGAAACTTTCGACAAGGTCATGGACACCCCGCTGGATTATGAAAGCGTCCAGAGCCTCGGCTCGATGCTCGGTTCGGCCTCCGTCATCATCATCGACGACACCCGCAGCATGGACTGGGTCATCAACAAAACCATCCATTTCTTCAAGCACGAATCATGCGGCAAATGCACCCCTTGCCGCGACGGCACTTTTTGGATGGAACATCTGACCACGCGCATCCACAACGGCCAGGCCCGCCCCGGCGATGTCCAACTGCTTGACAGCGTCGCCGCCCAAGTCTACGGGAAATGCCTGTGCGCCCTGGGCGATTTCTCAACGATGGCCGTCCGCTCGGCAATCGAGCGCTTCCCGGAAGATTTTGAGAAAGTGATTGGTAGTTAGGGAGTAGAGAGTAGAGAGCAGAGAGTAGAGAGTAGATTATCGCCTACCGAATATCGCCTACCGAATATCTAATTATCTAATATCAAATTATCTAACATCGAGCATCGAACAACTATGACAAAAATTATCAACCTGAAAATTAACGGAAAATCCGTCAGCGTCCCGGAAGGCACGCTGGTTGTTAACGCCGCCAAAATGGTCGGCATCGACATCCCCGTCTTTTGCTACCACCCCAAAATGGAACCGGTTGGCATGTGCCGCCAGTGCCTGGTCGAAATTGGCCGCCCAATGATCGACCGCGCCAGCGGCCAGCCCGTGCTTGAAGAAAACGGCCAGCCCAAGCTGCTGTTTGGCCCCAAGCTCGAAACCTCCTGCACCACCCCCGTTTCAGAGGGCATGTTCGTCATCAGCGACAGCGAAAAAGCCCACGCCGGCCAAAAAGAGATTCTCGAAATGCTGCTGACCTCGCACCCGCTCGATTGCCCGATCTGCGACAAGGGCGGCGAATGCCCTCTCCAAAATCTGACGATGAGATTTGGCCCGAAAGAGAGCCATTTTCTCTTCAACGAAAAACATCACAACGAAAAGAACGTCCCGCTTGGCGATCTGATCGTGTTAGACCGCGAACGCTGCATCCAGTGCGCGCGCTGCATCCGCTTTCAAGACGCTCTCGCCGGTCAAGCGGTGCTGGGCTTCTACCAGCGCGGGCGCGACACTGACATCGTCACCTACTCAGACCCCGGCTTCGACTCGATCTTCAGCGGCAACACAACCGACATCTGCCCGGTCGGCGCGCTGACCACCACCGATTTCCGCTTTAAGGCGCGCCCCTGGGAACTGAACCAGGCCGCCTCGATCTGCTCGCAATGCGCGGTCGGCTGCAACACCACCCTCAACGTCCGGCGCGAAGCCAGCAGCGGCGGCGGATACGTCATCAAACGCGCCATGCCCCGCCAAAACGAACAGGTCAACGAAATCTGGATGTGCGACAAAGGCCGTTTTGCGGGGTACCACTACACCCAGGCGCAATCCCGCCTGCATCTGGCGGATGACGCCCTCGAAGCGGCCCTCAGCCTGGCCGCCGCTAAATTATCCGCAGCCGGGGCTGAGACGGTTTTCCTGGCTGGCGGGCGGCTCGCCAACGAAGATTTCTACAATCTCAAACAACTTGCCGCCAAACTGGGCGCAAAAGCCTATCTCTACACCCAACACGGCGGAGGCGGCTACACCAGCGCCTACGGCCTGAGCGCTGGCTCGAACCTGGGCGATCTCGGCCCCGGCGATACCGTTTTGGTGGTGGCCTCTGACCTGTACAACGAGGCCCCGCTCTGGCATTTGCGCCTGAAAGCCGCTGCCGAACGCGGCGCAACCGTCCTCCTCGCCAACGCCCGCGCCACCAAGCTGGACGAGTTCGCGACCTTCGTCATCCGCTATGCGTACGGCGACGAGATCGAGACGGTCCGCGCTCTTTTGGGAAAAGAAAAAATTGGCGAAACGATTAAAAATGCCAATCGTCTCGTCATCTTCTACGGTTCAGACGGGCTGGGGCTGGCTGGAACCACAGCCCTGGCCGAAGCCTGCGCGGATTTGCTGAAAGAACATCCGGCGGGCCAGGCCAGCGCGAGCGGCCTGGTCGGCGTCTGGAGCACGCCCAACCAGCAAGGCGCGCTGGAAATGGGCTTTGGGCCCTGCCCGGATTTGGCGGCTGAGATTACAGGCAAAACCGTCTACATCCTGGCCGCCGACCCGGCGGGTGACGACCCGGCCCTGGCCGAAGCCCTGAAAACCGCCAAAGCCCTGATCGTGCAGGATATTCTCGAAACGGAAACAACCAAACTGGCAAATATTGTTTTGCCAGCGGCGGCCTACACCGAGCGTGAGGGCACGTACACCAATGCCGAACGGCGCGTCCAGCGTTTCTACCCGGCCATCCCGGCCCGGCCCGGCACAAAACCGGATTTCACCCTGCTGGCAGAAATTGCCCAAAAGTGCGCCATCGAACTCGAAGGGCGATCAGCGCTGCTGGTGATGAATCAGATTGCAGCGGCGCAACCCGCCTTCAGCGGGATCAGCTACGCCAAACTGGCCGAAGTAACGGCCCAGTGGCCGATTATTGGGCGCAGCGATATGTACTATGGCGGGACGGGCTATCAGAACAAGCAAGGCTTGGGCCTGACACTGGCGCGCACCGAAAAACCCGCGCCGGTCGAGATTCAATATTCGGCCCTGCGCGCGAAAGAAGACGAATGGTTTGCCGTCCCGATCACGAAACTGTACGATAACGGGAATACTGTCGCCCCGGTGGAATTGCTGAAGGGCCACATTGAGCGCTTTAACGGGATTGTGCTGAACCCGGCCACAGCCTTCAAATTTGGCCTCGAAAACGGCGGCCAGGCTGAGGTCAGTCTGAACGGGGTTTCTTATCCCGCCAAAGTGCTTTTGGACGAATCGATTTCAACGGCTGTCGTCCTGATCCCGCGCAGTTTTGGCATCCCGATTAGAGAACCGGCGGCGGTCAGGGTGACTGCCAGCAAGAAAGCGCAGGAGGCCTAGCATGGATGGATGGCTGGTTTTGGAGTGGCTGGTCAAGAGCGTGGTGCTGGTGCTGATTTTGCTGGCCGGCTTTGCCTATCTGACGCTCTTCGAGCGGCGCATCCTGGCGTTTATGCAGGTCCGGATTGGACCGAACCGGGCCGGCTGGCAGGGCATTTTACAGCCGATTGCGGATGCGATTAAGTTGATTTTCAAGGAAGAATTTACGCCCGGCTCGGTCATCCAGCCGATTTTTGCGCTGGCCCCAATTCTGACGGTTGTCCCGGCGGTGGTGATTGCGGCGGTGGTGCCGTGGGGCCCAGATGTGGAGTTGTTTGGGCGCACAATCAAGCTGGCGGTGGCCGATATCAACCTGGGTACGCTCTATATTGCGGCGGTGGCTTCGGTTGCGATCTACGGAATTGTGCTGGCGGGCTGGTCTTCAAACAACAAATACGCCATGCTGGGCGGCATCCGCTCTTCGGCCCAGGTCATTTCGTATGAGTTGAGCCTGGCGCTGTGTTTTGTGCTGGTGACGGTGATGGCCGGATCGATGCAGCCGAGTGTAATTATCGAAGCGCAGCGTGGGATGTGGTTTTTCTTCATCCAACCGGTCGGTGGATTGATTTTCCTGATTGCGACCCTGGCCGAGGTCAACCGCGCTCCGTTCGACATGCCCGAAGCCGAGCAGGAACTGACCGCCGGCTATCATTCGGAATATGCCGGGATGAAATTTGCGCTGTTCTTTATGGCGGAATACATCAAAATGATTGCGATTGCGGCGATTGCGGCCATGCTGTTCTTTGGCGGCTATCGTGAGCTGCCGTTCCTGCAAAATACCTGGTTTAGTGTGGATGTGAACTGGTGGCTCGGCCCAATTTATATGTTCGTCAAGGTGCTGGTGCTGTTGTTCTTCATGGTCTGGATCCGTGCCACGCTGCCGCGGATGCGTTACGACCGCTTGATGGCTTTTGGCTGGAAGGTGATGCTGCCCCTGGCGCTTTCCCTGGTCTTTGTGACGGCGATTGGAATTTTAGCCAGGACGCCCTGGGTCATCCCGATTGTATCTCTGGCGATTGGGGCCTTATTCGTATACTTCATCAACCGCTCGCTGAGCCTGAAGATGAAGAGGAGGTAAGCAGATGCTTGTCGAATTAGCGCGCGGCATGTGGACAACTCTCCGCGCTTTGTTTTTTGAGAAAAAAGTCACGGTTCAATATCCTGAAGAGAAGAAAGCGGTCAAAACCCGTTTTCGCGGACGGCATGTCTTGAACCGCTATGAGAACGGCCTGGAAAAATGTATCGGCTGTTCGTTGTGCGCTGCCGCCTGTCCGCCCGATGCAATTTTTGTCGAATCGGCAGAAAATACGGACGAGAACCGTTTCTCTCCCGGTGAGCGTTACGCCAGCACCTACGAAATCAACATGCTGCGCTGCATCTACTGCGGCTTTTGCGAAGACGCCTGTCCGACGGAGGCGATTACGATGGGCGATAATTATGAACTTTCGTTCACCGACCGCCGCGATGCGATTTACACCAAAGAGATGTTGATTGTGCCTGTCCCGGAAGGCGGCCAGCCCACCCCGCAGGTGACACAACCCGGGCAATACACGCGCTCGGTTCCTGAAATGAAAGACCCGGTGGATTAGCCATGTCGCTTGAAATGATCCTTTTTTTCGTGCTGGCGCTGATTGCGATTGGCACCGCGGTTGGCGTGCTGCTCAGCCGCAGCACGGTTTACGCCGCCCTGTATTTGGTCGTCAACTTCGTCTCGGTCGCGATTTTCTACCTGCTGCTGGATGCGCCCTTCATCGCTCTTTCGCAAGTGGCGGTCTATGCCGGCGCAATCATGGTACTGTTCCTGTTCGTGATCATGCTGCTCGGTTTGGAAAACATCGCCGGGGAGTTGCAATGGCAAAAAATGATCTGGCCGCTTGGGATGGGCGCGATTTTGCTGGTGGAGGGGGTTTTCCTGGTCATTCAGCGCGTCGGGCAGAATACCTACATCGGCAGCACCGGGACGGCCCTGTCAGACCCGGCTCTGCTGGCAAAAGTGCTCTTTACCGATTACGCCCTGCCGTTTGAACTGACGGCCGTCTTGCTGCTGGTGGCGATGATCGGCGCAATTGTGATGAGCAAGCATGAAAAACCTGTGAAAGAAGGCCAACCGCGATGATCCCCATCAGTTACTACCTGATTCTTTCGGCCATCCTGTTTTCGCTGGGCGCGTTGGGCGTGCTGCTTCGGCGCAACGCGCTCGTCATTTTCATGTCAATCGAGTTGATGCTGAACGCCGCCAACCTGACCTTTGTGGCCTTCAGCCGCTTGTACGGCTCGTTTGACGGCCAGATTTTCGTCTTTTTTGTGATGGCCGTCGCCGCCGCAGAAGTGGCGGTTGGCCTGGCCCTGGTGGTGGCAATTTATCGCTCCCGTAACACCATCGATATCGACAGCATGAACAGCCTGAAGGGATAAGCGCATGTTCTTAAGTGAATCGAGTAGATTTTTCACACTCGTCCCATGGATTGTGTTTGCCCCGCTGCTGGGCATGGTCGTCAACATGCTCTTCGGCAAGCGCCTGGGAGAAAAAGGTATCGGTACGGTCGCCAGCCTGGCGGCGGGCGCGGCCTTCCTGGTTTCGGTGTTGCTGGCGGTTGCGCTGGCCGGGCATCCCGAAGGCGCAATTGTCAAATTTGCGGAGTGGATCCAGATCGGCCCACTGGCCCTCGATTGGGCCTTCCGGGTCGATACGCTCTCGGTCACGATGATGCTCGTCGTCAGCGGGGTCGGCACGCTGATTCACATCTACGCCATCGGCTATATGCGCGAAGACGTGCGCTATAAAAACGACCCGGGCCGCTACAACCGCTTTTTCGTCTTTATGAACTTTTTCATCGCGGTCATGATGATCCTGGTCAGCGGCGACAATTATCTGATGCTCTTCGTCGGCTGGGAAGGCGTCGGGCTGGCCTCTTACCTGCTGATTGGCTTCTGGTACGACATGGACACCCTCGGACGGCCATCCTGGGCGAATGCCAACGCTGCCACGAAAGCCTTCGTTGCCAACCGGGTCGGCGATTTCGGTTTCCTGATCGCAGCCTTTCTCATCTTTTGGAATATCGGCTCTCTTCAATTTGACGCCGTATTCGCTGGCGCGCCCGCCCTGGCTCCTGAAATTCTTTTGCTAATCACCGTCTTCATGCTGATCGGCGTCGCCGGGAAGTCGGCCCAGATCCCGCTCTACGTCTGGCTGCCGGATGCAATGGCCGGCCCGACCCCGGTCTCGGCCTTGATCCATGCCGCGACGATGGTCACAGCCGGCGTTTACCTGGTCGCCCGTTCCGCGCCCATTTTCAGCCTGAGCCATGACGCCCAATACATCGTCGCCACACTTGGCGCGGTCACGGCCCTCTTCGCCGCCACCATCGCCGTCGGCCAGTACGACATCAAAAAAGTGCTGGCCTATTCCACCATCAGCCAGTTGGGATTCATGGTCGCCGCAGTCGGGATGGGGGCCTATGTCGCCGGGATGTTCCACCTTGTGACCCACGCCTTTTTCAAGGCGTTGCTCTTCCTTTCGGCGGGTTCCGTTATCTTGGGCCTGGAACGCGGCCACCATCAGGGACACAGTTCCGACGCGGGCGATCCGCACGAGCTCGCTGAACCTGTCGAGACATTCGATCCAGCGGATATGCGCAACATGGGCGGACTGCGCAGGCAGATGCCCGTCACTTTTTGGGTTTACATGATAGGAACGCTGGCCCTGGCCGGAATCTTCCCGTTTGCCGGGTTCTGGTCGAAGGATGAAATCCTGCTGGACGCCTCGCTCCACTTTCCGCACGTTTACTGGATTTTGAGCGCAGCCGCCTTCCTGACCGCCTTTTACATGGGCCGCCAGGTCTGGATGGTCTTCTTTGGCCCGGCCCGCCACCCAGCCGCCGCCCACGCCCAAGAATCGCCGCCGGTCATCACCGTCCCGCTCATCATTTTGGCTGTTCTCTCGGCCCTGGGCGGGCTGATCAACCTGCCGGTCAGCGGCTTCCAGCAACTCGGACACTGGCTCGAACACACCCTCAGCGAAGTTGAACTGCTGCCCTTTAATGGGGCGATTGCAGGACTTTCGACCGTCCTGGCCCTGGCCGCGCTTGCGCTCTCGTGGTTCCTGTACCAGCGCAAGCCGCTCGAAACCGGCGACCCGGATCCGCTGGCGAAGCCGCTCGGCCTGGCCTTCGTCGGCATGCAAAACAAATGGTTCATCGACGAAGCCTACCAGTTTGTCATCATCCGGCCCTATGCCCGGCTCGCAAAGTTCCTGGCTGAAACCCTCGACTGGGATTTCCTGCACGAATGGCTGCACGATTCAATCATCGTGAGCGGCTTCGTCGGCCTGGCGCGCTTCCTGGCAGACCCGGTCGATCTGGGGGTGGTCGATAAAATTTCGACCTTGCTGGCCGATTGGGTCCGAGAAACATCCGAAACCCTGCGCGAAATGCAAACCGGCTTCGTGCGCCACTATGCCCTGTCTGTCCTGGTGGGCGTCGTTGCGATCCTGGGCTATTTATTGCTGAAGTAGAATTTTGGAGATTGGAGATTGGAGATTAGATAACTCGATAATTCGATAACTCGAAATTCGATACTCGATAACTCGAAATTCGATACTCGATAACCCGCTACTCCACCGTCGAATCTCGAATAACCAATCTCGAATATCGAACGCCGAATATCTACTCCCTAATATCTAATCCCTGATATCCACTGCCTAATAACCAATCTCGAACACCGACCGAGGTAATCCACATGGACTTTCTCTTGCAACCTCTCTCCATCGTAACCTTCTTCCCGCTGCTGGGCGTGCTGGTCTTGCTCTTCCTGAAATCGGAACAAAAAAACGCCCTGCGTTGGACCGCCCTGGGAACGTCGCTGCTGACGTTTATTCTCTCACTCTGGGCCTTCTTCTTCAGCGGACAATACGACCTGGCCGCGCCCGGCCTGCAACTGGTTGCCAAATATGACTGGATCAGCGTCGCCGGTTGGGATATCCGCTATTATCTTGCGGCCGATGGCCTCTCAATCCTGCTCGTCCTGCTGACCACCCTCCTGACCCCAATCTCGATCCTTTCGACCTGGACAGCCGTCCAGGAGCGCGTCAAAGACTTCATGCTCTTCTTCCTGCTGCTCGAAGTCGGCATGACCGGCGTCTTCGTCGCCCAGGATTTATTCCTGTTCTACATTTTTTGGGAATTTACCCTGATCCCGATGTACTTCCTGATCGGAATCTGGGGCGGCCCGCGCCGCTTGTACGCCGCCATCAAGTTCTTCCTGTACACGATGGCCGGCTCGATTTTGATGCTTTTAGCCATCCTCTGGCTGGGCGTCAATGTCGGCACCTTCTCGGCCCCAGACATCATCGGCAAAGTCCCGGCTGGGGTGCAGATGTGGCTGTTCATCGCCTTTGCCGCCGCCTTTGCGATCAAAGTCCCGATGTGGCCGCTCCACTCCTGGCTGCCAGATGCCCACGTCGAAGCCCCCACGGCTGGCTCGGTCATCCTGGCCGGGGTCCTGCTCAAAATGGGAACCTATGGCTTCCTGCGCTTCAACCTGCCCTTCTTCCCCGAAGCCTCGATCCGCGCCGCGCCGGTGATTGCAGCCCTGGCCGTGGTCGGGATTCTCTACGGCGCGGCGGTCTCGTTCGCCCAGAAAGATGTCAAAAAACTGGTGGCCTATTCCTCGGTCAGTCACCTCGGTTTTGTGATGCTCGGCCTGTTTGCGATGAACTCGATTGGCATCCAGGGCGCAATTTTACAAATGGTAAACCATGGCCTGAGCACCGGGGCATTATTTATCCTGATCGGCATGATTTACGAACAGACTCACACCCGCGAACTGTCACAATACGGCGGCCTGTGGAAGATTACCCCGCTCTTTGGCACAATCACCCTGATTGTGGTACTCTCCTCGATGGCCCTGCCCGGCC
The DNA here is from genome assembly GCA_034004515.1 of Anaerolineales bacterium. Taxonomy (GTDB): domain Bacteria; phylum Chloroflexota; class Anaerolineae; order Anaerolineales; family Villigracilaceae; genus UBA8950. Next base: position 48,902 of record JAVEWN010000008.1, on the reverse strand, counting down.
TGAACGGCTTTGTCGGCGAATTTACGATCCTGTTGGGGGCCTGGGGCGCTGGCAGCGGAGTCTACGGCTCGGTCTGGTTTGCGGCCCTGGCAGCTGTCGGCGTCATCCTGGCCGCCGTCTACCTGCTTTCAATGTTCCAGAAAATGTTCCTCGGCCCGGCCGGCCAGGTGACTCAAGAGCATACCCTGCGCGACCTGAACTGGCGCGAAATCGTGACCCTGCTGCCGCTCCTGATTCTTATCTTCTGGATCGGCCTGTATCCCAAACCTTTCTTCGACCTGCTCGCCCCCAGCGTCGACCAGCTGACCGCCCTGCTCTCGGCGGCGATGCCCTAATCCTGCGTCTGGCGGCAGCGCCAGGCTGAGGGAGCCTTTATGACTCAACTCGATTTTTACGTAATTCTTCCGGTTCTCGTCCTGACAGGCTGGGCCTGCCTGCTCCTGCTGGCAGATTTGTTCGTCCCGCGCGAGCGCAAAGAGATCACCGCCCTGCTGGCCGCGCTCGGACTGCTCCTGGCCCTCGCAGTCAGCCTGAGTCAGTCTGGGCGCGAAGCGGTTGGCTTTGGCGGCATGGTTATGCTCGACGGTTTCTCGACCTTTCTGACCAGCCTGTTGGCCGTCAGCGGCCTGCTCGGTATTGGAGTCGCCTTCAACTACATCAAACGGATGGACATCGAGCGCGGCGAATACTACGCCCTGCTGCTCTTCTCGGTGGTCGGGATGATGCTGATGGCCCAGGCCTCCGACCTGATCGTAACCTTCATCGCCCTCGAAATACTCTCGATCCCGCTCTACATCCTGGCTGCAATTGCCTACCCAAAAACCGATTCGGAAGAAGCCGGTATCAAATACTTCCTGTTGGGCGCATTCGCCAGCGGATTTTTGGTCTACGGCATCGCCCTGACATTCGGCGCGACCGGTTCGACCGCCCTCAACCAAATCCTGGCTTCGATTGCGGCGGGCGCGGCCAACCTGCCGCTGCTCGTGGCCGGAGCCGGGTTAATTTTGGTCGGCTTTGGCTTCAAGATCGCGGCGGTCCCCTTCCACATGTGGACGCCGGATGTCTATCAGGGCGCGCCCACCTCGGTCACGGCTTTCATGGCCGCCGGGGCCAAAATCGCCGGGTTTGCGGCCCTGCTGCGCATCTTCGCGCTCGGCCTGCCGGCCCTGGCCGCAGACCTGACCCAGGTGCTGATCGTCCTTTCGGCGCTTTCAATGCTGGTCGGCAATTTTGTCGCCATCGTCCAGACCGACATCAAACGCATGTTGGCCTATTCCAGCATTGCCCAGGCCGGCTACATCCTGATGGCTTTTGTGCCGTATGCCAACCCGCAAGTGCACGCACTCTCGGTCTCTGCCGCGCTCTTTTACCTGGTCGTCTACGCCCTGACCTCCTTCGGGGCCTGGGGCGTGGTGATTTCCCTCGAAAAAGAGAATGGACAGGGATTGAAAATTGACGATTACGCCGGCCTGGCCCGCAAACAACCCTTCCTGGCGGCCGCCATGACCGTTTTCATGCTCTCGTTAATCGGCCTGCCGCCCACCCTCGGCCTGGTCGGGAAATTCTACCTGTTCCGGGCCGTCATCGCGGGCGGCTTTTACCCGCTGGCGGTCGTCGGCGTGCTGACCTCGCTCATTTCGGCTTATTACTACCTGCGGGTGGTCGTCAAAATGTATATGCAGGACGGCGATCCGCAAGTGACCCGCGAAGGCTGGCTGGATTTCACGATCGGCGCAATGGCCGTCCTGACGGTTCTCGTCAGCTTCTACCCGGCTCCGCTCTTCGATTGGGCCAGCCGCGCAGTTTTGGCCTTGTTCTAAAAGAACCTGGTATCTTCCAGTCATTGCGAGCCGTCCTGAGCGGAGGCCCGCCTGATTGTGTGGGCCGCAGTCGAAGGACATTTTTCCGCAAATCACCCTTCGACTACGCTCCCTTCTACTACGCAGGCCAAAAAATCTTAATGTGAGATTGTCAAAGTAAGTAAGAAAAAACCGGCTTACAGGCCGGTTTTTTTGCAATACCCTGGCCCCCACCCAACCCAAATATTAAATTGCCTGGCCCTTGAACTGGCTGATGTAAAGCTGGTAGAAAAAACCGCGCTGATCGAGCAGCTCCTGGTGTTTGCCGCGCTCAATGATCTCCCCATCCTGAATGACCAGCACCTGGTCTGCATCCCGGATGGTCGAAAGCCGGTGCGCAATCACAAAACTGGTGCGGCCTTTCATCAGCTTGAGCAACGCCTTTTGGATGCGGACTTCGGTGCGCGTGTCGACGCTCGAGGTGGCCTCGTCCAGAATCAGAATCGCCGGGTCTGCCAGGACAGCCCGCGCAATCGCCAGCATCTGGCTCTGGCCCTGGCTCAAGTTGCTGGCCCGCTCCGAAAGCAGCGTCTGGTAGCCGTGCGGCAGTTGGGCGATGAAGTGATCTGCGTCGGCCAGGCGGGCCGCCTCGATCACTTGCTCGTCGCTGGCCTCCAGCCGCCCATAGCGGATATTTTCCATGACGCTATCCGCAAACATGAAAGTGTCCTGCAAAACCAGCCCCAGTTGTCGGCGCAGGTCGGCCCGCCGAATGTCACGCAAATCGTGGCCGTCAATCCGAATGGCCCCGCCGTCAATGTCGTAGAAACGGGTCAGCAGGTTCGTCAGGGTCGTTTTTCCAGCACCGGTGGGGCCAACCAGCGCAATCGTCTGGCCGGGCAGGGCCTCGAAGGACATTTTTTTGATGATCGGATTGCCCGGCTCGTAAGCGAAATCGACATTCTGAAATTCGACATGCCCCTGCACCTGCTCGAGGCGCACCGCCTGCGGGCGGTCTTCCATTTCCGGGGACGTATCGATGGTCTCGAAAACGCGCTCCGCCCCGGCCAGGGCCGCCTGAATGGCGTTGTAGATGTTGGCAAGCTGGCGCAAAGGCTGGATGAATCCGTGGGCATAACTCATGAAAGTGGCGATAATGCCCACCGTAACCAGTCCCTGCAGGGCCAGCCAGCCGCCAAAACCGGCCAGGACAATCACAAACAGGTTGCCCAATTGGTTGGTGAGCGGCATCAACATCATGGCGTAGGTATTCGCATACACCCCGGCCTTGAAGACATCCTGATTAACCTGCTGAAAGATGTGGATCGAGGCCTCGTTACGCCGAAAAGCCTTGACCACGCGCTGCCCGCTGATTGATTCTTCCATCACGCCGTTGATTTCGCCCAGGCTTTTTTGCAAGTCCCGAAAACCCTTGCGCGTTGAGCGGGCAATAAAATTGGTGAACCAAAGCATGATCGGCACGACAATCACCGAAGCCAGGGCCAGCCAAAAATTTAGGACAAACATTGCAACCACGAAACCGACCAGCGAAAGCAGGCTGCCGACCATCGCAATCACATTTTGCGAGATGGCCTGGTTGACCGCTTCGATATCATTGGTCAGGCGGCTCATCATTTCACCGGCGGGATGAGCATCGAAAAACTTGAGCGACAGGCTTTGCAGGTGGCTGAAAAGATCGTGGCGCAGGTCTTTCAGGGCGTTCTGCGAAACACCGGCCATCGTCCAAGAAGAAATAGCCTGGAAGGTGTTGTTGGACAGGTAGACCAGCAGCATCAGCAGCGAGACGCGCACCAAACCGGCCAGTTCGCGGCTGCCAATGTAGCGATCAATAGCCTGGCCCATCAGGTAGGGGCCAAGCAGATCCAGAAATGTGATCGCGAGAATCAAAACCGCCACCAGAAGAAGGCGGGCCTTGTAGGGCGCGAGATACGGCAAGAGCCGGGCCAGGGTGTGGCGCGGGTTGGCTGCCTTTTCAATGGGGGTCGGTCGGATTGGGCCGCGGGCCGCGATGACCGCACGCGCCTGTTGTTGGGCGGAGGTTTGCTGGCTCATGCCAGCCTGCCCGGGGCTGGTTTTTGCCCCGCCAGGCGCAGCCTGGCAAATTCCGACTCTGTCCCGCCCAACTGCGAGGCAAAGATTTCCTGGTAAATCGGGCTGGTTTTTATCAATTCAGCGTGGGTGCCTTCGGCGGTAATCCGCCCATTGTCGATCACGATAATTTTATCGGCGTTCAAAACGGTGCTGATGCGCTGCGCGACCATGAAAATCGTCGTCGGGCGCTGGTTTTGGCCCCATTCGGCCAGGGCCGCGTGGATTTTGGTCTCCGTCTCCACGTCGACCGCGCTGGTAGAGTCGTCCAAAATTAAAATAGCGGGACGCAGCAGCAGGGCGCGCGCAATCGCAATCCGTTGTTTCTGCCCGCCCGAAAGGTTGACTCCGCGCTGGCTGACGTGGGTCTCGTACCCGTCCGGCAGTTTCGAGATAAAGTCGTGGGCCTGGGCTGCCCTGGCCGCCGCGACGACCTCCTCATCGCCCGCATCCGTCTTCCCGTAGCGGATATTGTCGCGGACCGTACCGGAGAAAAGGACGGTCTCTTGTGGCACAATCCCAATCTGGGCCAGCAGGCTGGACTGCGACAATTCGCGCACGTCAATCCCGTCGATCCGAACCTGGCCGCGGGTGACATCGTAGAAGCGCGCAATCAGGTTAACCAGGGTCGATTTGCCAGAGCCGGTTGCGCCCAAGATGGCAACCGTTTGTCCGGGCTGCGCGCGCAGGTTAATGCCTTCCAACACCGCCCCATCGTTATAGTGAAAGCCGACATTCTCAAACTCGACACGTGGTTTTTGCCGATCGATGCCCCCAAAACTTTGAGGGAACGCAATCGCCTGAGGCGCATCCGCCACTTCTGGAACCGTATCCAGCACTTCGTTAATTCTTTGGGCCGAAGCCGTGGCCGCGGCGATGATGTTCGAAAGCATCACCATAATTCCCAGCGGGCCGAGGATCGTTTGCAGGTAGTTGATAAAAGCCACCAACTGCCCGATTGTGATTTCGGCGTTGATCGCCTGGATGCCGCCAAACCAGATCACGGTCACAATCCCGAAGTTGACCATCAGGGTCAGAGAAGGCGTCATGGCAGACATAAACTGCATCACGCGGATATTACGGGCTGCGAAATCCTGGTTGGCGCTCTCGAACCGTTCCGTTTCGCGCTGATCACGGACGAAGGCCTTGACCACCCGCACCCCGGCGATGTTTTCCTGCAAGATGCTGTTCAGCCGATCCAATTTTTGCTGGACGGTCAGGAAAAGCGGGCCCATCTTGGCGGTAAAGAACACGATCAGAATGCCCGAAAGAATCAGGATCGGCAGCATGACGGTTGCCAGGCGCGCATCGGTGCTGTACATCAGAATCAGCGAGCCGGCCATCAGCAGCGGCGCGCGCGTGCCAATTCGCAGAAATACCTGGGTCAGGCGCTGGACAATGGTGGTATCGCTGCTCAGCCGCACCATCAATTGGCCGGTGTTGAGTTTATCGAGGTTGCCGTACGAGAAAGCCTGAATGCGCACAAACAGCGCTTCGCGCAGGTCGCGCGCGACGCTTTCACCGGACAGAATCGAAAGATAATTGTTACCGAGCGCAAACAGAGTGCTTGTAATCGAAATGCCAAGCATGATCGCGGCAGTTTCGTAGACAACCTGGTAATTTCCGGCATGGATGCCATCGTCAATAATCCGTTGCACCAGGCGCGGGATGGACAGATCCATGAACACCACGGCGGTCAACAAGAGCAGCGAGGCGCTGGCCGGTTTCCAATAAGGTTTCAGAAAAGGGAAAAGTTTTTGGATATTCTTCATAGGCCGTCTAGTTTTATGCCCTGAAGCGGATTTCGTCAAGGCTGTTGGAGAATAACCGGCAATTCCAAATCTGCAAAATAAAGGCGATTTCCAAGCCGGGGATGGGAGAATGTTCATTAAACCGCTTGCATGAGTCGTGCCGGCACAGGTGGGCGAGTCGTCCTTCGACTGCGGCCCGCAGAATCGTGCGGGCCTGCGCTCAGGACTGTAGCGCTTTATCCAAAAAAGCGAAGCGCTGGCCTGAGCTTGTTCGCAGGGCATTTAAGGCCGCTTTTGCAAGAGAGCTATTTTAGATTTGGGATGGCCGGAGAATTATCCGATTTTCAGGGCCGCCCCGGCTGCTGAAAAAAAGACAAAAAAAGCAGACCGGACTCTTGTGGGCCGGTCTGCTTTTTTTGTTGCGGGAGAATTTATTCGGTCAGGATGGGCGTGGGGCTAACCGTTTCGATGGCTTTTAATTCCCGATAGGTCAACGTCCACAGGTTCGATTGGTAGAGCAGCGCCCAACCGCTCACCAGCAGGATCGGCGAGAAAGCGATCAGGAAGAAGAGCGGCCCGCCGATGATCAGGGCAAAGGCCCACGGCCAGTAACCGGGCGCAGAGAGCAGGCTGGCGATGCCTGCCGTCGCCAGGGTCGGTAAAGTTGCAACGAGCAGGCCGCCCAGGGCGGTAATCATCGAGATCGCCAGCAGGGGGAACAGCAAGACGAAGAAAATGATTGTCCAGGCAATATTGAAGGCGACCACGACCAGCCACATCAAACCAACATTTTTCCAGTTACGCCAAATCAGCGCGCCAGCCAGGCGCAGAGATTCGAGCACGGCTTTGTTTTCGAGGATGCTGATTCGCCAGGCAAAATCACGCACGACGTAAAGCACGAGCATTACGAAGAAGATGATAAACCCGAACAGGAAGAGCAGTCCAATTCCGGCGACCAGGCTGGTGATGAGGGCCGCTTCGACGCCTGCCAGGGCGGCCGAGATGATCCACCAAGTTACCAGCATCAGCAGGACGAACATAAACAAAGCCGGCAGGTGAACAATAAGATCGATGAAGAACAATCGCCAGGAGATCCGCGACCAGCCATACTTCCAGCCCTGACGAAAGCCAACCTTGAGTCCGGTCTGCTCATACTCGTCTACCATGCGGATGGTGGCGGTTTCAGACAAGTAGCGCAGAACCGTAATTACCAGCCCGAAAAGCAGGCCAGTCACAAAGAGCGTGATTGCTACGGCAATTCCCATTTGAAATTCGACCGGGTAATCGGCGCGCAATTGGGCGATGGCCTCACCCATTTTGGCAAATCCATCACTCATCTTTTCGGCGGGTGTATTTCCCTGCCAGTTTTCCGGGTTTAGCGGAGAGTAAACTTGTTCTGAGTGATTATTGCCATCCTGACGGGACGAATAGTTGCTATTCCCGCTGGCGCCACCTCCGCCGGCAGCCAGGGCCAGGATAAAGCCGAAAATCCAGAGGGTGCGGTAGTTCCACAAGATATGCCAGGAACGTTTTAGAATCTTTTCGATATTCAACATGATAGATACTCCTTTTTGAGCTTACTTTTTATCGGTCTTGAGCGCACGCTTGAACCGTATTACCCATTTACAACGGGCGCAGCCTGCCGATTTTGTGAACCAAGCCACCAGCGGGCCAGCCAGGCCAGGTAAATCAATCCGAGAACGGCTTGCCAGAAAAATTGACCGGTCAGGCCGCGCAGGAACAAATCCGCCTGGTTGAGAGGCGCCAGCCATTCTGTCCAAGCGCCGAGGCTGTTGAGCAGCCAGCCAAACCAGGCGATCTGGCGGGCGCTGCCGGTGGGCAGCCAGGCCAGGCCGTCTCCCAAAAGGCCCAGGCTGGCCAGGCTCGTTATCAAGCTGGTCAGCCGCCCGGTGAGTTGGGCAAAAAACCAGGCGGCGAGCAGGCCGAGCGGGACAAACCACCCCCAGCCCAGCCCGCCAGCTTTGCGGGTTTGGGGCGCTGCGGGTTGGCGCGGCAGGCGCAGGGTCAGGTTGGCGACAAATCGCTCGGCAGGTAAAAATTCATCCAGCGGGGCGGTCCCGCGCAGCAGGCCAGAAAGTCCCCGCAGCTGATCGAGTTGGCGCTGGCATTCGGAGCAGTTTTGCAGGTGATTGCGGACCTGATCCAGGCGCGCGCCCTGCAATTCCCCATCCAGATAGGCGTTCAGCCACGAGCGGATATGCTCAGACATGTTCAATCTCCATATCGATAAATTCAGGAGCCAAAATTTGCTTGAGCCGCTCGCGCGCGTAATTCAGGCGCGACATGACCGTCCCAAGCGGAATATCGAGGGCAGTTGAGATTTCCTGATACGACAGGCCGCCGTATTCGCGCAAGACAAGCACGGCCCGGCTGGCTTCGGGCAAAGTGGAAATGGCTTTTTGAACGCTCCGGCTGCGTTCTTTTTGTAAAAGTGCTGCTTCCGGGCCGGCCTGTCCATCCGGCGCGGACAGGGTTTCAAACGCGACGAAAGGCGTTTTTGGGGCGCGGCGCAGGCTGTCGAGGGCCGCGTTGACGGCAATCCGGTAGAGCCAGTTGCGCAGAGAGCTGCCAGGCCGAAAGGAAGGCAAGTTTAACCAGGCCTGGATGAATGCTTCCTGGGCTGCGTCTTCCGCCAGTTGTGTGTCGCCGCACATGCGGTAAACGACGTTAATCACTCCTGAATGCTGCTGGCGGACAAGTTCTCCGTATGCGCTCCGGTCGCCGTTGCGCGCTCTTTCGATCAGCGCTGTTTCGCTTTCCGCCGGTGGAATTGCCAATTGCTTTCCTTCCTTTTCTGCTTTCAATATCTTAACGAATTTTCGGCAGGTTTTATTCGGTTTTGGGTGAAAGATTCAAGAAGAGTATCATTTTGAGACGCAGGCCTTGCCTGCGCCAGTGCCGCCGGCACAGGTGAGCGGAGCGTTTTTGAGCGTAGTCGAAGGGCCGAGATCTAAAATTCATTTTCTTGACATCTATAGCAGGCTGATTTGCAGGAAAATGTCCTTCGACGGAGGCCCGCACAATCGTGCGGGCCTCCGCTCAGGACAAAGTTGATCGAATATTTATTTAATGTGCCATTATCAAGCTACTCCCCCACAGCTAAAAAAGCCGTTGCAACTGACCTTGCGAGCCGTTGCAGAGCGCAGTTGCAGCAATTCCCGATTAAACAGCAAAAAGCTCCAGCTTGAGACTTTCTCCATCAAAATGGAGATTACCACTACGGGTACTCGTGCTTCGTCGGGAAAATCGCCTTGGGGAAAACCCGGTTCAGGGCAAAACCCAGGATTGGCCCGGCTGCAAAACAACCGCTTTTGTGTCCGTTTCGGCTTCGACCCGGGCCGCCCAGGCCGGCGCGTTTTGCTCAATCAAGCCCCAGGTTCCAAAGTGGATTGGGATGACGGTCTTCGGCCTCAGCAGCTTGACAGCCCGCAGGGCGTCGTCTGGGCCCATCGTATAATTGTCGCCAATCGGTATAACCGCCAGGTCCAGGCCTTCCTCGCCGATCAGGCGCATGTCCCCAAACAGGCCGGTATCGCCCGCAAAGTAGATTTTCTTGCCATCCTTGGTCGTCAGCAGAAAACCGGCCGGGTTGCCGCCGTCAGAACCGTCTGGCAGGGCCGAGCCGTGCAGGGCCAGGGTCAGCTTCAGATAACCAAACGGGTGCTTAAATCCGCCGCCCAGGTGTTGAGCGTGAACTTTCTCGATGCCCTGTTTCTTGAACCAACTGCTGATTTCGGCATTGGCGATGACGGTTGCCCCGGTCCGCCCGGCAATCGCAACCGCATCGCCGACATGGTCGCCGTGACCATGCGTCACCAGGATGAAATCTGCCGCAACCGCCTCCGCGCCAAGCGGGCTGGCCGGGTTGCCGCTAAAAAAAGGGTCAATCAGCAGGTCAAATTCGCCGGTTTTCAGGCCAAGCGTAGCGTGTCCATACCAGGTAAATTTATTGAACATGGGAATCTCCTTTGAACTGGGGGCTTTGCAGGCCAAATTGCGCTTCTTTCATTTTATCACTCGCTGCAAGCCGCAGACCCGGGCCTGAACAGGTAAAATAAGCCAGGCAAGAAAGAACCCGAAAGGAAGCGTCCGCTTGAAGAAATCCCCTGAAACCCTGCGCGTGATCGCAACGCAAACCGAATCGATCGCGAACCAGGCCGAAGCCCGTCAAAAGGCGCAGCAAAAAGCCGAATTGAAAGCTCAAAAAGTCGCGGCTGCGCTCGGCCTGCGTCTGCTTGAGCAAATTTCGCTGGCAGAAGAAATGAATCTGGATTTTGCCGCCAAAACAGCCACAGCCCGGGCTGAAGCCGTATACCGCGCCTCAGCCTTTTCACAGGCGCGCCTCGACCTGAGCCTGTTTGGCTGGGATAACCTCAAGCAATTCCTACGCAAAGAGTGGGTTACACGCTGGTTTAAGTTCCGTTATCGGCGCTTGCCCGGCCCGCAAGCGGATCGGCTGGCCCGGCCCGCGCGCGCCCTGGTCTGCGGACATTTCAGCGTCCCTGGCGGCGGCGGCACCTTTGGCGATGTCGAAGCCCAGGAGATGATTTGCGCCTGGCTGGCCGCCGCCGGAATCGCCTTCGACGTTGCTTCCAACGTTGAAGATGGTGTCGCAGGCCTGCGGTTGGAAGAGGCCCGCCCAGCCGATTACGGTATTTTCATCTTTGTCTGCGGCCCGTGGTATCCTCAAAAAGCCATTCCGGCCCTGCTGCTGGAGCGGTTCCGGCATTGCCTGAAAATCGGCGTCAACCTGAGCGTCTCCCAGCCCGGCCCGGCCGGTTTTGATTTTCTACTTGCGCGCGACAACCCCGCTGAAATTCGGGCCGATATTGCCTTCGGCAAGCCTGTTGAACCCTTGCCCGTGGTCGGCGTGCTGCTGGTTGACCGTCAGGCCGCCTACGGCAGCCGCCAGCGCCATCCTTACGTCCGGCAGGTCTTCGAGGAATATCTGCAAAGCGGGCAGGTCGTGCCGCTCTGGCTCGATACGATCATCTACAACAACAAAACCGGGCTGAAATCGGGGCGCGAGTTTGAAAGCCTGCTCCGCAAAGTGGATGTGCTGATCACCAATCGCCTGCACGGGCTGGTGCTGGGGCTAAAAAATTCTGTGCCAGTCGTGGCCGTCGACTCGGTTGCCGGCGGCGGAAAAGTCAGCGCCCAGGCCAAAGCGCTTGGCTGGCCGGTTTTGATTGGCGCAGAAGAATTAGATGTCGAAACCCTCGCCGAAACAGTTGCGGCCTGCCTGAAGCACGACATGCAGCCTGAACTACAGAAAACCCGTCAGCAAGGCCTGGCCTCGATTGAGCGCACCCGCGCAGAATTTGATCAAATTCTGCGCAAATTTTAAGGCGGAAAAAATAAATTTGCCCGGTAGAGACCCTCACCCAAAAGCAAAGGCGATTCCTCGTTGGGAATCGCCTTTGCTTTTTAGAGTAAGGATTGATCAACTTGAGCTTAGATCTCAATTTGAATCAAATCTTTTTCGTACACGGATTGCGCGTGTTACGCGGAATCTCACAGATTTTTCTTAAAAATCCGCGTAAATCCGTTTAATCCGCGAAATCCGCGTCCAGATTTGGTTTTTTAAGCGCCTCTTAAACCAGCTTTCCTACTTCTCCAGACTCGTAAAAACGAACCCTGAAGTCAAGTGATCAATGCGAATGGCCGTGATCGCCGCTGCCTGTTTCTGGGCCCAGGAAGAGCCGCAGGTCTCCGAGCCGGTCGCTGTAGAGCGCCAGAGAAACGGCGATGACGGTCGTCAGCGGCACGGCGGCCACCAGTCCGAGTGACCCGACCAGGGTCCGCACAACTTCTTCGGCCACCATTTCGGTATTGAGTAGAAATCCGTAATTGCCTTGCCCAAGCGTGAACAGCAGCAGGGTCGGCAGGCCGGCCCCGGCGTAGGCCAACACCAGGGTATTGACCGTCGCGGCCACATGATCCTGTCCAATCCGCATCGCCCGGCTGAAGAGTTCCCGAAACCTGAGGGCCGGGTTGGCCCGATGCAGCTCAAAGACCGCCGAAGATTGGGTCGTTACCAGGTCATCCAGCACGCCCAGCGCGCCAATAATCAAACCGCCCAGCAGGAGTCCGCGCAAATTGATCCGAACATTCGAAATTTGGGCCAGGAAAAGCGCGTCTTCGTTGCCGTAACCACTCAAGCGCGTCAGACCGATGAACAGGACGGCCAATGTGCCAGTCAGGATCAGGACGAGCGCCATGCTCAAGACCGAGGCGTGGGTTTTGAGATTCCAACCGTAAGTAACGTACAGCGAAACGCCCAACAGAATCGCGGAGCCGATCAGGCTGACGCTGACCGGGTCTTCGCCTGCCAGGATGCGTGGAATAATATAGCCGACGATGATCAACAGGCTGAAAGCCATTGCCAGCAAGGCCCGCAAGCCCTTCCAGCCGCTGATTAACAAAATTGCTAGCACGAAAACTGCCAGCAAAATCAGCATGGATTGTGAGCGCACATATTCCACATAAAAGGCGGCCAGGATGCCATCCGGGCGTTTGCCGAGGGTAATGAAAATCTCGTCGCCGGGCACAAAAGGCGTGAAATCCGGGCGCACCTGGCGGCGGCCATAGTCCACTTCCATCAGGATGCCCTTGTATTCGCCCTCGAGCAGTTCAACGCGCATCACCTGGTAATCCTGGGTGATGTCACCCAGGTCGATCTGGCCGCTTTCAATGATGTCGGTTACGCGGGCGCGCAGCGTGCCGGCCCCATAGGTCGCAGAAATTTCTGGCGTTTGCGGCGGCTGGAAAAAGTAAGGCACGCCCCAAACGGCAAAAGCCGCCGCCAGGGCCAGGATGAGGATTGAAATGACCACAAAAACCAGGGAGATTTTTTTATTTGCAGTTTCAGGATTCATGAAAGCCCGCAATCCAACTTGTTTTAGCCGTAGACTTCATCTTTTTCATCGTCTCTACTGTTTTCAACGCTGCCTGGTTTGGCCGCGGAACGCGGACGGAAGCTGCGCAGGATGAGATTGGTCTCGCGCGCCTGGACGGCCAGGTCGACAAAAACCAGCAGCAGCTGCCCGACCGCCGCGCTAATCATGCCGATAATAAAGGCCATTGTCCCCAGCAAGACCGCGGCGTAACCGGCGTTGATGATGCGGTAGGTGTCTGTGACGGTTTCCGCCCAGAGATTAGCCGCGCTGGTGACGGCCTCGTTTTGGAAAAATCCATAAATTGCGCCGCCGGCCCCAGCCAGCATCATAAAAATCCCAAACAGAATCGTGACAACAGCGGTGAAACGGACAAAAATATACATAAGACCTCCACAACGCTATTTTAGCGGGCCGAGGATTGCGCCCGATGGCAGATCTGCTGAAACCAGCAGCGACAAAATGGCCGCGGCGATGGCGGCCGCCTTCTCTACTACGAAGCCTTTTTCCAGCCCATAAACCCGGATGCCAGCCTGGCCCAATTCGCTGGCAGTCTGACGGGTAAGTTCCGCCACCGCCTGGCGGCTGGCCGCATAAGCCGCAGGCAGGCCGGGCTGCGGGTCCGCCAGCAGGTTAAGAATCAGCCCGCCGCCCTGCTGACGCATGACGCGCGCCGCAGATTGCATCAACAGGAATACGCCAATCGTGTTGACTTCAAAAACGCGGTGCAGATCCCACTCGTCCATTTCGAGCAGCCCCGCGCCAGGCTGGACGTTGGCGCTGTTAATCAGGATGTCGATTCGGCCAAAATCGTCTACAACCTGGTTGACCAGGGCCTGGACGGCGACTTTTTTGGCAACGTCGTGCAGGTAAACCCGGGCCTGCCCACATCCGCTAAGCGAGATTTGGCGCGCGACTTCGTCCACATTCAGCGGAGAAATGTCGTTCGCGGCAATGGTCGCGCCCTGGGCGGCCAGGGCCAGGGCCAGCTCGCGGCCCAGGCCGCGCCCCGCCCCGCTGATTAAGACAACTTTTCCGTTCAGGTCTGGCATTATGGCTCCCCGCAGGCTGGAATTGCATCAGGATTTTGGCGGGCATTCAGGGCCAGCCCAAGATAAGGAGAGGGGTCGAGCGTATTTTCAATTTCCAGTTCGTTCAGGTATCGCCCCAGGCCGTCATCTTTCACCACCGAAAAATGCAAATGGACACCGACCGGGCTGCCGGGCGTGCCGGAATAATTTCCCTGGTAGCCCAGCAAAGTCCCGGCCTCGACGTAGACTTCAGAAGTGCCGGGCGGGAAAGCGGGCGCAATCGTCGAACTGCCGTTCGAGTCGGCCATGTGGGTGTAATAGGTCCAAATTTGCTGGCCGGGGTTAAGCGGGTCGCTCGGAATGCGGACGATCAGGGACGATTTCCAGTCGGGTTGGCGGGTCAGGTAGCCGGGGTAGGCGGCATAAATTGGCGTGACGCCCACCCCGCTTCCAGAAAAGATGTCGATGCCCGCGTGGCGGTGGCCGGGGCGAAAAGAATCGTCCCAGATATAACCGACCAGGCCGTCGGTCGGAAAGCTAAAGGGAGCGGCTCCGCAGCGCGTCCCGGCCTGGATTGTCAATCCAGGCTGCGAAGCCGGGTTGGTCAGAAAGGCCCAAACCGTCTGCCCGCGCTGACTGCCAGAGCGCAGATTGCGGGCAATATAAAAGGCGCTGCCGGCCAGCGCGCCAACCACTAGGATCAGGATAAGTTTTCGGGCTTGCATACGGCTGATTATACCGCGCAGCGCGTTGATGCTTCTCGTATGCAGCTTTAACGGGAATCCTACTCTGTTCTTTCATTTTTTTGACACAGCCGGTCTAAAATATAGCCAAGTTTGAACGGTATAAACAAAAAGGAGATAAAAAATGACTTTCTATGTTGCCCCCTATGGTCCCCGTGTCGTCCGCCGCATGGCTGCCCAAAATTCCGAATCAACCCGCAGCCTGGCCCTGGACATCCGCGATGAAGGTGAAGCCTACCTGCTGAGCGCTCTCGTGCCTGGCCTGAAGGCCGAAGATCTGAACATCGAGGTTTTGGAAGACACCATCTCGATTGAAGGCGAATATCGCCGCGAAGAGTCCGAGTTCCTGCTGAACGAACTGCCCAGCGGTTCTTTCCGGCGCGCCCTGCGCCTGCCGGCCAGCCTGGATGCTGAAAAGGCCGAAGCCCGGATCGAAGATGGCGTGCTGACCTTGCGCCTGCCCAAGTCCGAATCGTCCCGACCCAAAACCATCAAAGTTTCATACAACTAAAGACCCTGCTCAAAGAAAGACGCCCCAAACGGGCGTCTTTTGCTTAAGAAGCGCCATCCTTTGGTACAATCGCGCTCATGATAAAAGCACTGATTTTTGACTTCGACGGTTTGGTGCTGGACACCGAAACCCCTGAATACCAGGCCTGGCAAAACATTTATGCCGAATTCGGCCAGACTCTGACCCTGGAAAATTGGGGGCAGATCGTCGGCGGGACAGCCGCCTCTGATTTTCATCCGATTACCCATCTGGAAGAGTTGACCCAGCGCTCGCTCGCCGATTTTGAGCTGGCCGCCCGCACCCAGGCCGATTCCATGCGGACAATTTTGTCCGCCAAGCCGCGCCCCGGCGTGATCGAAACCCTCGAAACGGCCCAACGCCTCGGCCTGAAGCTGGCAATCGCCTCCAGTTCGCCGCATGAGTGGGTCGATGGGCATTTGCAGCGGCTGGGGCTGTTCGACTATTTTGAAACGGTGCAATGCCGCGAAGACGTATCCCAACCCAAGCCAGAGCCAGAACTCTTCCTGGCTGCCCAGACCAAACTGGGGGTAGGCCGGCACGAAGCCCTCGTTTTCGAGGATTCGCCGAACGGAGTCCTGGCCGCCAACCGCGCCGGAATCCGGGTGGTCGCCATCCCCAACCCGCTCACCCAAAAACTCGACTTTCCACCGACAACCCTGACCTTAAACGAGATGTCTGACCTGCCGCTTGAAGAATTGCTGCGCCAACTCTCGTAAACTGACCTTTCTGATAGCATTTGACGGGACTCATCTTTATGATGAGTCTTGTTTTATTAAAGTTTTGCCATCCTTATTGCAATAAGTTACAATAAAAAGCATGACTTGCAGCCCGCAGCACCTTGCCGAACAAATCCGCCAAAAGGGATTTCGTCTGACCCGCCAGCGCATGGCAATTCTGACCGTCTTGGACGAGGCGGGCCAACATCTCTGCCGGACAGAAATCTACGCCCGAATCGCCCCAGGTCTGACGGAGCCGACCGTTTACCGCAATCTCGATTTTCTGGTGGAGCAGGATCTGGTGCGCGTGACCCACACCGGCAATGGACGCCTGGAATATGAACTGGCCCGCCATCCCCACCATCACCTCCAGTGCCGGGTCTGCGGCGCAAAAATGGAGTTGGACGCCAACGCGCTGCAAGCCTTTTTTAACGGATTAGAAAACTCAACCGGTTATCGCTTGAGTGAAAATCACATCACCCTGATGGGCGTTTGTCCAAATTGTAAGTTCAAAGGAGATTAAAATGCTTTTCTCACCCGTTCCGCTTCACATTCCCGATGGTTTTCTGACGCTGGCTATTTCGCTCATCTTCTGGGGGCTGACGGTCGTCGCGGTTGGCATGGCAATTTCCAAGACCAACAAGACCCTCGGCGAAAAGCAGGTCCCGCTGATGGGCATCATGGCCGCTTTTATCTTTGCGGCCCAAATGCTCAACTTCCCCGTCGCTGGCGGAACATCCGGCCACTTTCTGGGCGGCGCGCTGGCGGCGATTGTGCTTGGCCCGTGGGCCGCGATTCTGGTTATGACGGCTGTCGTCGGCTTGCAGGGCTTGCTTTTTCAGGACGGCGGCCTGCTGGTGATGGGCGCAAATATCTTTAACATGGGTGTCCTGACGGCCATGATCGGTTTTGGCCTGTACCGCTCGGTCTTGAATGCCAATAAAATCACCCGGCTGGCCGTTGCGGGCGCGGGCGCGTGGCTCTCCACCATGGCGGCGGCCCTCCTGACCTCGCTCCAGCTTTGGTTGAGCGGCACTTCCTCCCTCCAAATCGTCATCCCGGCCATGCTGGGCGTCCATGCCATCATTGGGCTGGGTGAAGCGATTATTACCGTTGCCGCGCTGGCCTTTATCCTGCAAGCCCGGCCCGATCTGCTCGACAGCCAGGCGGTTGCTGAAAAAGGCGGCCGCGGCTGGATTTATGCCGGCGTGCTGATCTCCATTTTGGCCGTGCTGCTCTCGCCCTTTGCCTCCGCCAACCCCGACGGCCTGGAGCGGATTGCCGAAGATGTCGGCTTCCTCGAACGCGGATTGGCTGCCCCCTACCAGATTTTGCCCGATTACACGATCCCTTTCCTGGGTGAAACCGCCCTCTCGACCGTGGTCGCGGGCATCGTCGGCGCGCTGGTCGTCCTGGGAATGATCGTCCTGCTCGGCAGCTTGCTCAAGAAAAAAGAAGCCTAACCCCCAGCTCCTTACCCGCAATTCCTAACCCGCAACTCCTAATTCTGAATTCCCGCCCTCATGCACGCCGACGCCTTCGACCGCTACTACCACGCTGAAAGCCCGCTTCACCGCCTCGACCCGCGCGTCAAAGTGGTGCTGACGGTTGCCTTTATCCTGTCGAACGCGCTCCTGCCGGATGGAGCCTGGGCCGCCTTTGGTTTGGCATGGCTCCTGATTCTGGCTGCCAACCATTTCTCGCGTTTGGGCCTGGATTTTTCATTCAGACGATCCTTCATCGCCCTGCCTTTCGCGCTGGCGGCTCTCTCGGCCATCTTCATGCCTGGCGGGAAGCCGCTTGCCGAATGGACGCTGGGGCCGATTCAACTCATCCCAACCGAGGCCGGGCTGCTGCGTTTTGCCAGCATTATGCTGCGCTCCTGGCTCTCCGTCCAGGCGGGCATCCTGCTGATTGCAGTCACCCAGTTTCCAGATATGATTCACGCCTTCGAACACCTGCGCGTCCCGGCCCTCCTGACGACCATCGTCGCCTTCCTGTATCGCTATCTCTTCGTCCTGACCGATGAAGTCATGCGCCTGATGCGCGCCCGCGAGGCCCGCTCCGCGGCCCTGCCCGGCCTGAAAAGCGGAGGCACAGTCTTCTGGCGGGCGCGCATCACCGGCAACATGGCCGGCCAACTCTTCCTGCGCAGTTACGAACGCAGCGACCGCATCTACAACGCCATGCTGGCGCGCGGCTATCGCGGCCAACTGCGCACCCTGCGCGCGCACGTCCTGACCCGCCGCGATTGGCTGATTCTGGGCTTAGCCCTTTTCTTGCTCCTCTTCCTGCAACTCCTGGCCCGCCTGTGAACCCGAAAACCCACACCCACCCGACCTCCTCGTATGATCTGCCCCCGCTCGAGGGAGATGTTTTGCAAATCTCAGACCTGTATTTTTCCTATCCTGACGGCCATCCCGCCTTGGACGGCATCAACCTGACTCTCAAAGCCGGGGAAAAAGCGGCCCTGGTTGGCCCCAACGGCGCCGGAAAAAGTACCCTGATGCTGCACCTGAACGGAATTCTGCGTGGAAAAGGCGGGCTGACCGTGGCCGGTATTCCGTTAAACGAAAAGAATCTACCCCTCATCCGGGCCGCCGTTGGGCTGGTCTTCCAAAACCCAGACGACCAACTCTTCTCCCCAACCGTCTTTGAAGACGTGGCCTTTGGCCCGCTCCACATGGGCCTGCCCGAAGACGAAATCCGGCAGCGGGTCGATGCTGCCCTCGAAAATGTGCGCATGAGCGCCTATCGGGAACGCCTTTCGCACCACCTGAGCGTCGGCGAGAAAAAGCGGATTGCGATTGCAACCGTTTTAGCCATGAATCCGCGCCTGCTGGTGCTGGACGAACCCTCCGCCGGGCTGGATCCGCGCGCCCGGCGCACGTTGATTCACTTGCTGCGCGATCTCAATCTGACGATGCTGGTCTCAAGCCACGACCTGGCGATGGTGCGCGAACTCTTCCCGCGCATGATCATCGTCGACGAAGGCCGGATCGTGGCTGACGGCCCAACCGCCGAATTGCTCGAAAACCAGCCTCTTCTCGAAGCCCACGGCCTCGAGAAGCCCTAATTGCGCGTAAGAAGCGTGTAAAAACAACTTAAGGATCCCTTGCCCGGTTTGCTTTAAGGGGATTTTCTGATTAAAATATCACTCTATGCCAATCTTTTTGCTGCTTCCATTTCTTGCCCTGGCCCTTGCCACCCTGATTGCGCTGGGATTTGGCCTGCCGGCTATTAATCCGCGCCTGAACACTGAACGCATCGGCTGGATTTTGGCATTCTTTCCCGCGGCAGCATTTGCCAGCCTGCTGCTGACCTACGCCGGGAAACCCGCCAGCGAAGCCCTGATTTTCAGCGCCCCCTGGATTCCGTCCCTCGCCATCAACTTCTCGCTCTATCTCGACGGCCTCTCAACCCTTTTCGCCTTAATCATTACCGGCATCGGCGCGCTCATTATTGTTTATGCGGGCTATTACTTTCAGGGCGACAAGAGCGCCTGGCGTTTCCTGGCTTACATCCTGATTTTTATGACCGCCATGCTCGGCCTGGTCCTGGCAGGAGATTTGATTACGCTTTTTCTGTTCTGGGAAGGCACCAGCATTTCCTCCTTTTTGCTGATTGGCTACAAATACAAAGACGAGGCCGCCCGCAAAGGCGCGTTCAAATCGCTCTTTATCACCGGCGGCGGCGGGATCGCCCTACTGGCCGGGTTTAGCTTCATCATGGTCATCACAGGCTCATCCGACCTGAAGACTCTCCTCGCAAGCGGCGACATTTTGCGCGAAAGCAGCCTCTATCCGGTCTTTTTTGGGCTGATCGCGCTGGCAGCCTTCACCAAGAGCGCCCAGGTGCCAGCCCACATCTGGCTGCCCGAAGCCATGTCTGCCCCCACCCCGGCCAGCGCCTACCTGCACTCCGCGACGATGGTCAAAGCCGGCATCTACCTTTTGGCGCGTCTCAACCCGGCTCTGGGCGGCACGGATACCTGGTTCTGGGTTTTAAGCCTGTTCGGGCTGGCGACCATGCTAACCGGCGCTTATCTCGGCTTAAAACAGAATGACTTGAAAGCCCTCCTGGCTTACTCAACCATCTCACAACTGGGCGTCTTGGTCGCGCTGATCGGTCAGGGCAGCGAAATTGCGTCCAAAGCCCTGGTCATTGGAATCCTGGCGCATGCCCTCTATAAATCGTCGCTGTTTATGTCGGCGGGCATCATCGACCACGAAACCGGGACGCGCGACTTACGCCGTCTGGGAGGCTTGCGCCAGCAAATGCCGATCCTTTTCATTTTGATGACGATTGCCGCCCTTTCGCTGGCGGGATTACCGCCCCTGTTCGGATTCCTGGCGAAAGAGACCTTGCTTGCCAGCGCCACCCACCCCAGCCTGCCCGCCAGTATCGATTTTCTCTTTCCGCTGACGACGGTTTTGGCCGGGGCGATGCTTCTGGGGCAGGCGGGGCTGCTCATTCGCGGCACTTTTCTCGGTCAGGCGGCCGATCCCAAACACCCTCCGCATGGACACGATCCAAAGTTTGGATTCTGGCTGGCTCCCGCCATCCCGGCCTTGCTTTCGCTGGCAGTCGGAATTTTGCCTGAGACCAACACGCTAGCGGCCTTCCTGGCAGATGCAGCCAAAGCCTCGTTTGGAGCAAAAGTCAAAGTTTCGCTGGCCTTGTGGACGGGCATTAGCGTCCCGCTGATGCTCTCGATTGCGGCGATCAGCGTGGGTTCGCTGCTCTTCTGGCAGCTAAGCCGCATTCGTCCGTTTTTGGCGGGCCTCCTGCCGGGCTGGAGCGCCAACGGCCTCTATAACGGAAGCCTGCGCGGGCTGGATTGGCTGTCGAAAAAAGCGACCCTGCTTCAGCGTGGAGAAATCCGTTTCTATATCAGCATCATGCTGATCTCCAGCCTGGCCCTGATCCTGTCCTTTGGGGGGCTGCCGCTGGCCTCCTTCCATGTAGACAATTTTTTTGCCCTGCCGGCAGTAAACGGAATCCTGTTTTTTCTGCGCGCCGCCAGCCTGCTGATTGCAGTCGGCGCATCCCTTTTCAGCGTTCTCCTGCTGCGTGATTTGCACGCCATTCTCGGCTTTGGCGTCTCTGGCCTGGCTGTGGCGGCCTGGATGGCCCTTGAACCGGCCCCTGATGTGGCCCTGGTGCAAGTGGTGGTCGATATTCTGGCGACGGTGATCCTGGTCCTGACGCTGACCCTCCTGCCCCGCAAATTGCGCAAAACGGCCCAGCAATTCACGATTAATCAGACCCGGCTCGGGCTGTGGCGCGACATTTTGATTGCCCTCAGTTTTGGGGCGGTCGTCTGCCTGGTCTCTTTTGCCGCGCTCGAGTTACGCCCGCGTGAAAGCCTGGTGGCCCCTTATTATCAGCAGTATGCCAAAGCCTACGCGGGCGCCAAAGACATGGTTGGGGCAATTGTGGTCGATTTCCGCGCGCTGGATACCCTGCTTGAGATTATGGTCTTCTCTTTTGCCGCGCTGGGAATTTACAGCATCCTGCACTACACCGTCCGCAAGGCGGGCAGCCCCCGGCCCGCTGAAGCAGACGAACGGCCCAACCCGCTTACGGAACCGCGCGGCGTTTTTGGCCTGCCCACCTCGCCCTTCCTGCATTTGCTGGCCTACGCGCTCCTGCCTTTGGCCGTTATCCTGGCGATTACACATGTCCTTTACGGGCACGACCAGCCCGGAGACGGTTTCACGGCTGGCGTCACCATCAGTCTGGCGATTGCGAGCTGGTACATCATCTTTGGCTATAAGGCCATCAAGGCCCGCCTAACCTGGCTTGCCCCGGTCCGTTTCATCGCAATCGGCCTGGGGTTAGCGCTCCTGAATGGGCTGGCGGGTTTTGTGCTCGGAAATGGTGTGATGGGCAAAAACTTCTTGAGCGTGGTCGATTACGGTCAGTGGCTCAAGATTGCGCCCTACCTGCCGCAAGGGATTGTCCTCAGCAATGCGCTCGTCTTTGAAGTTGCGATCTGCCTGGCCGTGACAGGCGCTTCCGTGCTGATTCTTGACAACCTCGGCCACCCGGCTGAGACCGACCCCGAAAGCGATATTCTGCTGTCCGAAATTGGTCAGAAATGAGATTTTCTTGAAACCTGGGCCTCGACCATGCTAAATTTACTGACCGCTCTCGCGATTGGATTGATGTTTGCTCTGGGCATTTTCCAGCTTTTGCGCCGCAATGTTATTCGCTCGGCAATTGGGCTGGTCATTCTATCCAACGCCGTTAACATGTTCCTGCTTACCACCGGCGCTTACGACGGGCTGGCCGCCGCCTATTACGGCTACCAGGCCCAGATCAGCGACCCGCTGCCGCAGGCCCTCGTCTTGACGGCGATTGTAATCAGCGCGGGTGGGTTTTCCTTTGCGCTCAGTCTGCTGTATGTCATTGGATATCGCTACAAAACCAGCGATTCGGACGAGCTAAAGGGGTTGCGCCACTAATGGACTGGTTGATTCTGCCCCCTCTGCTGCTGCCGTTTGGCGGCGTCGTCGCCACCCTGCTGGCCCGTAAAAATCGCTCTCTGCAGCCTTGGCTGGCGCTGAGCGTCATGCTGACCTCGCTTGGCTTCTCGTTGGCCCTGGCCGGGCAAGTCTTTCTTGGCGGAGAAACATTTGCCTTACAGGCCGGGCTGTGGCCTGTCCCAGCCGGAATCACCCTGATTGCAGATCCGCTTTCTGCGTTTATGCTGGTCATGACCCAGCTTGTGCTGAGCGCCGGCCTCCTCTATGCAACCGGCTCGCAGGAAAAGGTCGTTCAATATCCCACCTTTTACCCAATTTTTCTGGGGCTGGCAGCCGGGATGAGCGGCGCTTTCCTGGCCGGAGATTTGTTCAACCTGTTCGTCTTTGCCGAACTGATCGTCATCAGCGGGGCTGTCCTAACCGGCATGGCCGACGATAAATACGGCGTCGAGGCCGCCTACAAATACCTGCTCATCAGCACGCTTGGCGCGATTCTGTTCCTGCTGGGTATCGGCTCGCTTTACGCCGCCCATGGCACCCTCAACCTGGCCGGACTGGCAGAGAGCCTCGCTGAAAACCCGTCCGCCCCGCTCAGCCTGGCCGGGCTGGCCTTCCTGAGCGCCACTTTCCTCACCAAAAGCGCCATCTTCCCCTTTCACTTCTGGCAGCCGGATTTCCATGCCGCCGCGCCGACCGCGGTCAGCGCCATGCTCTCGTCGATTGTCGTCAAATTCGGGGTCTACGGTTTCCTGCGCCTGACGACGCTGCTCTTCATCGAACAGGCAGAACTAATCCGCGAAATGCTGCTCATTTTGGGGGTAATCGGCGTCATTTACGGCGGTTTTGGGGCCGCCGGAACGCACAACCTCAAACGCATGTTGGCCTACTCGACCCTGAGCCAGATCGGTTTCATCCTGGTCGGGATCGGGTGGGGGACACCGCTGGCCCTGGCCGCGGCCCTGGTTTTCACCTTCAACCACGCCTTAATCAAATCGGCCCTGCTGATGCTGGCCGGCGCGCTGGCCAGCCGCGCCCCGGTCAAAAGCGCTTCGTTTGAAGTCCTGGCCGGAGTCGGTCAGACCAGCCCGGCAGCAGGCATCCTCTTCCTGCTGGGCGGCATGGCCCTGGCCGGCATCCCGCCCCTGAACGGGTTCGTCAGCAAACTGATGATCTTCTTGAGCGGCGTTCAATCGCAAAATTACCTTTCGCTGGCGCTGATCGGTGTAGCCAGCCTGGTCAGCCTGGTCTATGTCATCCGGGCATTTATGAAAATCTGGTTCGAGCCAAATCCAGCTCTCAAGCCCAAGCGCGGAGACCTTCTGCTGGCCCCGGCCTTGTTGGTTTTGGTGTGCCTCGCCCTCGGCATTTGGAGTGAACCGCTGCTTCTTGTTGCAGAACAAGTGTCCCAGTCCCTGCTTCAACCAGAGAATTATATTCAAATCGTCAACGGTCTGAGATGAGCAAGAACCCCCGGCCCGCCTCTCAAAAAAGGACTTTCGCGTGATGGTAAGACTTCAAATGGCACTGCCCCTCTTGCTGGTTTACCTGGCATTATCCTACAAACCGGGCGACAATCTGCTCCCCAACCTGATTCTAGGCGCGCTGCTCTCCCTGGGCGTCAGCCTTCTCCTGCCGCGCCGCAATCGGCCCTTTAACTGGGCCGGGGTTTTGCCCTTTTTAATCGGCATCTTGCAATATGCCGCCCTGATCTTCGTCGATATGCTGAAAAGCGCCTACCTGGTTGCCAAAATTTTACTGGACCCGGCCCTTCCGATTCGGCCCGGCATTATCGCCATCGATGCCGGCTGCCAGAGTGAACTCGCAACCGCCCTGAGCGCCCATGCCATCACCCTCACGCCGGGTGAAATGGTAGTCGCCATGGACGAGCGCGGAATTCTATATACCCACACGCTCAATGTTGAGCGCTCCGCGCAAGATGCAGAAGAAGCACAAACCCTGCGCCGCAAACTCTTGAGCAAAATCGTTGCATAAAGATTGGAATGACACCTCGATGAATCCCCTCGACAGAACCCTGGTGACAGTCGCCGCGAGCGCGCTGGTTTTGCATGTCGTTTTTTTGGCCCTGGCCGCCTGGCGCGCCTGGCGCGGAGAAAACAGCTTCGACCGCCTGATCGGCCTCGACCTGATCGGCATCCTGACCTTGTGCGTCCTGGTTCTATTCGCCATTCTCAGTGAAGCCTGGCCCGCCTTGCAAGCCAATGCCAATAATGCCATTCTGATCGATATTGCCCTCGGGCTGGCCGCGCTCAGCTATTTATCGACCATCGCCCTCGCGAAATATATGGTCGATCACAAGATGTTCTAACGGGCTGGCGGCCGCGCTCCGGCTTGTCCCGGTTTGCGCGGCGCGTCTCTCAGCCGCGCCCGCCATCTTTTGATAATTTTGCAAGAGGCCTCATGCAAATCCCTGAAATCATCCTCAAAAGCACTGCAATTCTATTGATCCTGCTCGGCAGCCTGTATTCATCGCTCGGGATGCTCGGCCTGGTTCGCTTTCCCGATGTTTACACCCGCCTGCACGCCACCGGAAAAATCAGCGCGTTTGGCGCGGTATTCCTCCTGGGCGCAGCGATTGCCGTCCTGCCAGAATTGACCATTTTTAAGGGCCTGATTCTGATCCTCTTTCTCCTGCTTGCCTCGCCGGTCGTCGCCCACACGATTTCATCCGCCGCCTACAAAAGCGGCCTGCCCCTGGCCCAATCTGGCCGCGACGACCTGGCCGAACACCTGCCGCGCGCTTCCGGCAAAGACATTTGACCCATAAAAAAACTTGCCGGAAGGCAAGTTTTTTTTATGGGTCTTTCAAACCCCAGACTTCAGCAAGCAAACCCATTTCGGCCAGCGCCTCCAGGATTTTTGACTCGGCCCCAGGTTTGATGACCGCCGCAGTCGGGCCCAGCAGCTCGGACAAAAATCTACCCGCTTTGGCGTTTTTCAGTTCGCTCATCACCTCTGGCCGGGATACCCTTAAAACAACCATGCGATCCACCCGCGCCTCAGTTCCGTTAACTTCCCAGCGCTGCAAGGCTTTCACAAACGCCGGCGGAATCGGCCCTGAAGCATTCTTCGCCAGCAAACTGAGCAGCTGACCGGCTTTCAGGCCCTGAGCGAGGGCGGTCTTGAGCGAAGCAGGCGTAACCCGATAGCGATACTCCGCTTCACTTTTTGCTTCTTCCCACTCACAGAAACGCGCCACCTGATAGCGCACACTGCGCGCCGTCAGACGCGGGACAGAAATACGCCCGTTGGAGGTGATCCCGATTTTGGCGTTCTCTTCGCGGATTTCGGCCTTTTCGCGCAGCCGGAAGGCGCTGACCGGGCCGTCCTCCTGCGCCAAAGCGAGATCGGCCAGCCCGAGCCAGTGCAAAATGCTGACGATGTAACGCAGCAAGCCGCCTTCGACATCCTCCCAATGCTCAAAGCCGCGCAGATATAAACCGTCTGATTGGCGTTTGATGAACCAGGTGTCGTACTCGCCCGCCTGGCGTTGGAAATCCGGGGCAGCGGCTTTCAGGTCGCGAATCAGGGCAGCCAGGCTCCACCATTGGCCCTTGGGAAGCAGGGCCAATCCATCGAGCAAAAAATGGCGCGTGGCGAAGGCGTCATTGCGCCAGCCGCCCTCACAGACCAGGCCAGGCAGCTGACGAAGTTCGTCAATCTCCCGGCTGTCACGCCAGGCCTCCGTTAGCAGGGAGAGTGCTTCGGCTCGTGAAGATTCGAAAAAGCGTTTGAGTTCTACAGGGCTGACCGTCCAGGCCTCGGCGGCGGATGCGTTTTCAGGGTTAGCGCAGCTGATTAAGTGGGAGGCCGCTAACAGCCCCAGCAGGAACGGACGGTGCAAGCCCAAAGCGGGGATCGGCCTGCCGGTTCGAAGGGCCGCCAGCAGCGTCGTAATTTCTTCCAATATTCCATCTGAAGCAGCTTGCGGAATCGACTTTTCAGCAGGGGTGGCCGGGCGGCCAAGCGGTTTATCGTCGGGCAGGGCGGCAGGCGGCCGGGCAGCCTCGGCGGCTGGCGCGTCCTTCGGAAGCGGTTCGGCTTCGCTCCTGAAGCCGATAAAGCCCAGAGCTTCGAGCAAATCATCGGGAATAAAGGCAAATTCTTGTGGCCCGCGCCCGGTTTCAAAAAAGGCGCGCGCCACAAGAGCGCGATACCAAAGAATTTCGGTGGTTGAGATCGGGCGCAAATGGGGTTTTTCGCGGTCGCGTTTGCCCGGGCCAACCTCGCGCAGCTCGCCAAAGCGGCGGGTGAAGGTTTCCCAGGGCAGGCGGCCGGCCTCATCGGCCAGCGCGCCCAGAGCGGTTTGGGCCTGTTCCGGCAGGGTGCTGATGACTTCTTCAAGCAGTTCCGCGTCACACAAGCCGGAGGCCAGTTCGGCGGCGGCCAGAAGCGGGTCTGTCGAGTTCAGTTCAACTCCCCAGAGCGAGGCGACAATTTGCAGATAAGCGAGGTCTTCGGTGGGCAGAGTTTTCTCAAGCGCAGGCATGGACTGATTTTACCAAAGTAAACGAAAAAGCCGCTTAAAAATGGCTCTGGGGCGGGCATGAGGCTGAAAGAGAAAAGGTTATAATCCGTTTGCGGGTCAATCGTACAAATGGGGGAGTGACCTTGCAAAGTTGTCAGGTTATATTCAATTTATTCAACGAAGGAGACACCTATGAAAAAAGCATTTCCGATTTTAATCAGTTTGATTTTGTTGCTCAGCGCGTGCGGTTTGCCCGGCGCCCAGGCTGAACCGACCGCCATCGTTCTGCCGACGGCAGCCCCCACTGCCGAACTGGTTGCCAACG
Organism: Anaerolineales bacterium; assembly: GCA_034004515.1. GTDB lineage: Bacteria > Chloroflexota > Anaerolineae > Anaerolineales > Villigracilaceae > UBA8950. Next base: position 22,002 of record JAVEWN010000008.1, on the reverse strand, counting down.
CGACTGCCAAGCCCCAAAGCAGCGCCGAACTCGGCGACGAACGCTCGTCTAGCACCGACGGCATGATTCAGGTCTTCATCCCTGCGGGTTCATTCCAAATGGGTGGGCTGGATACGGACGCTCAGGACGATGAAAAACCGGCTCGCAAAGTTTCAATGGGCGCGTTCTGGATGGACAAGGTCGAAGTGACCAATGCCATGTATAACCTGTGCGTTCAGGCTGGCGTTTGCAACCTGCCGCGGGAGTTTAAATCTGCCACACGCCCGACCTACTTTGCCAATGCTGAATTTGCGGATTACCCGGTCATCTACGTCTCATACGAAGATGCTAAAAGCTACTGCGCCTGGGCTGGCCGCCGTCTGCCGACCGAAGCCGAGTGGGAATATGCTGCGCGCGGCAGCGACTTCCGGCGCTACCCGTGGGGCGAAGAAAGCCCAACCAACAACCTGGCGAATTATGATTACAGCGTCCGGGATACCAACCGGGTCGGGTCTTACCCGCAGGGTGCCAGCCCGTTTGGGATTCTCGATATGTCTGGCAATGTCTGGGAATGGGTTTCTGACTATTACGGCAACAACTATTATGAGGGTGGGGCTGTTCAAAATCCGACCGGGCCTGCCACCGCCAGCGTCAATGGCTTGCGCCGTTCCATTCGCGGCGGTTCCTGGCAAGACGGCTTCAAAGATGTGCGCCTGGCCAACCGGGGCTATGCAATTGCCCCAGACCTGACTGCTGACAGCAAATCTGATAAATACAAAGGCGACGCCAAAGACAGCATTGGCATTCGCTGCGCCGCCGATAATTAAACCTGAAGTTTATCTGGAGAATGCCCCGATCCCGGCTTGCCGGGTGTCGGGGCATTTTTGTCGGATTGCCGTTAAAGTTTCAAAAAACAAGCGCCACACTATTCATAAAATCCATACTGCGGCGCAAGAATCTGGTAAACTGGTATCAAAGAAACAAGGAGGCTCTCATGCAAATCAAATGCTCATCCTGCGCAATCCCGTTTTCCATGAACAAGGAAGAAATTTCTGAAATGGTGGAACTCTTCAAAGAGAACCCAACCGCCTACTACAACGCCCATTGTCCCAAGTGCCGCAAAGCCACCAAGATCACCCGCAAGCAGTTTGCGCTCAACCCCATTTACAAGAAGATGCTCGAAGAATGATCAAAGCCCTCTATTTTGATCTGGGCGGAGTCATCGTCCGCACCGAGGACAAACAACCGCGGATTCAACTCGGCGCAGAATTTGGGATGACCTATCCGCAAATTGAACAGCTGGCCTTTGGCGGAGGCCCGCACGGCAGTGGCGCGCGCGCTTCCATCGGCGCAATCAGCGAGGAAGCCCACTGGGTCAATGTGACCCGCGCCCTCAGCCAGAGCCTCGATCAACGCCGGCGCATCCAAGACGCATTCTTCGCGGGAGACAAAATCGACTGGAATATCATCGAATTCCTGCGCGAAGCCCGCAAAACCCGCAAGGTCGGCCTGATCAGCAACGCCTGGGACGGTCTGCGCCCCTGGATCCGCCAGCAAAAATTCGAGGATGCCTTCGACCACCTGACCATCTCTGCCGAAGTGCAGATTGCCAAACCGCTGCCCGGCATCTACCAGTACGCCCTAAATGCCCTCGCAGTCACAGCCGAAGAATCAATCTTTGTGGATGATTTCATCGAAAACATCCAGGCTGCCAACGCGCTTGGCATGAAAGCAGTCCATTTCAAGACCGCCGAACAGGCTTTGGCAGACGTAAAAAAACTGTTGAACGGCTAACGCCCCTCCAATCGCCTGCAATCTGACACCTGCCCGGCCTGGCTGCGGCCCGCTTCCCCAAAAGCGCTGTGGTGGGGCGCAAGCCTTGTTGGAATTGAGAAGGATGAAAGCAGAATGCAGCATAGCGAATGAACGCCATTCCGTTTTGCATTCTGCTTTTCGATTCTGCGCCGCCCGTGCTAAGCCCTGCATTCTGCCATGAAAAAACTCCCCGCTTACCGGCTCTACCTCATTTTATCGTTCCTGACCGCGCTCTTTTTCAGCATGATCTTCGTGGTCATGTCGCTCTACGAGGCGACAGTCGCCGGGCTGACAGGGCTGCAGCTGGTTCTGGTCGGCACCACGCTCGAGGTCGTCATCCTGTTCTGCGAAGTGCCAACCGGCATCGTCGCCGATGCCTACTCGCGCCGGCTTTCCATCGTTATCGGTTATGTCATCATCGGCGCGGCTTTTGTCATCGAGGGCCTCTTCCCTTATTTTGCGGCCATTCTGCTGGCTTCCGGGTTGTGGGGACTGGGCTACACCTTCACCAGCGGCGCGACCCAGGCCTGGCTCTCAGACGAGATCGGCGAGCAGGCTGCCAACCGGGCCTTCCTGCGCGCCAACCAGGTCGAGCTGGCGGGGGCCTTAATCGGGATGCTGATCGCCATTCCACTTGGCAATCTGGCGGTGGGCTTGCCGATTCTGGCGGGCGGCGCGGCAATTCTGCTCTTCGCGGTTTTCCTGGCGTTGTTCATGCCCGAAACCCGTTTTGCGCCAGCAAAACCCGCAGACCGCAACACCTGGCAGCACATGGGCGATATTTTCAAAAAGGGAATCGCGGCCGTCCGCTCGCGCCCGGTGCTGATGGCCGTGCTCGGCGTCGGATTCATCTACGGTCTGTATTCCGAAGGCTGGGATCGCTTATGGATTAAATATCTGGTCGATAACTTCACTCTGCCGCGCCTGTTTGGGATGAACGAAGTCGCTTTCTTCGGGATCCTGCGCGCAACCGGGATGCTGCTCTCGATCCTGGTCACGCGCCAGGTCGAAAAACGGCTCGACTCGAACCATGCCCCTTCCATCGCCAAAGGCATGCTCTGGCTGACGGGCCTACTGGCGCTCGCGATTTTCGTCTACGCCTTCTCGCCCCTCCTGACCCTCAGCATTGGCGCGCTGCTGATGGTCAGCGTCACCCGCAGCGTGATTGGCCCGCTCTATAACGCCTGGGTCAACCAGCGCCTCGACCCCGACACGCGCGCCACCGTCATCTCGATGTCGGGCCAGGTCGATGCCATCGGCCAGATTGCCTCCGGCCCGCTGGCAGGCTTCGTCAGCCTGTGGAGCATCCAGGCCGCAATCGCCTGCGCCAGCTTCCTGCTTGTTCCAGCCCTGCCGCTCATCCGGCGCGCCAACCGCCTGCACAACCTCTCCCAGGCCGATCAAATCGAAAAATAGAATCGTCCAAGCTGTGGTTGAACCCCCCAAAATCAGAGTTTTATAATAGCGCAGCCGCAAAGCAGGCCGCAATCGGGCCGGGGCTGGTAGAATCAACCCATGAACTTCACCCTCCATCCCAATTTTGACATTCCCGCCGAAGCGTGGAACAGTTTGCTGGCCGGGGGCGTCACCCACGCCCCTTTTTTGCGTCATGAATACCTGGACAGCTGGTGGCAAACGCGCGGCGGCGGTGAATGGCCGCAGGATGCCCGGCTCTGCCTGGTCAGCGCCGAGCAGGACGGCCAACTGGTTGGAATTGCCCCACTTTTTTTCGCGCGCGAAACGCTCTGGCTCTTGGGCAGCATCGAGATTTCGGATTATCTGGACTTGATCGTCCGGCCGGGGGATTTGGGTCCTTTTTTGAGCGGATTGCTCGACTGGTTAAATTCGCCGCAATCCGCTCTGCCCTTTGCCTGGGACGCGCTCGAGTGGGTCAACATCCCCGAAGCCTCGCCCACGTTACCAGCCCTGAAAGCCGAATCCGCCAAACGCGGCTGGAACTACACCCAGAGCGTTTACGCCCCCTCACCTTCGATTCCGCTGCCGGGTGATTTCGATCTGTACCTGGCCGGAATCGACAAGAAGCAGCGCCACGAAATCCGCCGCAAGATGCGCCGCGCCGAGGAAAGCGGACGAAACCTGCGCTGGTACATCGTCGAAGACGAAGCCGCGCTCGACAGCGAAATGGACGGTTTTCTGCACCTGATGGCCCAAGACCCTGAAAAAGCGGCCTTCCTGACCCATGTCATGCGCTCGCAGATGAAAGCCAGTGTCCACGCCGCCTTCCGGGCCGGCTGGCTGCAACTGGCCTTCCTGGAAGTCGACGGCCAAAAAGCCTGCGGCTACCTGAATTTCGATTATGATAACAAAATTTGGGTCTACAACTCAGGCCTGGATCGGCAGTTCATGGAATTAAGCCCCGGCTGGGTGCTGCTTGGCTACCTGCTGCAATGGGCCAACGAAAATAAACGGGCCGAGTTCGATTTCTTGCGCGGCGACGAAGATTACAAATACAAATTCGGCGGCCTCGACCGGCATGTAATGCGCGTCAAAATTACGAAATAAGCACGAGGGGTGCAGCGACACTGCGCCCCTACGCTATTTTTAATGTTTGTGTTGTATGATAAAACCAACCAACGGAGGAAAAAACAATGCGAGATTTAACGAACGAACTTGTTGAATTCATTCGCCGCACCTCCACCGACCTGCCCAAAGACGTGGAGGAACGCCTGCAAGCTGCGGTGGAGAAAGAAGCCCCCGGCTCAGCGGCGCGCGGCGCGCTCGAAACCATCATGAAGAACATCGAGATTTCGCGGGCCAAATCGACCCCAATCTGCCAGGATACCGGCACGCCCATTTTTTACGTCCACTACCCCGAAGGCTGGAGCACGCGTAAACTGCGCCAGATGATCCGGGATGCGATGGTCGAGGCGACCCAGAAATCGTACATGCGCCCGAATGCGGTCGATGCCATTTACGATAAAAATAGCGGCAACAACCTGGGCGGCGACGATTTCCCCACCATCCATTTTGAAGAAGTCGACTCCGACCAGCCGCTGACCTTCGAACTGATGCTGAAAGGCGGCGGCTGTGAGAACGTGGGCCGCCAATATTCCCTGCCCGCCAACGAACTGGGTGCGGGCCGCGACCTGGCCGGGGTGCGCAAAGTGGCCCTGGACGCCGTCCAAAAAGCCCAGGGCCGGGGCTGCGCGCCCGGCATTTTGGGAATCGCAATCGGCGGCGACCGCGGCTCGTCTTATATCAAATCGAAGCAGGTCCTGTTCGGCAAAATCGGGGAACGCAACAGTGACCCGCAGCTGGCCGCGCTTGAAGAACGCCTGACCGAAGAATCAAACCAGATGGGCGTCGGCCCCATGGGTTTTGGCGGCCAGACGACCGTCATCGATACCAAAATTACGGGCATGCACCGCCTGCCGGCCTCGTACTTTGTCTCGGTTTCTTATATGTGCTGGGCCTACCGCCGCCGCAAGATGACGGTCGTCGGCGACGAAGTGATTTACGATTAACCAGTTCATTGCCAGGCGGCCGGCCTGCACAAAAGCATCCTGCGATTAAGTGGCGAAGCCTCGTCATTTGAACTTGCTGCTTAAAGGGAGATTGCCGCGTCGGCCTTCGGCCTGCTCGCAATGACAGTTGGAAGGAGATAAAACCATGCGTGAAATCAATTTACCTGCCAGTGACGAAATCATCCGCGAACTGCGGGTCGGAGAATCGGTCCTGCTAAACGGACTGATAGTGACGGGGCGGGATGCAGCCCACAAATGGCTGATGGAAACTTTCATCAAAAAGACCAAACAACCCCAAGGCGATGATTTGCAGGTGTACGCGGAACTCAAACGCCTGCTAAACGGCTCGGTTATCTACCACTGCGGGCCGGTCGTCAGCAAGGACGAAAACGGCGAATACAAATTCATTGCGGCCGGGCCAACCACTTCCCTGCGCGAGGAACCTTACCAGGCCGAGGTGATGAAACATTTCAACCTCAAAGGTGTGATCGGCAAAGGCGGGATGGGCCCCAAAACGCTCCAGGGCTGCCAGGAAACGCCGGCGGTCTACTTCCACGCCATCGGCGGGGCGGCCTCCTTCATCGCCCAATCGGTTACGAAAGTTCTGGCTGTCTACAAACTGGAATTTGGGACACCTGAAGCATTTTGGGTGATCGAAGTTGAAAAATTCCCGGCAGTGGTGACGATGGATGCGCATGGCGGCAGCCAGCACGCGCTGGTCGATCAGGCTTCCCAAAAGATATTAGACGAACTCCTGGCAAAGCCTTATTAGTATTTCCGCCCCCGCCGACTTGCACCGTCCGCTGGCAAAGAACGCGGCTTTTGAGCGTTTCAGAGCAGCCCGGCCACCGTTCAGTTATAAAAAAACTTCCGAGATAAAACTCTCGGAAGTTTTGTAACTACTTTGACAATGTCTTAAGCAAATGTTCTATCAACTTCGTCCTGAGCGGAGGCGCACACGATTCTGCGGGCCGTAGTCGGAGGGCATTTTCCTGCAAATCACCCTGCCACTTAAACGGCAAAAAGTTCTCAGATTGGTGTCTTTCCCGTCAAAAAGGAGATTACCACTACGGTACTCGTGCTTCGTCGGGAAAAGCACATCCTCGCAAGGTCAGGCCCGTTTTAAGGCTGGATCAGCCATTCTTTGGCGCGATCCTCATCCTCGAATACGGAGATGGCTTGCCCGGTAACGTGCATGAGCATATCCGCCAGGATTCGTTTCATGCCGGTCACGCCCAATACGGCAGTCTTTTTGACATGACTTTTCGTAATCTTGGAGCTGTCTTTCAGAATGTCCATCAGATCTTTGCCAATTTGCGTTTCGCTGAAATCTGCCAGCACAAGCAGGGAGTCGGGCGGCTGTTGCATTACAAACGCCTGAACTTCTTTCAGTTCTTCTTTAACAAGATCCGTTTCTATCAGACTGTGACCGGAGAAATCCTGAAAGAAAATTTTGTGCCCTTTATAGTCAATTAATTTGGAGCGCATAAACTGCCTCTTTCAATCTTGGGTTTGGCGTTTTTCATAATAAAGTGCCAGCCCAGTTGCAATGCCCCCGCACAACTCCCATAATCCAACCGCGCTGAAGCGGACGGGGGCCAGCCCAGAAAGCACGGCCAGGCTAAAGACCGTGAAGGTGACTGCCCGGAAGGGGACAGTCCAGGTGTAGAAGATTTTTACATCTTTCAAGGCTGCCAGGACGTAGTAAACGCCCATATTGAAGGAAGCCATGGAAGAGGCGATCATAAAGACCAGGGTGTAATCGCCTGCGGCGCGCGCGCTGCGTTCGATCACCTCGAAGCCTAACAGCGAGAGCAGCCACTCAGGCCGAATTAAACCGACCAGCCCCAGCAGCAGGGCCAGTATCCCAAAGATGAAAATAGTCCAGCCAGAAGCATCACGGATGCGCAACGTTGATAAATTCATAGCCCTGATTATAAAGGCAAACTCCAGATTTGCCAAAATCCTGTTTTAGAATTTCGGTCATGCTCCCGGATATTTCTCGTAGTCGTCCTTCTCGCGGATTTATCGCAGCCGCACTCGCCGGACGCTCCGTTCGCCTCTGCCCGCGGCCCCGGCCAGACTTGGGCTGGCATTTACGCAAGATGTCTCGCACTCTGGCGGCCAAGGACTTTGATCCCATTTTGACGCGTTCAAAATCCCTGGCAGCCAGGCTGAGCGTTTCGCTTGCGGTAGCCGTTAAACTCGTCCGACTTGGACCCGCCAGGTTTCAGGGCCTTCTTCGAGATAATCCCAACTGAATTGCCCGTCACGTTCGTGCAAAAACTGATAATAAAGGGGTTTTGGATCGTGGTCGTTGATCAGGGTAAAACTCTGGCCGGGGGTCAGGTTGTCGAAGGTCTCGAAGATCAGCGGATGGCGTTCTCTGGGGGGGATTTGGCGTAAATCCACGTTCGTTGTTTTTTCGTCCATGTTCTAGCTCCTTTTCTCTACACTTAAACTATTTACGGTTAAAAATACACCAAAATTGGGGTGTTGTCTTTGCGGCAGCGCAAAAAAGCGACTGCTGTCCTTTCAGCCGCGCTCAGGTCATTCTTCCTGGCGTTGCTCCAAAAAAGACAAGAGCGTCAGCGCGTTGTTATGTTCGGTATCGTGCGCGCTGTAGAGCAGGGTCACGTTACCGTGTCGGGCGGCTTCCAGAATGGGCTGCCAGGCATTCGGATTTTCCTCCAATTCGGCCTGATAACGTTTCTGAAACGCTTCCCATTTAAGCGGGTCGTGCCCGAACCAGCGCCGCAAAGCGGCACTTGGGCCCACATCCTTCAACCAGGCGTCCATTTTCAACGCCTCCTTTTTCATGCCGCGCGGCCACAAACGCTCAACCAGAAACCGGACGCCATCACCCGGCTGCGCGGCTTCATAAACGCGTTTTATTTTTAGCATGATGATTAAAATGTCGCCTTTCTCCGTTTCGCGCCAGATCTTTGTAAAGCGGCGCGAGACGGGTGGCGCGCAAGTCGGCTTGAGAGTCGAGCCTCTCACTGCGCGGCCAGATATTTACAAATCTTCAGGTCTTCCTGCTTGCAACTGCCGTCTGTACGCTTGGGCGGCGTTCACCATGCAGGTCAGGGCCGGAATCACCTGCTGCCACTGCCTGGTTTTCAGGCCGCAATCCGGGTTGATCCACAACCGTTCAATCGGAATGACTTGAGCGGCTTTTTCGATTAATACTTCCATTTCAGCCTGCGAAGGGATATTCGGCGAATGAATGTCGTAGATACCCGGGCCAATATCGTTCGGATATTGATATTGCTCGAAAGTGTCGAGCAGTTCCATTTTAGAGCGCGAGGCCTCGACCGAAATCACATCCGCATCCATCCGTCCAATCGCCTCGATGATGTTGTCGAACTCGGCGTAGCACATGTGCGTATGAATCTGGGTTTCATCTCGCACGCCGCTCGAGGCCAACCGGAAGCACTCGGTTGCCCATTCCAGGTAGTCCGCCTGTTCCGCGCGGCGCAGAGGCAGGCCTTCGCGGAAAGCTGGCTCGTCAATCTGGATGATCTGAATCCCGGCCTGTTCAAGATCGACAACTTCGTCGCGCAGCGCAAACGCAATCTGGCGGCAGGTTAGGGCGCGCGGCTGGTCGTCGCGGACAAACGACCATTCCAAAATGGTGACTGGCCCGGTCAACATGCCCTTCATCGGTTTATCGGTCAACGACTGGGCATACGCCGACCAGAAGACCGTCATCGGGGCCGGACGCGCAACGTCGCCAAAGATGATCGGCGGGCGGACCGCGCGTGAACCGTAACTCTGAACCCAGCCATGCTGGGTAAACGCAATCCCGGTCAGACGCTCCCCAAAATACTCAACCATATCCGTGCGTTCAAATTCGCCATGCACAAGCACATCCAAACCGATCTCTTCCTGGATTTGGATGGTGCGCGCAATCTCAGCCTTCATTAACGCGTCGTATTTTTCCTGGGTGAGCGTGCCTTTATTTTTGGCCGAGCGATAGGCGCGGATTTCGGGCGTTTGCGGGAAGGAGCCGATGGTGGTGGTGGGCAAGGGCGGCAGCGAAAGTTTCTGGGCCTGTGCTGTTTTGCGGGCCTTGTACGCGTGAGCGCGCCGCGACATCGCTTCGTTCTGGCTATCGAGACGCATTCGGACTTGCGGGTTATGCGTGCGCTGTGAGTTTTGACGGCTTTTCAACGCGCTGCGGCTGATCGAGAATGCCGCAGCGGCTGATTCGATCCCGTGGCTGGCGGCCTGTTTCAGGCTGGTCAGCTCATCCAATTTTTGACGCGCGAATGCCAGCCACAAACGCAGCTCATCATCCAGCCCGCTTTCCAGGGCCAGGTCTTGCGGGCTGAACATCAGCGAGCAGCTTGGCGCAATTTGAAGTCGATCCGCGCCCAAAGCGGCCTGCGCTTTTTGAATTTTTGCGAGAGCGCCATCCAGATCGGTCCGCCAGACATTGCGACCATCCACCAGGCCCAGGGACAGGATTGTGCCCGCTGGCAGCTGCGCCAGGACCTGATCCAGCTGCTGCGGCGCGCGCGCCAGGTCGACATGCAAACCGTCGACGGGCAACCCGACGGCCAGCCCCAGGTTTTCGCCCAGGCCGCCAAAATAGGTTGCCAGCAGAGTCCGAATTCCGCTGACCTGGCTCAATCGGCTGTAGGCGCCAGAGAAGGCTTTGCGGGCAGCCTCGTCAAGATCCAAAACAAGACAGGGTTCATCGATCTGGACCCAGTCCGCTCCAGCGCGCGCGAGGCGTTCTAAAATTTCCACGTAAACCACAAGCAGCCCCGCCAGCGCATCCAGCGGGACGCCATCCGGGTCGCTTGATTTGCTCAACAGCAGATAAGAGACCGGCCCCAGCAAGACCGGGCGGGTCTCAATCCCGGCTTTTTTTGCTTCAAGAAATTCGTCAACGACTTTGGTCGAGGTCAGGCGGAAAATTTGATTCTTTTCAATTTCGGGGACAATGTAATGATAGTTAGTATCGAACCACTTGGTCATTTCCATCGCCGGCAGATTGAGCGCGCCCTCTTGAACGCCTCTGGCCATCCCAAAATATAAATCGAGATAGCTTGCATCGGCGAGCGGGGCGTAGCCAGACGGAATAGCCCCCACCATGCAGGAAGTGTCCAGAACGTGGTCATAAAACGAAAAATCATTCGAGGGGATAATCTCAATGCCAGCATTCTTTTGGTTCATCCAGTGCGTGAGGCGTAATTGTCGGCCCGTCTCCACCAAATCGGCCTGGCTGGTTTTCCCGGCCCAATAGCTTTCCAAGGCCCATTTCAATTCACGCTTTGCGCCCAAACGCGGATAACCGAGGTTTGCAGTTGCTGTCATTATTCAATTCTCCTTCGATCCATTATGTGATAATTTTTATCATATTTATTACAAATATATAACATATTTCAAGGCATTGTCAAGACCGATCAGGGCCTTTCCGCATGGCTTTCTCAAAGTCGGAAATGTCATTTCGATCCGCAGTTTTTTCGCGGCGTGGCAATCCCCTGACAGGATAGGAGATTGCTTCACCCGGCTCAAGAACGCCGGGGGCGCAATGACAGGCCATATTTGTACCCAACAGTCAAGCGACTTTGAGAAAACCATAGGGCTTCCCGCAGGCTGCGCCCAAAGACTTTGACATTCGCTTTTAAACAGCGTATAGTAGTGGTATCACATTCTGATGGAGGGCTTATGTTGGCTTTTAGAATTCTTGAAGCAGGCGCCGCAGAGAACGGCCTGGGTTGGCTGGTTTGGGTTGCGCTGGCAGTATTTTTGTTGATGGTTTTTCTAGGCTGGCTGGTCTGGAGCAAAGGCTGGCTGAAACCGGAAGAAGAGTACGCGCTCGCCTATCCGGCTCCTGTCAAAGCGATCGTGGTCGCCGCGCCACTGGCCGACGATCTGGTCAGCCTGGAGGGGATCGGACCCAAGGTTGCCAAATTGCTTGAGGCCAACGGCATTACCACTTTCGCGGCCCTGGCAGCAGTTGACCCCGGAAAATTGCGCGAAATATTGGACAGCGCCGGTTACAGATATATGGAACCTGCGGGCTGGGTGGAGCAGGCCAAATTAGCCGCTGCGGGCGATGCCGCCGGGCTGCAAAAACTGCAAACTGAGTTAAAGGGCGGACGGCGCAGGATGTAACCAGGCCAGTCTCGCGGCGTCTGCTTTCAGAACAGCCTGAATTATTTTGTTCCAAAAGACCCAGGGGAGCCGGCCTGGCCTGCCAGATAATCGCTGTAGCCGCCCAGGTGGCCGACCAGCTGACCGTCTTCGATGGTCAGGATGCGGTCGACGGTGCGGTCGAGGAAATAGCGGTCGTGTGAGATGACCAGGACCGTGCCGACAAACTCGGCCAGCGAGTTTTCGAGCACTTCGGCTGATGCGATATCCAGGTTGTTGGTCGGTTCGTCGAGCAGCAGGAAGTTTGCGCCTGAAAGCACCAGCAGGGCCAGCTGCAAGCGGCTGCGTTCGCCGCCGGAAAGCTCGCCGATTTTTTGCTGGCATTGTTGGTAGCTGAAGATGTATCCGAGCAGGAAGGCCACCGCCCGCGATTCGCTCAGATTGCCGGCATAGCGGACAGCATCCAGCACGCTCTGGTTGAAATCGAGCGTTTCGTGTTCCTGGGCATAATAGCCCACTTTGACACTTGGCCCGATCCGGATTTCACCCGCATCGGGCGTTTCTTTGGCGAGCAGCAAGCGCATCAAAACCGATTTGCCAGATCCGTTCGGGCCAATCAGCCCAACGCGTTCTCCGTGCCAGAGAGTCTCGTCTACGCCGTTCAGGATGCGGCGCGGGCCAAACGCTTTGCGCAGACCCAACAGTTCAAGGACTTTGTTTGAGCCGCGCCAGCCGCTTAGTTTTAAGTCCATCCGGCGGCGTTCGCTGAGCGGTTTGTCGATCTTGTCCATTTTTTCGAGGCGATTTTGCATGGCCTTGGCGCGCTGCGAGAATTTTTCGTTGTCGTAGATTTTGCCCCAGAGCGCCAGGCGTTTGATGGAGGCTTCGATCCGCCCGATTTCGCGCTGCTGCACGCCGTACAGTTCTTCCTGGCGCGCCAGGCGTTCTTCCTTGTCGAGCATGTAGCTGGAGTAATCGCCAGCGAAGGTGCAAATTTTGCCCTCTTCGATTTCGGCGATGTGAGTCACGAGCGCATCCAGCAGGTAGCGGTCGTGCGAGACGATTACGACTGCGCCAGGGTATTCGCGGATCAGTTTTTCGAGGTAGGTTTTTCCGGGCAAATCGAGATGGTTATCGGGTTCGTCGAGCAGCAGCACGTCGGGCCGCAGCAGCAAGAGGCGCGCCAGACCGACCAGTTTTTTTTGTCCACCGGAGAGTACGCTAAGCGGTTTTTCAAGGTCGCCTGCGGGCAGACCCAGCCCCAGAAGAAGTTGGCGGACCCGGGCCGGGTAGCTGTCGCCGCCCAGAGTGGTATATTCTTCGAGCAGCTTTTCCTGAGCGGAGAGCGTTTTTTCGAGCGTGGACGGATTTTCGTAAACGGCGGGCAGGCCCAGGCGTGCTTCGACAGCCTCCAGTTCGGCAAGCACCTGCGCCAGACGCGGATTGCCCTCCAGCGCGGATTGAAGCGCGGGCTGAGACATTTCCAACTCTGGCTGCTGGGGCAGGTAGCCAAGCGTCACCCCGCGGGCGCGGGTGATGCTGCCGCCCGGTTCGGGGCTGTGTTCGCCAGTAATCAGTTTCAGCAGCGATGATTTGCCCGCGCCGTTGGGGCCGATCAGGCCGATGCGCTGGTCATGCTGGATTTCCCAGTTGAGCTTGTGGAAGATGGTTTTCGCGCCGAGAATCAGGCTGGCGTTGGAAATTGAGATTTGGATCATGGCGTTTCCTTGTTTTAACAAAAAACGCGCCGCAGGATGCATCCTGCGGCGCGCTGGACAATGCGAAAGAGGTTCAGGCTATCCGGGCAACAGGCGCGATTCGAGAAGGCCGCGTGAAGGTAAAGCCACGAAACGAAGCAAAAATGGGTTGGGCAAGCCGGAAAGCGGATAACATAACGGCGCGATTATATCACAGCTATTGCGCGGGGCAAAAATTTTCCTTGCGGCTTTAGGCTGAATATGTTAAAATGTAAGCGTTCGACCAATACCGCACGCACCGAAAAGTGGGCAACCCCCACTTTTCTGCTTGTATGACCAACTGTTTACCTACCCGGGAGTACATGTAAGATGAAAAACGATTTTTTGCTGGCGTTCAATGATGTGCTGGAAGAGAAGCAATTGCCCAAGGAGATTATTCTTCAGGCGATTGAGTCGGCCATGGTTTCGGCGTATCGCCGGGCGGTCAATGCTTCGACGGCGCAACAGGTGGATGCCAAGGTGGACCCTGAGACCGGCCATGTCACCATTTATGCTGAGAAGGAAGTGGTCGAGGATATGGTGGATGAGCGCACCGAGGTTTTGCTGGAGGATGCGCACAAAGTCAATCCGTTGGCCGAATTGGGCGACATGGTGATTGTTGAAACAACACCCAATGATTTTGGGCGGGTTGCCGCTCAGACGGCCCGCCAGGTGATTCAACAGCGCATTCGGGAGGCCGAACGCAACGCTCAAATGAGCTACTTCGAGCGTCAGTTGGGCGAGATCGTCAGCGGTGTGGTCCAGGCGGTCAATAATCAGGCGATTACGATTGGCCTGGATATGAAAGCCGAAGGGGTGATGCCCGCCAATCAGAAAATCCCGGGGGAGAGATTCCGTGTGCATGACCGGATTCGCGCGATCATTGCTGAAGTGAAAGATGGCCCGCGCGGCCCTCAGATTGTGCTTTCGCGCGGACACCGCAATTTCTTGCGGCGATTACTTGAAACTGAAGTTCCTGAAATTTATCATGGCATCGTCGAGATTCGCGCGATTTCGCGTGAGCCGGGCCAGCGCGCCAAAGTGGCGGTCTCTGCCACGCAGGCCGGGGTCGATCCGGTTGGGGCTTGTGTCGGCGTCAAGGGCGTGCGCATCCAGGCGATTGTCAAAGAATTGCACGACGAGAAAATTGACATCATCGAGTGGAGTGCCGACCCGGTGATTTACATCCAAAAAGCGATCAGCCCGGCCCGTATTTCCGGCGTCTACCTCAATGAAGCCGAGAAAACTGCAACGGTTGTGGTAATGGAAGACCAGCTTTCGCTGGCGATTGGGCGCGATGGGCAGAATGCGCGCCTGGCAGCCAAGCTGACCAACTGGCGGATTGACATTAAATCGGTGGGTGAGGCCGCTTCAGATACGCTCCATCGCATTCAGAGCCAGGCCAGTCTTCAATCGCTTGCCACTGCCGAAGCAGAGAAATCTGCCCAGGTGGCGGAAATTCTACAGAAGAAGGCCGAGGGCCGCCCGCTTCCCCCGGAAGAATACAACCTGTTGGCCCAGTTTGTGGAGCGCGTTGAACGTCAGATTCAGGACGACAAGAAAGCCGCCCAGCAAGCCAGCCAGGAAAAAACTGCCGAATTAAAGGCCGAAATTGGCGCACTAGCTTTCGAGAATCCGTTGGATGCGCTGGCCCTGCCGGAGCATGTCTTCAATATTCTGACTGAAGCGGATTATCAAACCGCAGGCGACTTGCTCCTGGCAATGAAACTTAACCCCGAAAAGGTTCTGACGCTGCCGGGAATCGGCGCAAAAGCGATTCAGGCCATTGAAAAAGCGGTTGCTGAAGCAAAATTCGAAGCCCCGCTTGAAGAAGCGCCAGCTCCTGAAGCCGCGCAGGCCTCTATTGAAATGGTCGGCGCAGCGCCGGACGAGCCACAAGCTGCCGTCGAGCAGCCGGAAGCCGCCGCCCCGCCCGAAGAAGTTGTGGCCGAAGCCCCAACCGCGGAAGCGCAGCCGGAGGCCGTCGAAGAAGAAACCGAAACGATGTCCTTTGAAGAGATGTTCAAGATGCGCCCGGAGGCCATCCGCCCGGCAGAGCCTGTCGAAGAAGATGACAGCTCGAAAGATAAGAAGAAGGGCAAGAAGGGCAAGAAATCGGTCATTCTTGAATTCGACGAAGAGCTCGGCGAAGTTGTTGGACGTAAACAGCACAAGCGCGGCAGCGGCTGGGAAGAGGAGTGGTAAGCCGGCTGCGGGCAAGGTTCATGTATATTTGGTGTAGAGGTGAGTAAGACAAAGACCAAACCTGTAAAACATATCCCACAGCGAACCTGCGTTGGCTGCCGCACTGTGCTTTCCAAACGGGAGCTGGTGCGCGTGGTCCGAACAGAAGACGGGGTGCGGGTTGACCCAAGCGGAAAATTATCCGGGCGGGGCGCATACCTGCACAACCAACGCACATGTTGGGAGCGCGGCCTAAAAGGGGCGTTGGCAAACGCTTTGAAAACGTCCCTGAGCGCTGAAGACCGGCAGCGGTTGGAAGATTTTATATCCACCCTGCCGGAAAATACCGTCAGTGACATGAGTGGTTAAGCATGTTGTCGTAACTTAGCAATTCGGCTCAAGCGACCCGGCTTAACAATCCCTGCAACGGCGGGATGCAATTTTTGGTTGGAGGTGTTGCTATGAGCGAAAAACGGATTGAACTCCCATCGGGCATATCTGTCCGAGATTTATCTGCAAAGTTAAAAGTCAGCCCAATCGATGTCATCAAAAAATTGATGGCGAATGGGGTTATGGCAAGCATTAACCAGGCTGTCGATTTTGACACGTCTGCGATTGTCGCCGCCGAATTTGGCTGGGATGCGGTCCCAGAATCAGTACAGGAAGACGAAGTACTCGAATCGGGCGAGCTGCCGCTCTGGCGTCAAAAAATTGCCAACGAAAAAGAAGGCGATCTGAAGTCGCGCCCACCGGTGGTTACGATCCTGGGGCACGTCGATCACGGCAAAACATCCCTGCTGGATGCCATCCGCCAGACGGAAGTTGCGGCGGGCGAGGTCGGCGGGATTACCCAGCACATTGGCGCGTATCAAGTCGAAAAAGAAGGCCGCCTGATAACCTTTTTGGATACGCCCGGCCATGCCGCTTTTACGGCCATGCGCGCCCGCGGCGCTCAGGGCGCGGATATTGTGGTGCTGGTCGTGGCCGCCGATGACGGGGTTATGCCTCAGACGAAAGAAGCAATTGCCCACGCCAAAGCGGCCCGTGTGCCGATTATCGTTGCGCTCAATAAAATCGACCGGCCCAACGCCAACCCTGACCGCGTCAAACAGCAATTGGCCGAACAAGAGCTTGTCCCGGATGATTGGGGCGGCGATACAACCGTTGTGCCGGTCTCCGCTAGAGAGAAAACGGGCATCGAAGACCTGTTGACCGCCATCCTGCTGGTGGCCGATGCGGCTGAAATTTCCGCAAATCCGCAGGGCAAGGTGATGGGAACGGTGATTGAAGCCCGGCTGGACAAAGCCAAAGGCGTTATGACCACCCTGCTTGTCCAGAACGGTACCCTCCGTAACGGCGACTCGGTTGTTGCCGGAACGGTGCATGGACGCCTGAAGGCCATGTTTGACTATCGCAGCAAGACAATCGCCAAAGCCGGGCCAGCCACCCCGGTCCGCGTGATGGGCATGAGCGGCGTCCCGTCAGCCGGTGATATTTTTGAAGTGTATCCGAACGAGAAAATCGCCCGTGAAGTCGTTGCCAAACGCCAAGCAACCTTAAAACAACAAATGGTTTCCTCGAAAATGTCTTTGGAAGATCTGTTCGCCAAATTCAAGGCCGGTGAAATTAAAGAATTACGCCTGATCATCAAGGCAGATGTCCAGGGTTCGCTTGAGCCGGTAATCAAGGAAGTCAACAACCTGACCTCCGGCGATATCGCCATCAAAATCATCTACGCGGAGACCGGCAATATCGGCGAAAACGACGTGATGCTGGCGGCCGCCTCAAAAGCCATTATCGTCGGGTTTAACGTCCAGGCGGATGTCTCTGCGCGGCGGCTGGCCGAATCAGAAGGGGTCTCAATTCGGCTGTATGATATTATCTATCGACTGACCGAAGACCTTGAAAAGGCGCTCAAAGGGATGCTCCAACCGGAGTTTACCGAAACAGTGGTCGGCAAGGCCAATGTCTTGGCGGTTTTCCCGGTTTCCAAAGTAGGGAAAATTGCGGGCTGCCGGGTGGTCGAGGGTGAAATCCGCCGCAACGGGAAAGCCCGCATCTATCGCGGAGCAGATCTGGTTTACCAGGGCGAAATTTCATCGCTCAAGCACGAAAAAGATGATGTGCGTGAAGTGCGCCACGGATTTGAGTGCGGCATCAACCTTAAAAACTTCAACGACTTTGAAGTGGGTGATGTTCTTGAGTGTTATATTCTCGAAAAAACGGATTAGTCCTTAACGTTGAAAGTGGAAAAAGAAAATGCCATCTGGAGTGCGTTTACAGCGTATTTCTGACCGGATCCGCCAGGAACTTTCAGGAATGCTACTCAAAGAAATTAATGACCCGCGTCTGGCCCAAATCTTTGTGACAGATGTGACGGTTGATCGTGAATTGGCCTACGCCAATGTATATGTCTCGGCAGTCGAAGGGGCAGCCCGCTCAAAGGAAGTTCTTGAAGGTTTGGAAAGCGCCAGTGGTTTTTTACGGCGTGAGCTTTCGGCCCGGGTGGAACTGCGCGCCTTTCCGCGCCTGCGTTTTCACTGGGATCCAACCCCCGAAAATGCTGAACACATCGAACGCTTATTCAAGCAGCTAAAAGAAGAAGAAAAGAAGTAAACAAAAACGGGTATGCGGCTGCTTGACCACCGCATACCCGTTTTTTGGAGGCTCATGACCGCAGAAATAGACGAAATGGTGCGTGAAAAATTTTCAAAAGCGCAGAATATCTTGATTGTCTCACACGTTCGTCCAGACGGAGATGCTGTCGGTTCGCTTTTGGGGCTGGGAATGGCCCTGAAAAACGCGGGCAAACAGGTTCAGATGGTGCTGAATGACGGCATCCCGGCCTTGTTCAGCCACCTGCCAGGGGCCGAGCTGGTAAAAAAAAGCCCTGAAGCCGATTTTGACCTGTTTATAACGGTCGATTGTGCCGATTTCAAGCGCACCGGCCCGCAGTTCCAAACGATGCGCAAGCCAGATATTAATATTGACCATCACATTACCAACGAGAAATACGGCGAGATTAATATCATCGACCCGGCTGCTGTCGCAACTTGCGCGATTCTGGCAGATTTTATACCCAATTGGGGTCTTGACATTAACCAGGATATTGCGGCATCATTAGTCACCGGGATAGTAACGGATACGCTTGGGTTTCGGACGGCCAACACCACCCCCGCCAGCCTGCGTCAGACCGCCAGCTTGATGGAAACCGGCATTAACATGCCCAATTTGTATAATCGGGCGCTCAACAGCCGCCAAATTGCCAGCGCGCGTTATTGGGGAGCGGGACTTTCGAGCCTGAAAAGCGAAAATGGAATTGTCTACGGCACGCTGACTCTGAACGACCGCCTGCGCTGCGACTATCCTGGCAACGACGATGGCGACCTGATCAACGTTATTTCGACAATCGAAGACCACGCCGTCGGTATGATTTTCGTCGAGCAAACAGACGGACATGTAAAAATTTCATGGCGCGCCCTGCAGCCGGGCATTGATGTCTCAGTAATTGCCAAGCATTTCAACGGCGGCGGACACCCTGCCGCAGCCGGAGCAGATCTTGCCGGCACGTTGGAAGAAATTCAGGCCCTGACGCTGACCACGACCCGCCAAATGCTTAACCTTTTCTAACCAGGGGAACTAACTCAGGAGGCAAGGATTATATGGATACTCAGGATATTAAAAACGCAATCTCAGGCGTTCTGGTGATCGACAAGCCGACCGGAATGACCTCCCACGATGTCGTTCAGATCGTCCGCAACGGAACAGGCATCCGGCGGGCCGGGCATACCGGCACCCTCGACCCGCGCGCTTCGGGCGTCTTGGTCGTTTTGCTCGGCCCGGCAGTTCGCCTGAGCGAATTCGTCTCCGCTTCAGACAAACGCTACCAGGCGATTATCCGCCTGGGGGCCTCCACCGACACTTTCGATGCCGAGGGACGTTTCACCCAGCAGAGCAACGCTCCCCTCAACGTCACCGAAGAGCAATTTGAAAATGCGCTCAAAAATTTCGAGGGTGAAATTGAACAAACCCCGCCGCCCTACTCTGCCATCAAGGTCCAGGGACGGCGGGCCTACGACATGGCCCGCAAAGGGGAAGAAGTTGAGCTGGCCCCGCGCAAAATCACGGTCCACCATCTCGAAGTGCTCGAATGGGCACCCCCCGAAGTGGTCGTGGATATCCATTGCTCTTCCGGCACCTACGTCCGCTCGCTGGCAAATGATGTCGGCAACCTGCTCGGCTGCGGCGGCTACCTGGTTGGCTTGCGCCGCACCAAAAGCGGACGCTTCTCGCTGCGCGACGCGACCCCCTTGCGCAAATTGCAGGAAGCCTTCGCGGCGGGCGGCTGGTATCAATACCTGATTCCCGCCGCCGAAGCCCTGGCCGATTGGCCCTCTATCGAGCTGGATCCCGACCAGGTGGAAGCCGTTAAGCACGGCCACCGCGTCCCCGCCCCAAGCGATGTCCATACCGTCGGCGATAACTTTGTGCGTGGCGTGAGCATGGCCGGCGAATTGGTCGCCTTGATGCAGTTAGACCTTGAAACCCAGGAACTGCAACCCAAAAAAGTATTCTTCTCCTAACCAAGAAGATTGATCCATGCCACACCTCACATCCCTGGAAAGCCTTCACCTGACGGGCGCCTGGCTGACCATTGGTGTTTTCGATGGTGTTCATCGCGGCCATCAGGAGATTATTCGTCAACTTACGGCGGGCGCCCGGGCCAACGGCGCGCCTGCCGTTTTGCTTTCCTTCGCGCCCCATCCGGCGGTCGTTTTTGGCGCAAAAAACCTGAAATGCCTGACCACCCCCGAAGAACGCGCCGAAATCATCGAGGCGCTGGGGGTCGAGTTTGTTATCACCCAAACTTTTGACAAAAACGTCGCCAATCAGACCGCCGAAGAATACATGGCCCTGATGGTGCGCCACCTCGGGCTGAAGAAATTGCTGATCGGCTATGATTTCGCGCTCGGCAGGGGCCGGGCCGGCACCTATCAAAAACTAACTCAAATTGGGCAGGAATTGGGATTTGAAGTTACACGGGTTGAGGCCATCCGCTTTGAAGACGGGATTGTCTCCTCGAGCGTAATCCGGCAACTGCTGACAGCCGGAGACGCAGCCGGGGCCGCCGCCAAACTGGGCCGATACTACGCCTTGAGCGGCCCCGTCAACCCCGGCGACGGGCGCGGGCGCACGATTGGCATCCCGACCGCAAATATCAGCGTTCCAACCGATAAAGTCTTGCCCGCAAACGGCGTCTACGCCTGCTACGCCTGGGTCGATGCTCAAAAATACCGGGCCGTCACCAATGTTGGGGTGCGCCCCACCTTCGATAACGGTCAAAACCTGGCGCGGGTTGAAGCTCATCTGCTCGATGCCAGCGCCGATTACTATCACAAAACCATGCGCCTGGAATTTGTCGAACGCTTGCGCGGCGAGCAAAAATTTCCAGCGGTGGAAGCCCTGGTCGCCCAAATCCACGCAGATATTGACCAGGCCCGCAGGATTTTATCGCCATGAAAGCCACCCAAACTTTGCCCGAAAACGTTGCCCTGGCCTGGCAGATTGATCTCGAAAAAGACAAGCGTCTGATGGTTCTTTTGCAGGTGATTGCTATTCCCTGGTCTTTGTTGGTACTGGCCCTGCTAGGCCTTTACGCTTATTGGCTGAAGCCGGGATTATTCGACAGCACGCTCACCCTCCGGTTTTCTCTCTGGTCTCTTTTGGCTTTGCTGGCCGTCAGCGTGCTTGCCATTCTCTTGCACGAGTGGGTACACGGCTTATTTTTCTGGCAATTTACCCGCGAAAAACCGAAGTTTGGCTTTAAAGGGTTGTATGCTTATGCCAGCGCGCCGGGTTGGTATTTCGACAAAAGCATTTACTGGCTGATCGGGCTTGCGCCCCTGGTTTTGTTAAGCCTGGCCGGGCTGCTTGCTGCGCTCTTTATCCCGCAAAACTGGCTCTTTACCCTGCTGTTTGGCATCTTCATCAATGCCAGCGGCGCAATTGGCGATTTATACATCGTGATCCGCCTGGCGTTTGAGCCAGCCGGGACGCTGGTCGGCGATCAGGGGACGAGCTTTAGCGCCTTCCGGCTTAAACCATGAACTTTTAACGGCCATCCGGCTGAGGGGAGTTTGTTCCACGCTACTTTTTTGACGGGGAAACGTAGAGCAAGCTGTATCCGCTTATCAACGGAAAATTTACGGAGGGCTTCATGTCCAAAAAAATCTTTTACACTTTTCTGATGTTTGCGTTTCTACTGAGTGGGTGTAGTGTGCCAATCAGCTCGCGGGCTGTCGCGCCCGGCCCAGAGATTACCGATCAAATCTCGATCTCAAACCCGGGTTTTGAAACGGCTTTCCTGACGCTTGAATTTGGCGCGGGACGTTTGTCCCTTGCCCCGGGCCCTGCCGATAAACTGGTCAGCGGGACGGCGGCCTATAACCTGGCCGATCTTAAACCGCTGATTGTGGAAGAGGGCCAGGCGGTTAGGATTCATCAGGGCGAATACAAGATAAATACCTGGCCCAATCTGGAGGGTGTCAAAAACGAATGGGATTTGCGCCTGGGCGCAATGCCGCTCGACCTGACGATCAAAGCCGGGGCCTCCGAGGGGATTTTCGACTTTGGCGGCCTGTCGCTGCTCAACCTGACGGTGCGCGACGGCGCAGCGGAGGTCGAAATCGATT
>JAVEWN010000077.1:0-16814 GCA_034004515.1 Anaerolineales bacterium | reverse complement strand
GCGGGACCGCATCTTGAAGAAAAATATTATTCCACCGCTTTCCGAATTAATTAAAAAAGCCGCTCACGAACTCATGCTGGGGCAGTCCTATTCGCTTGCCTGCCCCTAATTTTTGAGAAGATACAGATTTGCCATGAAAAAATTCTTTCAAAAACAGATCGCTATTCCGCAAGATCACGGCGCGTGGGTTTTTCTCTTCAGCCCTTTGCTGATCGGCCTTTCAGCCGGGACGAGCTTCAATGCCGCCTCGCTGGTGCTGGTGATCGTGGCCCTGTCCGCATTCCTCATTCGCCAGCCGCTGACCCTGGCGGTTAAAATCTATTCAGGCCGCCGCCCCAGAAACAGCCTGCCCGCGGTTCGCTTCTGGCTGATCGTGTACGGAGTCATTTTGCTGGCCTCGGCAGCAGAAATACTGATGCTGGGCTACACCATGCTGGTCTGGCTGGCCGTACCGGCCATCCCCGTTTTCGCCTGGCATTTGTGGCTGGTGCGTAAACGCGCTGAGCGCCGCCAGGCGGGCGTGGAAATTTTGGCGACCGGAGTTTTGGCATTGGCGGCCCCAGCAGCCTATTGGATTGGGCAAAATGCCTACGATCCGCTCGGCTGGATTTTGTGGCTGCTGACCTGGTTCCAGTCCGCGGCTTCGATTGTGCATGCCTATCTGCGGCTGGAACAGCGCCAGTGGCGCACCACGCCCAAGCTTGGCGACCGTTTTCGGGCCGGGTGGCGCGCCCTGGCCTATACCGGCTTCAACCTGGCGCTCGCTGTCGGTTTAGGCCTGTTTGGGATCATTCCCGGCCTGGTTTGGCTGGCTTTTCTGCTTCAGTTTGGCGAAACGCTCTTCGGAACGGTCAGACCGGCGACGGGTGCGAAGCCAGTCCAAATTGGGGTGCGGCAATTAATTGTCAGCAGCCTGTTCACTATTTTGTTCATTCTGGCCTGGGGCTAAGACATCTTCCCCGCCAGACATTACGGAGACGAGACATGTCGGAACATGAATGGAAGACCCTGCTCGAATTGCATGACCCCGCGGAAGCGGAAATTATCAAAGCCGCACTCGAATCGCAAGGGATGGTGGTTGAACTCTTCAAGGAATCTGCCGGGACGATCTACGGCCTGACCGTGGGCATGCTCGGCAAAATCGAAATTGCCGTGCGGGACGTGGACCTGCCGGCGGCCCAGGCCTGGCTGGAAGCCTACGAAAACGAGAGCCTGGAATCAAACGTTGAAGACGACAGC
The DNA here is from genome assembly GCA_034004515.1 of Anaerolineales bacterium. Classification (GTDB taxonomy): domain Bacteria; phylum Chloroflexota; class Anaerolineae; order Anaerolineales; family Villigracilaceae; genus UBA8950. The sequence goes on along the minus strand of JAVEWN010000077.1, from coordinate 15,575 downwards.
GCCCCCGCCGAATAGATAGAATCCGTCCTTAGAAACCCCTGCGCGGCGTTTGAATCCGTAAATTCCGCTAAAGGTTTTTGAGCAGGGTTGTAATCATCTGGCCTCTGCCCGGGCGGAGCGTGGCTGTTGCGGGTTGGAGCGGAATCAAAAACGGGAGAGAAGCAAACCCTTCTCTCCCGTTTTGATTCGCAATTTACAATCTTAGGCCGTGATATTCCAACAAAACATGGAAGGTGTGGGCCAGCTCGGCCTGTTTATGGGCGCCATCCCAGCCCAGGCTGACCGCCATGATTTCAGCCAGTTCCTCGACCAGCGGGCGCGAGACTTGCCCGAGCCAGGCCAGAGTCGAACGGCGGATGAGCAAATCATCTATGTGGACGACTTTTTCGTGTTCGATCAGGAAGCGCACCTCACCGACCGTCCAGCCGGGAAGCGAAGCGAGCGGCGCGGCGCTGGTCGCTTTGACAAATTGGGCCACTTCCAGGGCGCGGGTTCCGTAGCGCTCAAAGAGATTGCGGGGGATAAAATCGCCCAGGCCGGTTTCTTCAGCCACTTTTTTGATGTATTCGATCTGCGCCAGGCCAACCAGCGGGTAGTCTCTGCCGCCGCCGATCGGCATCTGAAGCGTATTGGCCTTGCGGGTTTTGCCGAGCAGGGCGAGGGCCTTATCGGCCACCTGCTCGCCAAAGGCGCGGTAACTCGTCCACTTGCCGCCGACCAGTGAATAAACCGGAAGATTGCCCGCCTTGTCTTCCTTGAGGCTGTGGTCACGCGTGATCTGGCCGGTGGTTTTGGCCTGCATATATTCGAGCGGGCGCACCCCCGAAAAGCGGAAAACGATATGCTCCGGCCCGACCTTGATGGCCGGGAAGACGCGTGAAACCAGGTCTATGAAATATTGCTCTTCTTGAGGGGTACAGCGGGCCTCGTCCGGATTCTGAATCGGCAGATCGCTGGTGCCGATGATGACTTTGTCGTAAAAGGGGAAAATCAGGACGATCCGGCCATCTTTGTTTTCAAAGAAAAATTCGTTTTTGCCTATCGCTTCGCGCAGTTCGGGATGATCAAGCACCAGGTGCGAGCCTTTCGTACCGCCGATATAACGCTCTGAGACGCCAAAAGTGGCGTTAACCTGGTCGACCCACGGGCCGGCGGCGTTAATAATCAGTTTGGGTTGCAGGCTGAAGGTTGAATCTGTCAGTTCATCACGCAAGCTGACAGAATTGCCGTCTGCTCCGAGGAAGGAGACATAATTCAAGGCCTTGCCGCCATCTTTTTCGCCATCCAGCAGCACTTCGACGGTGTAACGCTCAGGGCTGAGAATCTGGCCGTCATAATAGGTGGCGGTGAATTTGATATCCTGGGCCAGTTTTGGGAATTTTTCGAGTGATTTCTGGCGGCCTTCAAATTTATGGGGCGGGACGGTTTTCTGGGCGCGGGTGAAAGTGTCGTAGAAGATCAGGCCAATTTTAATGACCAGCGCACCACGCTCGGCAGGTTTATCGAGCAGATTCAGAAATTTGAAGGGCGCATTCAACAAGCCTGAAAAAAGTTTGAACATCGGCACAACCGTCGGCAGAGGCTTGACAAGATGGGCAGCATTCTCGATCATGCGATTGCGTTCCTGGACGGCCTCGCGCACCAGCCGGAATTCGCCGTTCTCAAGGTAACGAATTCCGCCGTGCGCCATGTGCGAGGAAGCCGCCGAAGCGCCGGAGCAGAAATCGGCGCGGTCGATGATTAACACGTCGACGCCGTTCAGGGCCAGGTCGCGGAAAGTGCCAGCGCCGTTGATGCCCGCACCGACGATTAAGACATCAGGAGATTTGGATTTCAAAGAAGAGAGAAGGTCAGTTCGATTCATTTTTTGGGTTCCAGGGCAAACTTTGAATTTAGGAATACGCTTGTGATTTCCAACACTATTTTACGCCATAACGCCAAAAAGGGTTAAAATTCATGTGACCGGTAACATATCGCTTAATTCATCGCGCCGGTCAGCTTTTTGCGTATACTTAAACGAATACCCGCCGTCCGTGGCCAAAATCAGACAGAATTATCAATCGATCCAGCAGCGCCAGGAGAATGCCGCCAAAGATGTGGAGCAAATCGCAGGGTTGTATCAACTGTCCCTGTTCAGCGCGCACCTTGCAGGCATGTGAAAGATTCCAAACTGGCAGAAAAAGCCTGGGCGCGGCTGCGCTGGCGGTTGTGAGACCAGGAAAAGGCTTTTCGGCGACTCTGTTTTTATGTATAATGGGGAACGCAAATGTAAGCGGTTACATTGAGCCTTTTCAGCCTTCATTCACAGGAAAATAAAATGCAAAATCCAGTTCAGCTTATCGCTCCCAAATTCGTGCCGCCGCTGGAGCCGGACTTCCGCCCGGCTGCGCTGGTCAATCGTCAATTCCGCGCCGATACGGCCGGGGCGGGTGTTCCACTCGTCCTAGGGCTGGAACGCGCTCACGGCGAGGTTTCGCGCTTTGAAACGGCCGTTTTCCCCGAAGGCCATCCACGCGCCGTTGAGAATCTGTATTATGTGGAACGGATTGTCAAATTCCTGTTGTGGGCCAAAGGCGGGTTCAAAGTCTACGTCGGCGGGCCGCGCGGCATCGCTGAACACCTGCAAAAGTTATATTCCCCCGCAGGTGAGCGCAGGTTCGATTATGAATTTATGGGTGAGCAGGTTTACGAACAGACATTTACCGTTGTAGCGTGCGCCCCTGAAGATGTTCCCGCCGCGAGGGAAAGCGGCAAGGCCCTCGGACGCCACCTGAACGGCTGCCGGATCGGCTTCGACCTGGGCGCATCCGACCGCAAGGTCAGCGCAGTGGTGGACGGGGAAGCGATCTACAGCGAAGAAGTCATCTGGGAGCCGCGTAAAAACAGCGACCCCGGCTATCACTATCACGAGGTGATGGCCGCCCTGAAAACCGCCGCCAGTAAAATGGCGCGCGTCGACGCCATTGGCGGCTCTTCGGCTGGCATTTACATCGATAACCGTCCGATGGTGGCTTCCCTCTTTCGGAGCGTCCCGCCCGAAAAATATGACCAGATTCACGAGATGTTCTTGCGCATTCAAAAAGAGATGGGCGTGCCGCTCGAAATCATCAACGACGGTGACGTAACCGCCCTGGCAGGCTCAATGTCGCTCGAAGATACCGGCATTTTGGGGATTGCGCTCGGCTCGAGCGAAGCGGTCGGCTATGTGGACAGGAACGGACATATTCAAAATTGGTTGAGCGAGTTGGCTTTCGCGCCGGTCGATTACAACCCGTCGGCGGCTGCCGATGAATGGTCGGGCGATATTGGGGTCGGGTCGCAGTATTTCTCGCAGCAGTGTGTCTTCCGCCTGGCCCCGCGCGCGGGAATCGAAATCCCCGGCGATATCACCGATGCTGAAAAGCTGAAGTTCGTGCAGGAAAAGCTGGAGGCCGGTCACGAGGGCGCGTGCAAAATTTGGGACTGCATGGGCATTTACCTGGGTTACGGCCTGGCCCACTACGCCGAGTTCTACGACATCAAACATGTCCTGATTTTGGGGCGCTGCACCTCTGGGCGCGGCGGCGACCTGCTGCTGGCAGGCGCGCAAAAAGTGCTGAACGGCGAATTCCCCGAGCTGGCGGAGCGCATCCATGTCCAATTGCCAGACGAGAAAAGCCGCCGGGTGGGGCAATCCATCGCGGCGGCCAGTTTACCGGCCCTGTAAGTTGGTTTAGAAACAACAAGTCCTGAGCGCAGGCCCGGAGGGGATACGAAGGCCCTCCGCTCAGGACTTGATTCATTTTTTTCTTCCCTTTTTTTCCGGCAGCGGAAGGGCAAACGGCGGCTTGAGATTCATTCCGCCGACCTGTGCGCCGCCTTTTGCGAGGCGCAGAATGCTAAGCGAAGCGGTATCACAGCCCAGGCGTTGGAAAGTGTCGAGCGGCATGCCCAGGTAGTAAGCCAAAACCAGTTTGACGGGATCCGCATGAAACACGACCGCCAGCAGTTCGTCATCCGCATGTTTTTGCGCCAACGACTCAAAAACAGCCACCATCCGCGCCTGACAGGCCAGGAAGGATTCGCCGCCAGGGAAAGTAAAGCGTGAGGGGGCCTGCTGAACCGTTTTCCATTCGGGGAGTTTGGAGAGTTGTTTCAACTCTGCGGCCTGCCACTGGCCGACATCCGTATCCATCAGGCCGGGCAGGCTCTCAATTTCAAGCCCACGCCCGGCGGCAATCGGCGCGGCGGTTTCCAGCGCTCTTTCGAGCGGACTGCTGTAAATCGCGGCCAGCGGCGCATCCTTGAGCGAGTCGCCGAGGGCGGCGGCTTGGGCCTGTCCGCGCTCGTTCAGGTGAATGCCCGCCACGCGGCCCGGCAGCTTGCCCGCCCGCACATAATCGTTTTCTCCGTGTCGAATCAGTAGAAAAATTGGCATACAGGCTCCTAAAGTTGGGCGCGCTACCAGTTCTGAAGCAAAGCCGCCAGCAGGCGCGCGCGCTCGGCCAGGCTGTCTTTGAAGATATACTCGCGCGGCGAGTGGAAGCCTTCGCCGACCGCGCCGAGGCCATCCAGCACCGGCACACCCAGCGGGGCGACAAAATTACCATCCGAACCGCCGCCTGCGCCGCTGGCGCGCAACACCAGCCCCAGCGCCGAACGCGCAATTTCAGCCGCTTTCTGAAACGCGGCCTGATTAATTTCGTTGTACGGCAGCGGCGGGCGGTTCAATCCGCCGCTGACCGCGATGGAAGTCCCATCCAGGACGGGTTTCAGGGCTTGCAGGGCCGCCGTGATGCGCTCTGCCTCGCCCGGCTGAAGAATGCGCAGGTCAATTTCGGCCTCGCATTCAGCGGGGATGACGTTGGCGGCAAACCCGCCGCGGATGACCCCAATGCTGAGGGTCGTCCCGCGCCGGTAATCCGTCAGCTTTTGGATGGCCAAGACCTGGTGGGCCATCTCCTCAATCGCGTTACGACCCTTTTCGTGGTCGCCGCCAGCGTGGGCCGACTTACCCGTAACCTTGATCAAAAAATCGCCGACGCCTTTGCGCCAGGTTTTGAGCGAGCCGTCCAAGAGACCCGATTCAAGCACAAAAACCATCTCCGCCTGGCGGGCCAGGTTTTCAATCAGCGAGCGTGAAGTGGCGCTGCCAATCTCCTCGTCGGAGGTGAATGCGGCCACGAGCGGCCGGCTGGGCATTTGTGCCGCCCCGCGCAGGGCGTTCATTGCTCCCAGGCAAATGGCGATGCCGCCCTTCATGTCGAGCGTGCCAGGGCCGAAGATTTTGCGATCCTGCTCATAAAAAGGCATCTCCGCCAGCGTGCCGAGCGGGAAAACCGTATCCATGTGACATAGAATCAGCAGGCTTTTGGCGTCCCCGCCGCCCCAACGGGCAATCAGATGATCGCCCGCCGCCTGATTGGGGACAATTTCAACGCTGGCAGCCAACTTTCGGCATTCTTCGGCCACGATTGCGCCCACCCGGTCGACAGCCGCTTTATCGCTGGACGGAGATTCTGTCTCGACCAGCCGCTTGAGCAGGTCGAGCATAAAAGGCGTGTCAAAATTGAGGGAGGCCATAAACTTCCTTTTAGAACAGATAAGCAGCCAGACAGGCCGAGCCTGCCACGGCGCAGTAAACCGCGAATCCGTACAACGAGCGCTTGCCGAGGAAAGCAATCAGCCAGCGGATGGCAAACCAGCCGCTAATTGCCGCGCTGATAAATCCGACCGCCAGCAATGGCAGGAACGCGCCCAGATCGGGCATTTGCAGGACATCGATCATCTCATACGCCCCGGCAGCCAGCAGGACCGGGATCGACATCAGGAAGGCAAACCGGGCCGCAGAGGGGCGATCCAGCCCGCGAAACATGCCGCCGCTGATGGTTGTGCCGCTGCGCGAGGCCCCCGGGAAGACCGCGATTACCTGAAAAAGACCAATCACGAGCGCGTCCAGCCAGTTCATCTCCTTCAAGCTGCGATTCTTGCGGCTGAAACGTTCGGCCAGGCTGAGCAAAATCGCCGCGGCAAAAAGGCGGGTGGCCGCCTGAAGCATGGGCTGGCGAAAGAGAGCCTCGACCGCATCCCTAAGCAGATAGCCTGCCAGCAGGGCCGGAATTGTAGCAATTAGAATGTAAAGGCCGAGCAGGGCATCAGGCGAGATGGTGTCAGGTGTCAGGTTCCAGGCTTGTCCTGGGCCTGATCGGAATTTCTTTAACATGACACCTGAGACCTGAAACGTGGCGCGCATAATATTAAGCAGGTCTTGCCAGTAAAAAATAAAGAGCGAGACCAGCGTGCCCAGTTGAACGATCACCAGGAACGAAAATGTAGCACTATCCGCCGGGATGCCAAGCAGGTTCTGGGTGATGAGCAGATGAGCGGTGGATGAGACCGGGATGAATTCGGTCAGTCCCTGGATGATGCCAAGCAGGAGGGCTTCGAGGAGGGTCATGGTGGTTGGGTGATAGGGAATGGTTAATGTTTAATCGGCGGAGGGGATGTCTGTGTTGTATTCTGGTTGGTCTTCATGGACAACGCGGGGGGAACCGGGTTCGTTTGCGCCGATTTTCGATTTTTTGAGATAAGCGATCCAACCGTTGATACCCCTGACAACTGCTTCAGCCTCGCTTGTGACGTTGGCGTAAACCTGTGGCGTGACGAACCCCAGTTCTTTTCCAGCGAAAGGTGGCTTTGGATTTCAGTCAGCGAGCCGCGCGCGATGTAGCAAAAACGGACATTGTCTTGATAGCAATAGCGTCCATGCCCTTCGGCAATATTGGCGGGAATACTAACGGCAGCGCGTTTAAGCTGGTCGGCCATATTATATTTCTCGGTTGGCGGCAAAAGTGGTACGACTTTTTTGTAAATTGTGACCGCAAAATCTCGTGAAAGCGTCCACACATCCAATTGATCTAAATTCATTACCGTCATGCCATGCTCCATTAACTATTTGCCATTCACAGGCTTTGCCCTTTTCGCATTATTATCCCACTTCGCGAGCATGGACGGGGCTTTTTCGCTGAACGAGCCATCCTTGATCGCAGTTCGGATATCTTCCATTAATAAAATCAACGCGCGCAGGTTATGGATGGAAATTAACGTTCCGGCCAGCAGCTCTTTGGCGGCAATCAGGTGGCGGAGATAAGCGCGGCTGAAGGTGCGGCAGGTGTAACAGTCGCAGCTTTCGTCAATCGGACGCGGGTCGCGGGCGAAGGGGGCGTTCATCAGGTTGAGGCGGCCTTCGGAACTGAAAGCGGCGTGGTGGCGGGCCAGCCGGGTCGGGAGGACACAGTCAAAAATGTCGACTCCGCGCAAGACGCCGTTAATCAGGTCTTCGGGGGTTCCAACCCCCATCAAATAACGCGGTTTGTTTTCGGGCAGGAGCGGTGTCACCACGTCGAGCGTGTTATACATTTCAGCTTTGGTTTCGCCGACCGATAATCCGCCAATCGCGATGCCGGGAAACGGGAGCGAGGCGATAAACTCGGCAGATTGGGCGCGCAGATGGGGGTCGACTCCGCCCTGGACGATCCCAAAAAGAGCCTGGTCGCTACGACCATGCGCATTTAACGAGCGGACAGCCCAACGGTGGGTGCGTTCCATCGCCTGTTTGATATAGACAGGATCGTTCGGGTCGGCGCACTCGTCGAAGGCCATGATAATATCCGCGCCCAAATTTTCCTGAATCTGAATGGAACGTTCGGGGGTGAAGCGGTGCGAGGAGCCGTCGATGTGACTGCGGAAGGTGACGCCGTCTTCGTCAATTTTGCGAATTTTGGAAAGTGAAAAAACCTGGTAGCCGCCCGAATCGGTCAACATCGGGCTGGGCCACTGCATGAAGTTGTGCAAGCCGCCCATCTCGCGCACGAGTTCATCGCCGGGGCGCAAGTAGAGATGATACGTATTGGACAGAACCAGCGAGGCGTTGATGCCTTTGAGATGTTCTGGCGTCAGGGTCTTGACGGTGGCCTGGGTGCCGACGGGCGCAAAAAGTGGTGTTTGCAAATCGCCGTGCGGGGTCGAAAACACGCCCGTGCGGGCGCGTCCGTGGGTGGAGGTGACATTAAACTCAAACATGCGGGCATTGTAATCGAAATGGGAGGCTGCGCGCTATTTCAGGCTGCCTGGTTGCCCAAGTCCATAAATCATCAAGGCTGCATTAATCAGGGCCATCGGCACGCTCAGACGCATTTGGGGCAAGGCCGGGTTGCTGATCGTAATTTCATAAAAAGAAAGCCACGGCAGGCGATTGCCCTCCATGGTGGTGGGCAGGTCGGTCATGGCGGAAACCCGCAGCAGCCCCTGAAACAGAAAAGAACCGACCAGTAAAGTCATCGGCTGCATCAGGCGGTTCTGTTCAGTCGTTTCATAATCGAGGGGATCTGTGGCGGGCGGGGTCAGGTGAAAAGACAGGCATTCGCTGGTGGGGAAGTAAACTTCTTCAAAATTATCCACCCGCGGCGCGCCCACGCCAAAACTGATCAGATTAGCCTTTAGAACGTGCATATAGGTTGGCGCGCCCTGAGTGCGCAGCCAACGGCTGACCAAGGCACTCTCTTTGGTGACCACCTCGCCCCGAATTAACCGGTCTCTGCCATAAATCATGACGGGCGTTGTTTTTTCATCTGCTTGCAAGCTGTACATGAAGACCTCCTGAACGTTTGGCTAATTATACAATAGCCCTTGCCCCGGCCCACGTCCACGTTTATACTGACCGGCATGACTGATAACAAACGCTGGATAATTGCGCCGCCCCTGACGCCCGCAGCGGATCTGGCCCTGGCCGCCCACCCCCCCGCCCTGCGCCAGATTCTTTTCAATCGTGGAATCAGCACTCGCGAAGCCGCCCAGGCCTTCCTGCGCGCCGAACTGTCCTTCGACACCGATCCATTTTTGCTGAAAGACATGCAGACCGCCGTTGAGCGCATCCGGCGCGCGCTGGCAAACGCCGAGCAAATCGCCATCTACGGCGATTACGACGTGGACGGCGTCACCTCGACCGCGCTGCTCGTCCAGGCCTTACGGGCGCTGGGCGGCAGCGTCCGCGAATACATCCCCAACCGCTTTGAAGAAGGATACGGACTCAACAACGAGGCCCTCGCCACGCTCCTGAGCGAGGGCGTCAGCCTGGTGATCAGCGTGGATTGCGGGATTCGCTCTCCGTCCGAGGCCGATTACGCCAAATCAATCGGGCTGGATCTGATCATTACCGATCACCACGAACCCGCCGGGGATCTGCCAAAAGCCCTGGCCGTCATCAACCCGAAACAGGAAGGCGACCAATATCCCGAAAAGTATCTGGCGGGGGTTGGAATCGCCTACAAAATCGCCCAGGCCCTGCATCAGACCATCCAACCTTCCCCCCTGCAGCTTGAAAGCCTGTTAGACCTGGTGGCCCTCGGCACGGTCGCCGACCTGGCCCCGCTGACCGGGGAAAACCGGCACCTGGTGCGCGGCGGATTGCGTCAGATGCGCCAGGCGGCCCGCCAGGGCCTGGTCTCGCTGGCAGCGGTCGCGGACCTCAACCTGCAAAAAGTGACCGCCATCAACATTGGCTTTGTACTCGGCCCGCGCCTGAACGCCTCCGGGCGGCTGGCGACGGCCCTCGATTCTTACCGGCTGCTGACCACCACCAACCTGGCGCAGGCCGGGCAGCTGGCCCAGCAGCTCAACGTTCAAAATGGACAGCGTCAGCAGATGACCCGCACCATCCAGGCCCAAGCCGAGGCGCTTGCCCTGGCTGAAGATTCCAAACCGTTGATCCTGTTCGCGGTGCAGGAAGATTTCAACGCTGGCGTGGTTGGCCTGGCCGCCGCCCGCCTGACGGACACCCATTACCGGCCCGCCATCGTCGGGCACAGCGACCCCGAAAAGGGAGAAACGCGCTGTTCGTGCCGCTCGATCCCTGAATTTCACATCACTCAGGCCCTCGACGAGTGCGCCGATCTACTGATCCGGCATGGCGGGCACGCCGCCGCCGCCGGATTCACCGTCCGCAACGAAAACCTGGACATGCTCCAAGCGCGTCTGCGCGAGATCGCGGCCCGTGCGTTGGACGGCAAAGACCTGCGCCACAGCCTGGCGGCGGATGCCGAAGCGCCGCTCTCCGAGATGACCGCCGAGTTTCTCAAGTCTCTCGACCTGCTTGAGCCAACCGGCTACGGCAACCCCGGAGCAGTTTTTGTCTCGCGCAATGTGCGCGTGATCAAACAGCGCGCGGTTGGGGCGGATGCCAAACACCTGAAACTTACCGTCAGCGACGGCAAAGTCTCCTTCGATGCAATCGCCTTCCGGCTTGGCGAATGGGCCGGGAAACTGCCAGAACGGATCGACCTGATGTACACCCTCGAAACCAACGAATATAACGGGCGCATCACCCTCCAATTAAATGTCAAAGACCTGCGACCCGCGGGCTGAAAGATTGTCAATGCTCACTCTCGAATTTCACTGCCATACCATTTATTCCAAAGACAGCCTGACCCGCCCGGCAGACCTTGTGCGCGGGGCGCGCGCCAAAGGCATCGACCGGCTGGTTGTGACCGACCACAACAGCATCGCCGGGGCGCTCGCAGCCCAGAAACTCGACCCGCAGCTGGTCGTCATTGGCGAGGAAATCATGACCAGCCAGGGCGAACTGCTGGCAGCCTTTGTGCGGGAGGAAATCCCCACCGGGCTGGCGCCGCTCGAAGTCATTCAGCGTCTGCGGGAACAGGGAGCATTCATCAGCGTTTCGCACCCCTTTGACGCCCATCGCGGCTGGGAACTGGAGAACCTGCTGGCAATCGCGCCACTGGTCGATGCGGTCGAGGTCTTCAATGCCCGCTGCATCTTCGAGCATGACAACCTGCGGGCCGCCGAGTTTGCGCGCGAGCAGGGCCTGCTTGGCACGGTTGGCTCAGATGCGCATACCCTGCCTGAGTTGGGCCGGGCCGTTTCAGTGATCGATCAAGACTTCGATAACGCTGAAACGCTCAAATCCGCGCTGCGAACCGCCCGGGCCGAGACGCAACTCTCCAGCCCGTGGATTCATCTTTCGTCGCGCTTTGCCATGACGGTCAAAAAATTGGGGCTGGTCAAGCGCCCGTGAACATCCGCCGCCGCGATTTATTGCTCTCGTTTCTAATTTTGCTGATTGCCTGGCAGGTACTGGCCTGGCTGGTCAACCGGCCCATTTTACCTTCGCCGCTGCGGGTGCTTTCCGTTTTCTGGCGTGATACAACCAGCGGCCTGCTGCTGACGCATTTCGGAATCAGTCTGTGGCGGGTCCTGGCGGGGACGGCCCTGGCGATCTTCAGCGCTGCCCCGGCGGGGTTGGCGCTTGGGCAGTCCCAACGCTTCAACCGTTTGTTTGCCCCGCTCATCTATTTGCTTTACCCGATTCCAAAAGTGGTTTTCGTGCCGATCATCCTGCTCTTTTTTGGGATTGGCGACGTTTCCAAAATTTTCATCATTTTTATTATTTTATTTTTCCAAATCCTGGTGCTGGTACGCGATCAGGCCGCCAGCCTGCGCCCGGAATTAATCCAATCGGTGCGCAGCCTGGGAGCCGGGCGGCGGGCGTTGTTTCGTTTTGTTTACCTGCCCGCCAGCCTGCCCGCCATTTTGACGGCCCTCCGCCAATCGGTTGGGACGGCGGTGGCAGTTTTATATATTGCCGAATTGTTTGCCACGACGCGCGGGCTGGGTTATTACATTTACTTTCAGGGCAGCACCTTGCTCAATTACCCGGCCATGTACGCCGGGGTGCTTGCGATGTCGTTGCTTGGGCTGGGAATGTATTTCAGTGTGGATTGGCTTGAAGGACGCATCTGCCCCTGGATGATGCACGAAGCATAGAAATTCCCCCGTTATTTTTTGTTTTGCAGATCGGTTTTTGCATACAGCGTTACAGTCCTGAGCGGAGGGTGAAGCGGCCTGAGTTTATCGAAGGGCTGCGCCGCCCGTAGTCGCAGGACGTTCCGCTCACCTGTGCCGACGGCACTGGCCCAAGCAGGACTCATGCAAAAGCCTCAATGCTCGTCATAGCGCCAGATTTGTATCGTTGAGCGCTTCTTGTTCGGGTCGCAGAAACCTTTCAGGCTGCAGGCCTGGCAGGCATCTGAACAGGAGCCGCTTTCGTAGGCGCGCAAGAAACCCATCTGGCGGAGATGCTCTAGCATCGCTTCCACCATCTGGGGGCTGGTATTGAGCTGCACAGCCAGTTTGGCGGCATCCAGCGGGCCGCCAGCCCGGATTTGGTTCATCAGGGTCTCAAGCATTTTATAGTCCGATCCAGGTTGCGGTGTTGTAAATCACAATGCCGGCCACAATTGAAATGACCAGGAACATGGCAATATTTGCCAATGTCCAGCGCCAGGAGTTGGTCTCCTGTTTGATGACGGCCACCGTCGCCAGGCAGGGCACAAAGAGCATCGTCACCGCCAAAAAAGAAATCGCCGTCGCGGTCGAGAAGGATTGGGTCAGGGCCACGGCCAGCCCGGATTCGTTCGCGCCGCCGTACAGCACGCCCAAAGTGGCGATTGCATTCTCTTTGGCCGGGAAAGTCGTCAGGAGGGCCACCGTCAAACGCCAGTCGAAGCCCATCAAACGCCCAACCGGTTCCAAAAATTTACCAAACTGGGCCAGGTAACTGGTCTCAATCTCGCCGCCGGGCAGCACCGAAAGCGCCCAAATGACCGCCGAAACAACCAGAATGACAGTCCCGGCCTTCTTGACGAATGAAATCACCCGCTGCCAAACCAGCAATCCGACCGTGCGCCAGTTCGGGATGTGATAAAGCGGCATTTCCATAATAAATGCCGAGCGTTCCCCCTTAAACAAGACCCGGTTGAGAACCGTTCCGAGGGCCACCAGCGTTATCAGCGAGAAAAGCACCAGCCCCCAAGTGACCCACAGGGCGTTCGCGCCGAAAAAGGCCGGGGCCAGGAAAGCCACCACCGCCATGCGCGCCGTACAAGGCACGAGTGGCGCAATCAAAATCGTCAACAAGCGCGCCGGCCACGAATCGATCACGCGCGTCCCCATAATCGAAGGTACGTTACAGCCAAAACCGAGAAAAAGCGGCAGGAAAGACTTGCCATGCAGGCCCATCAGGTGCATCAGGTTGTCCATCACATAGGCCGCGCGCGCCATGTAGCCCACATCTTCGAGCAGGCCAAACGCCGCAAAGAAGATCACTAAAATCGGCAAAAAGGTCAGGACCGAGCCAACCCCGCCGATAATACCGTCCACCAGCAAGCCGCTCACCCACCAGGGCGCGCCCGCCAGAGCCGCCGCAGCCAGTTTGGACAGGCCGCCCACAATCACCACATCCAGCCAGGCTTGCAGGGGCGCGCCAATCGTAAAAGTCAGCCAGAAAACCAGTCCCAAAATTCCGGCCAGCACAAACAGTCCCCAAATCGGGTGAGCCGCAACGCGATCCAGGCGTTCGGTCAGGCTGATCTGTCCCAGGCGGGGCCGCACGACCGCCGCCCGCACCATCCGCCCAACCCACTCGTAACGGCCAGAAGCAACCGCCAGCATGGCATCATCGTGCTGAATCAGAATATCATGCACGGCCTCCCAGATTTCAGCGGGCAGGGCGCTCTGCATCGTGCGCGTCACTTCCAGATCGCCTTCAAGCAGTTTAAGGGCCATCCAATCTGGCGGATAAGGTGTCGGGACATGCGCCGCAACCAGTTTCAAGACGTCGCTGTACGCTTCGCTATGATCCGCGCGGATTTCAGGCAGGCGCGGAATATACGCGGTTTTGCCCTCCAACGCTTTGCGGACGATGTAAAGCAGTTCGCGAATCCCCTGAGCCTTGGTCGCCGTGATCGGGACAACCGGCACGCCCAGGGCCGCTTCCAGCACCTCCGGCTCGACGATTAAACCTTCCCCGGCGGCGACATCCATCATATTGAGCGCCACCACCAGCCGCACCGGCAGGCAGATTAACTCAGAGACGAGATACAGGCTGCGCTCAAGGTTGGCCGCGCTGACGACCGCCACGACCACATCCGGCGATTCGCGCAGGATAAACTCGCGCGCAATCACCTCTTCGGGAGAATTAGCCGTCAGGCTATACGTTCCGGGCAGGTCGACCAGGTTATATTCGTGGCCTTCCATGCTGAAATTGCCCTCACGGCGCTCAACCGTCTTGCCCGGCCAATTGCCAACGTGCTGGTTTAAGCCGGTTAAAAGATTAAATAAGGTCGATTTACCCATATTGGGCTGGCCCGCCAGGGCAATCATCGGCAGTCCAGCCCGCTTGTGCTTATCGCGAAGCGAGGCGCTGGCAGGGCGAGTCGCCACGCTCATGCCAGGCTCCGCTCAACGCAAATCTTGGCGGCCTCACCGCGCCCCAACGCCACCCGCGTTCCACGGACAGTCACAATCAGCGGGCCGCGCCCAAAATTTTGGGTCATCTGGACCTCCACCCCAGGCGTAAAGCCGAGCGATGTCAGCCGGCCAGCAATCCCGTTTCCGCTCGAAAAATCGAGCACAACGGCGCTTTCACCGGCATGGATTTCTGAGAGGGTCATGAAAGGGGGCTGTAAGGTCATGTTTTCTCCAACGAAGTTCAACATTAGATTTGTTATAATGGTATTATGCAAGCTCAAAGATTAGCATCAACTAATTTATATTATTAGTATAAATCATCCTTGAATTTATGGATAGGATGAATGTCACGAATAAGGCGGAACAGATGGAACAAATAAAGCACAGCCAAACCATCGAAGATTACCTCTCGCTGATTTATGTAATGGAACGCGACGGTGAGCCGATTGTCGGCGCGCGCCTGGCCGAACTGATGGGAGTCACGCCCCCGACCGTGACCAATACCCTCAAACGGATGGCGCGCGACGGACTGATCACGATGGATGGGAGCGGAACCCACCTGACGCCGCCGGGCTGGGATTCGGCCAAAGATGTCATGCGCCGCCACATGCTGATGGAATGTATGATGCTCAAGATGCTGCCCTGGTCAAAGCTGCACGGCGAGGCCCACAACCTGGAACATGCCATCTCACCAGAGGCGGAGGCCGCCGTGTACGAGGAACTGGGCCGGCCACAAACCTGTCCACACGGCAACCCGCTTCCAGGCTGCGAAGCTGCCGTCGCCGATTGGGTTGCGCTGACCCAGCTCTCGAGCGGCGAAAAAGTCGTCATCCGCCGCATCCATGAACTGGCGGAGGAAAATCCACCTTTATTGGCTTTTCTCGAAGAGAAAAAGATTATGCCAGGCGCAAAAGCCGTCATCGGCGAGATTTTACCTTTCAACCAGACCCTGGCAATCGAGGTCGACAGCCAGGCGGTTACGCTTGGCTCTGCCGTAGCGCGTTATATTTTTGTCGAAAGAAATGCGGGCTGAGCGGGCTGCTTCACGAATTACAATTCGATTTCTTGCAAAAGCCGTATTTTTAAACGCGCTTCGTCTACAGTTTAATCTTTCGCCTTCCTGAGCGGAGGGCGCAGCCCGCAGTCGAAGGACGTTCCGCTTAGGGCTTGTTGTGGTCCTGATGCAAGAAGTTGATTTCTCTACCGGACAAATTTCGTTAAACGGTGTCCTTGCGAGCCGACGATGTTTTTTCGTCGGCGTGGCAATCCCC
>JAVEWN010000076.1:0-16958 GCA_034004515.1 Anaerolineales bacterium | reverse complement strand
TTTTCTTACCCATTTATCAATTGCAGTATCTCGTCTTTGAGGGCTGCGTTGCAGGCCAGCGCTTCGGCGTGGGTGTGGCCGGGGCGGCCATCCCAACTGCCAAAATAGCCGCCCGCTTCCGTAAAGATGACCGGGAAAGGGCCGCAATCCCAGATGTTCATGATCGGGTCGAGCATGGCTTCGGCCCGGCCAGTGGCGACGCACAGATAGCCGTAGGCATCGCTCCAACCGCGGGAGGCGTAGGCGGCCGCATTGATGCGCTGCCAGGCCGCAGCCCGATTTTGGCGGGCCATATTGCGTTCACTGGTATAACAGATATAGGCGCGCTCGAGGCTGGATACTTCCGAGACGCGGGCCCGGCGTCCGTTCCACCAGGCACCCAGGCCTTCGGCAGCGGACAGCATTTCATCGGTGGCGGGGAAGTAGGCCGCCCCAACTTTTATGATGCCATCTATTTCGAGTCCGATCAAAACCCCATACAGCGGGACACCCCGCAGAAAAGATTTCGTGCCATCGATGGGATCGATGATCCATTGAACGGACTCGCGCGTCGAATCGCGAAGAGGCCCGGGCGGGGTGCGGCCGAACTCCTCACCCAGGATGGCGTGGGTCGGGTAGTGTTTCTCGATCTCGGCCCGGATAAATTCTTCGGCGGCCCGGTCGGCGGCGGTAACGGGACTGTCGTCCGGTTTGTAATCGGGCCGGATGCCGGTATTGAAATAGCCGAGCGTGATCCGCCCGGCGCGGTAGGCCAGGTCGCTGGCAAAGCTGAGGAGGGGAGAAAGGTTCATAGGGAAGGTTGAAGGTTGAAAGGTGAAGGCTGCGCTTTAGCGTGGGTTTAAGGGAAAGTCTTTTGTGTGAGCAGGTTTTCCAGAAGCTGCGTTTCCTGTGACTGGTTGTTAATCTCGCCATCGAGCCAGGCGGCCCGCAGGCGGGTGAGGATTTCGGCGTAGCGCGCGCCTGGAGCCAGGCCAAGCGATTTGAGGGTTTGCCCGTCGGTTGTGGGACGGACGTGCCGCCATTCGGTGGCATACTGCTTCAGAGCAGGCTCTGGGCTGAGCAGGTAAGCCGCGTAGATGGCGGGCAGCGGGACTTCTTCCAGCCGCCGCAGCCAGGCGGAGGGTTTCGAGCCAGCCAGGGCGGGTAAATCGGCCAGCAGGGCCGAGGCGGCCTGGGCTGTTTTAAGCACAGTCAGCGGGAAGTTGAGGCGTTCGTGCAACAAGGCAATTTGGGAGGGCTGAAAGCGGGCAAACCATAAGGCGTAGCCCAAGACCAGATTTAACGGTTGGCCGCGAAAGGTGGGCGCGAGTCGCCATTCGGGAGCGGGGGGCGCTGCCAGGGTCAAACCGGGCTGGGCTGCCAGGCTGGATTGCCAGTCCAGGACATTCCCCAGAATTGCTTCGAGCAGGCCAAGTTCGGCCAGGCGGGCCAGGCTGCGGGCGGGGCACGCTTCTTGAAGAACGAGATCGAGTTCGTGGCGCAGACGTTCGGCGCTCAGTCGCTCGATTAACACCAGGGCCGGGGGAATCAGCGACAGGGTGGCAGAGTCGATTTTGAAACTGTAACGGGCTTCGTAGCGGACAGCGCGGTAAAGGCGGGTGGGATCGTCGAGGAAGGAGTGCGGGTGCAGGACGCGAATCAGGCCATTTTTGAGATCGGTCTGGGCGTTGTGCAGGTCGATCAGGGCGCTGTCTGAGAGGCGCAGGGCCAGGCTGTTGATGCTGAAATCGCGGCGGGCAAGATCGTCAGCAAGAGTCGAGGGGCGGACTTTGGGCAGGCTGGCCGGGGTCGGGTAGGTCTCGCGCCGGGCGGTAACCAGGTCGAGCGGCGGGCCGGCGGGCGGCTGCCAGGTGGCTGTCCAAAATTTGGGATGGAGGGTAAGCCCGCCGCCGTGCCGGGCTTTGAGGGCTGCCGCAACTCGCGGGGCGTCGCCCTCGATGACGACATCCAGATCGAGGGCCGGTTGGCCGAGCAGGATGTCGCGCACGCCGCCGCCGACCAGGTAGGCTGGCAGTCCCAGCTCGGCAGCCTGGGTGTCGATTTGACGCAGCAGGATTTGGTGGAGGGCGGGCAGGCGGGTCAGCATTGCTCGATTATAGCCTTTTTGAGTTTTTTCGCGTATAATAGCGCGCATGAACCTGAACCCGTCCCCCGCACCGCATTGGCAAACCTTCTGGTCTGGATAGGTTCGTTTTGAGATGGCGTAAAGCGGCTCCCAGACCTGGCGAGCCGTTTTTTGTTGGTGAGTGGTAATGGGATACTCGATATTCGCATTATCCAGTACCGAGTACCAAGTATCGAGTAC
The DNA here is from genome assembly GCA_034004515.1 of Anaerolineales bacterium. Classification (GTDB taxonomy): domain Bacteria; phylum Chloroflexota; class Anaerolineae; order Anaerolineales; family Villigracilaceae; genus UBA8950. The sequence goes on along the minus strand of JAVEWN010000076.1, from coordinate 14,653 downwards.
CGAGTATCGAATATGGAACTTTCCGAACTGACCGAAAAAATGCACGCTTTTGTCCGTTCCAAAGGCTGGTACGAGGCCGATACCAAACGCCCGCAGACGCCGCGCAACCTGGCAATTTCGCTCTCGCTGGAGGCGGCAGAAATTTTGGAGCATTTCCAGTGGCGCGAGGGGCCGCTTGACAAGGCCGAACTGGCCGGCGAACTGGCCGATGTGACCCTCTACCTGCTGCAACTGGCTTCACTTTCTGGGATCGACCTGGAAGAAGCGGTTTTGCAGAAGCTGGCAGTAAATGCGGGCCGGGAATGGGATTCTAAAAAGTAATCAACGTTGAATGTTGAACGAACCTTCATCCTTCAACATGCAACGTACAACCTTCAACAAAGGATTTTTGATGAATATCACCATCTTTGGCGGCGCGAGACCGCAACCCGCTTCACCCGCTTATGAAGACGCCTATCGCCTGGGCAAAATGCTGGCCGAGCGCGGCCATAGCGTGCTGACCGGCGGCTATGGCGGCACCATGCAAGCGGCCAGCAGAGGCGCAAGCGAAGCCGGCGGACACGTCGTTGGCGTGACTTGCGCGGAAATCGAGGCCTGGCGGCCCGGCGGCGCGAACGCCTGGGTTAAGGAAGTCCGCTGTGCGCCGACCCTGATGGCGCGTTTGGAAGACCTGACAAAAAGCTGCGACGCCGCGATTGCCCTGCCGGGCGGCCCCGGCACACTGACCGAGATCTCGCTGATGTGGAATCTGATGATCGTAGAGAGTATTCACCGTAGGCCGCTTGTCCTGGTTGGGAATGGCTGGAACGCCATCTTCCACCAGGTTTTCGAGACAACCGACAGCTATACCTCTGAAAGTGCGAAAGAATTATTGCTTTTCGCGGAGGATGTGGAGGCTGCTGTAGCATTATTGGAGTCCAACGTCTCCTGACGTTGGTAATAACATCAATTCAAAAAGTCCAAAATCTGGAGATTTTGGACTCCTAGTGAGGACAAAATGGCAGAAGAAAAACTCCCCACCCGCGCCGATAATTTTGCGGAATGGTACAACCAACTGGTACTGAAAGCCGAACTGGCCGATTACTCACCCGTGCGCGGCTGCATGGTCGTGCGTCCCTACGGCTGGACGCTCTGGGAAAACATTCAGCAGGCGCTCGACAAACGCTTCAAAGAGACCGGCCACGTCAACGCAGCCTTTCCCATGCTCATCCCCATGTCTTTCCTTGAAAAAGAGAAGGAACACGTCGAAGGGTTTGCGCCCGAACTGGCAATCGTAACCATCGGCGGCGGCGAAACGCTCGAAGAACCGCTGGTCGTGCGTCCCACCTCCGAGACGATCATCGGCTACATGTACAGCAAATGGATCAAATCCTGGCGCGACCTGCCGATCCTGATCAACCAGTGGGGCAACGTCATGCGCTGGGAACTGCGCACGAAGCTCTTCCTGCGCACCGCCGAGTTCTACTGGCAGGAAGGCCACACCGCCCACGCCAACGAGGCCGAAGCCCGCGAAGAAACCCTGCGCATGTTGGATGTCTACACCGATTTTGCGATCAACGAAGGCGCGGTCCCGGTCATCAAAGGCATCAAATCTGAATACGAGAAATTTGCCGGGGCGGTCATGTCGACCACCATCGAGGCCATGATGCAAGATACACGCGCCCTGCAAAGCGCAACCAGCCATTATTTGGGCCAGAACTTCGCCAAGGCCTTCGAGATTCAGTTTACAAACCGCGAGAACGAACTGGAATACTGCTACACGACATCCTGGGGACTTTCGACCCGTTTCATTGGGGCCATTATCATGACCCACGGCGACGACCAGGGACTCATCCTGCCCCCGCGCCTGGCTCCCGTTCAAGTGATCATGATTCCGATCTTCAGGAACGAGGCCGAAAAGGCCGCCGTGATGCCCGTCGCCGAGCGCATCTTCAGCGAGCTGAAAGCTGCCGGAGTGCGCGTCAAAATGGACGACCGCGAGGAAGTCACCCCCGGCTTCAAGTTTAACGATTGGGAAATGCGCGGCGTCCCCCTGCGGATGGAGATCGGCCCCAAGGATGTCGAAAAAGGCTCTGTCGCCCTGGCCCGCCGCGACAAACCCGGACGTGAGGGAAAATCCTTCGTCTCGCAGGAAAACCTGGCGGCCACCGTCAGCGAAATGCTGGTCACTGTCCAGGCGGCCCTGCTCGAACGGGCCCGCGCCATGCGCGACAGCCACATCCATGACCCCAAAGACTACCAAGAACTCAAACAGGTCGTCCAGGGCGGATGGGCCTTCTCGTACTGGTGCGAAAGCAAAGCCTGCGAAGCGAAAGTGAAAGAAGATACCAAAGCCACCACGCGCTGCATCCCGATTGAAGGCCAGCCCAACGAGGCCGGAACGTGCATCGTTTGCGGCAAAGAAGCCAAACGCAAAGTGTATTTTTCGAAAGCCTATTAAAAACGGTTGCAGGTTGAAAGGTTCTTCATTCAACCTGCAACCTGTCAACCTTAAACGCGCCTTATGCCCGCCATCGATATTGCCCGTCTCAAGATCCAAACCGCAACGCTGGTCGAGAAATTTGACCAGCCTGCGGCGTTTTTGCATGACCTGCATGAAATTCTCGACCTGTACGCTGACCGCACGATGCGCGTCAGTGTTGCGGCCCCGGCTTCGGTGCTGCGCTCGTACCGCGCCCCGCACTCGGTCTTGAAGCAAATCGAAATGGAATTGGCCCCGCTGACAGCCACCTTCCCCGAACAAAGCATGGCCCTGACCGACGCGCTCTGGAAGGATGCTCATCTCGAAACCCGCCTGCTGGCCGCCACCCTGCTTGGACGCATCGACCCGCGCACGCCGCTCCTGGTCGAGCGGATCAGCGCCTGGGGCGGGCGGGCGAAAGACAAAAAAGTGCGGGCTGCCCTCGTCAGCACCAGCCTGAACCGTCTGCGGCGCGAAACGCCCGACCAATTCCTGCTTTTGATCCAAGAATGGCTGGGCAGCGACAGGCCCAACATGTGGGCAAATGGCATCCAGGCCCTGATTCCCCTGCTCGATGATCCCAGTTTTGAGAACCTGCCGCCGGTTTTTGAAATCGTCCGCCCGGTGATTGCCAGCGCGCCAGCCAGCCTGCAAAACGAACTGGCAAGTTTGATGAACACACTGCACCGGGCTTCACCTGTCGAAACTGCTTTCTTCTTGAAACAAATTATTGGCGCGCTGCACAACGCCCAGGCGCTGAGCTCTTTCCGTAGAATTTTGCCCGCCCTGAACAAAGAACTCCAGCCGCATGTCCAAAAAGCCCTGCGCGAAAAATCCGGTTTGCGGGCATAACCCTCCAAAATAAAAAACGCCGCTGAAATCCAATGATTTCAGCGGCGTTTGGTTTCTCAGCTCAGAATTAATCTACAAAGCGATACTTAAGCAAAGCCCAGACCGCCTCGAAGGCATCGACCAGGCCAATTTTCTTGCCTTCAGAGTATTCACGCGGGTTAAAACTAATCGGCACTTCAAACAGGCGCACGTTGCGCTTCAGGATTTTAGCGGTAAACTCCGGCTCAAAGTCGAAGCGGTTGGCGCGCAATTTCATATCCTGAATCACTTCCCGCTTAAAAACCTTGTAGCCGGTTTCCATGTCGGTCAGGATGTTGTTGTAGAGAATATTGGTCATCAGCGTCAGCAATTTATTGGCGACCATGTTCCAGAACAGAATCGCGCGATGCGGCCCGCCCAGAAAACGGGAGCCATAGACCACGTCGGCCAGGCCTTCTTCAATGGGTTTAAGCAGAGTCGGGTATTCGCGCGGATCATATTCCAGATCGGCGTCCTGAATCAGCAGAACGTCTCCCAAAGCGTTTTGCAAGCCGGTCCGAACCGCCGCGCCCTTGCCCTGATTCTTCTCGTGCAGGATAACGCGCACACCCTCCTTGCCGTCCATTTCAGCCAGGATTTCGCGAGTGCCGTCTTGTGAGCCATCATCCACCATCAAAATTTCCCAGGCCAGGCCGGTGGCCTGCACCCGCCGGACAATTTCTCGGACGGTATTCTTTTCATTGTAAACAGGGATAATCACAGAGAGTTTCATAGGCGCTATTATAAGAGAAACCCGCGGATGTTGCCATCTTCAACTTTAGAACGCAAGGGTCTGACATGCTATAATCTTATCGTGTTTATATCCATTATCCAATTCATTCCCGGCAGGTAATCATGTCTCTCAATACTAATTTTCCAGTTCGCCCTGTTTCGCCACAGGCTGGCTCCAGTTCTGTCGCCTTTTTGCCGCCGCCCATTACGCGCATCGAAGATACCGGCCTGGCGCAGCTCTGGCTGCAAGACCTGGCCTTGAAAATTCTCTACTTTCAGGGCTATCTTTCCGGTTTCAAAGTAGCCGAAGAAATTGCCCTGCCCTTCGCCGGAGTAACCGACCTGATTCTAGAATCGCTCAAACGCGAGAAATTGGTCGAGGTCAAATCTTCGTCGATGGGGCTGGGAGAAGGTTCCTATCAATACGCCATCACCGGCGCAGGCATCGACCGCGCCCGCGAAGCGCTCGACCGCAGCCAGTACGCCGGGCCCGCTCCGGTTCCGATTGAAATCTACAACAAAGCCATCCGCCGCCAGAGCAGGCAACGCATTCCCGTGACCGCCCGCACCATGCACCAACTGCTCTCACAACTGGTACTCGCAAAAACCACCTTTGAGCAGCTCGGCCCGGCCCTCAACTCCGGCACCTCCATCTTTTTGTATGGGCCGCCCGGCAACGGTAAAACCAGCGTAGCGCGCGCCTTTGGCAGCCTGATTCTGACCCAAAACATGTACATTCCCTACGCGCTCTATGTCGATGGTCAGGTCATCAAACTCTATGATTCGGTCAACCACCAACGCGCCAAAGACGACGACTCGACTGCTTCTGGAACCGGCTCGCTGCGCTCAGGGGCCAAACGTGATCCGCGCTGGGTCTACATCAAACGGCCCTTCATCGTAGTCGGCGGCGAACTGACCCTGGCCGGGCTTGACCTGGTCTTCGACGATACCCACAAGTACTACGAAGCCCCCTTTCAGGTCAAAGCCAGCGGCGGCATTTTGCTGATCGACGACTTTGGCCGCCAACAGGTGCGCCCGCGCGACCTGCTCAACCGCTGGATCGTGCCGCTCGAAAACCGGGTCGACTTTCTGACCCTCCATACGGGCCGCAAAATCGAAGTCCCCTTCGATGTGCTGGTAGTTTTCTCGACCAATCTGCCGCCAAAAGACCTGGTCGACGAGGCCTTTCTGCGCCGGCTGCGTCACAAAATCGAAATTGGCGACCCTTCCTACGAAGAATTCCGCGAGATTTTCAAACGCGTCGCCCAGGCCAAAAACGTCAAATACAACGACCAGGGCCTGGCCTACCTGCTGCAAGAGTGGTACATCAAGCGCAACCGCAAACTGCGCGCCTCGCACCCGCGCGACCTGTGCGACCAGATCATCGATATTGCCCGCTACACGAACGCAGAACCAGAAATGAGCCGCGAACTGCTCAACCGGGCCGCCGCTTCCTATTTCGTGGAATTGTAATGTTCACCAAGTCCTGAGCAGAGCGACCTTCGACTACAGGCTACGCACAATACGCTTCGCCCTCCGCTCAGGACGTGACACCTTGTAAAGAAAAGCGTAGTCGAAGGACATTTTAGAGGCCCAATGTTTCCCAATTTACCCCGCCCCACCGTTTTTGCCCATCGCGGCGCATCGGCCCATGCCCCTGAAAACACCCTGGCCGCCTTTCAACTGGCCGTCGAACAGGGCGCAGACGCCATCGAATTTGACGTTAAGTTAAGCGCCGACGGCCACGTCATCGTCCATCACGATGCGACCCTCGAACGCACCACGACCGGCACAGGCAAAATTGGCACCTATTCGCTGGCCGAACTCAAAAAGCTCGAGGCCGGGGCCTGGTTTGGCGAAGCCTGGCGCGGCGAACGCATCCCGACCCTGGCCGAAATTTTCGAGACGGTCGGCAGCAAACTCTTGATGAACATCGAACTGACCAATTACGCGACACCTTTCGATAAACTGGTCGATAAAGTGGCGGAATTGGTAAAACGCTACCAGATGGAAGACCGGATTCTGTACTCCAGCTTTCTGCCGCACAATCTGATGCGGGCTGGCGCTCTGACCCCCGGCCTGCCACGCGCTCAACTGGCTCTGCCCGGCCCCGCAGGCTGGTGGCAGCGCCGCTGGGGCAACTTATTGTCGCTCCAGGCCGAACATCCCTTCAGCGGGGATGTCAGCGCGGCAAGCGTCGCGCGCGCTCACGCCCGTGCAAGGCGCGTCCACGTTTGGACGGTCAACGCCCCAGACGAGATGCGCCGCCTGCAAGCCCTGGGCGTCGACGGCATCTTCACAGACGACCCGCAACTGGCCCTTACTGTTTTTGGGCGGACATAACAAGCCCTGAGTGTAATCAAAGAACATTTGCTGGCCGAACCGCCCTTCGACTGCACTCACCTATCGGCTCGTTCCGCTCAGGGACTGGTTATTGAATACTGAACACTGGATACTCTGAATGTTCCCTTACAACTGGCTTCTCGAAGCGCAAAAAAGACTTGCCCCCCACGTCCGCAAGACTCCGCTGACGCACGACTCGCAGCGGAATTTGTGGCTTAAATGGGAAAACCGCCAAATTACCGGCTCGTTCAAGCTGCGCGGCGCGCTCAACAAAACCCTGTTGCTCGAAGATTGGGAACGCCAGGCCGGGCTGGTAACGGCTTCGGCTGGCAACCACGGCCAGGGATTGGCGTTTGCCGCCCAATTGAGCGGCGCGCCGGTCAAGGTTTTTGCGTCAGACCACGCCGTAGCCCGAAAAATCGAAGCCATGCGCGCCCTGGGGGCCGAGGTGGAACTCGTCGCGGGCGGGTACGAACTGGCCGAAGCGGCCGCCATCCGCTACGCTGCCGAGCGCGGCGCGACTTTTGTTTCAGCGTACAACGATGCCGGGGTCATTGCCGGGCAAGGCACGCTGGCCCTCGAAATTTTGGAAGAAGCACCGCAAACCGACCGGCTGACCTGGTATGTGCCGATCAGCGGCGGCGGATTGTTGTCAGGCGTTGGGCTGGCCCTCAAACAGGCCAACCCCGCAGCGCGGCTGGTGGGGGTCCAGGCGGCAAATTCCGCTTTTATGCACAGCCTTTTGACGCGCAATACCCAGGCAGGTGTGCCGGATCTGCCCTCGCTGGCCGATGGCTTGACCGGGCCAGTCGCAGCGCAATCGATTACCATCCCGCTCGTGCGCCAACTCGCCGATGAAATTATCCGGGTGGAGGAAGATGCCATCGCGCGGGCAGTGGCCTTCGCATGGGAAAATTATGGAGAAACGCTGGAAGGCTCCGGGGCGGTCGCGCTGGCGGCGGCCCTCGATGGCAGAACCGGGCCCGGGGCGGTCATCATTCTTTCGGGCGGCAACATCCAACCCGAAATCCACGCCGAAATTTTAAAAAATGCGAGGGTCGGCTCGTGAAAATGCGCTTGCTTTCCGCCTTTCTGCTGGCGTTGATCTTGTTTTCTCTGCCCTTGCCGCTGCTTTCGGCCCAGGCCCAGAGCGACAGCGACCCCAAAGCGGCGGCTTTGCTGGCAAAATTAACCCCTGAAGAGCGGGTTGGGCAGTTGTTCCTGATTACATTCCAGGGCAATCAGGTGACGCCTGAATCGCAGATTTACGATCTGATTGCCAACCACCACATTGGCGGCGTTATTTTGACGGCGGCCAATGACAATTTTGTGGATGCGCCAGAGACGCTCAACGGAGCTTACAGCCTGGTCGCCAGCCTGCAAGATGTCGAATGGCAAAAATCTTTCAAAGCGTCTGACCCGGCTGCGCCGCGCACTTACGTCCCGCTTTGGGTGGGAATCGCGCAGGAGGGCGGCGGCCCGCCCAACGATGAAATTCTCTCCGGGCTGACCTCCTTGCCAGACCAGATGGCGCTCGGCGCCACCTGGAATACTTTTCTGGCGAACGATTATGGCGAGGTGATGGGGAGCGAGCTGGCAGCGTTGGGCTTCAACCTGTATCTGGGTCTTTCACTGGATGTTTTGAGCGACCCGAACCCGTCGCTTTCAGCCGATTTAAGCACCCGCGTTTTTGGCGGCGACCCGTACTGGGTCAGCGAAATGGGCAAAGCCTTTATCAGCGGCTTGCGGGCCGGCAGCGAGGGCCGTATGGCGGTCATCGCCAAGCATTTTCCCGGCAGCGGCGATACAGACCGCCCAATCGAACAGGAAATTGCAACGGTGCGCCGTTCGCTCGAAGAGTTGAAGCAAGTTGAGCTGGCTCCTTTTTTTGCGATAACCGGCAACGCGCCCAACCCTGAAAGCACCGCCGATGGATTGCTGGTTTCCCATATCCGCTACCAGGGGTTTCAAGGCAATATCCGCGCAACCACCCGCCCGGTCAGTTTCGACCAGCAATCGCTCGGCGAGATTTTATCTTTGCCGCAGTTCGCATCCTGGCGGCAGAACGGCGGCATCATGCTCAGCGACGACCTGGGGACGCCCGCCGTGCGCCGCTTTTACGACCCCGGCCAGACCGGGTTTTCGGCCCGCCTGGTGGCGCGCGACGCTTTTCTGGCTGGCAACGATCTGCTTTACCTCGGCAACATCCAATCGAGCGATACCGAAGACAGCTACACAACCATCCTGCGCATTCTGGATTTCTTCACCCAAAAATACCGTGAAGACCCGGCTTTCGCCAAACGGGTGGACGAATCGGTGCTGCGCCTGTTGGCGCTCAAGTATCGGCTGTATCCATCTTTTACGCTCGGAACGACGCGCCCTCAGCCGGGCCTGATTCAAGACCTGAAGCCTTCAACAGACCTGACGTTTGAAATCGCGCGCCAGGCGGCCAGTCTGCTCAGCCCTTCACGCGCCGAACTTTCAACCGTCCTGCCAGAGCCGCCCGGGCTGCGTGATTACATTATTTTTTTCACCGATTCAAGAACTTCAAGGCAATGCTCTGAGTGCCTTGAGCAAACGGTCTTGCCGCAGAATGCCTTGCAAAATTCAGTCCTGACGCTTTACGGGCCGCAAACGGGCGGGCTGATCACCCCCGCCAACCTGGATTCGTATTCTTTTGACGAGTTGGCCTTGTATCTCGAAAATGACCCGGCCAGCGCGCGCCTCGGCAGCCGCTTGCAGCGCGCAAACTGGGTTGTATTTTCGACGCTTGACCTGAGCGAAGGCCGCGCCCAGAAAGAACTCTTCAAACGTTTCTTTGCTGAAAAACAAAGCCTGCTGCTTAATAAGCGCGTCCTCCTGTTTGCTTTCGGCGCACCCTATTATCTTGACGCAACCGATATTTCAAACCTGACGGCCTATTACAGCCTGTACAGCGAAGCGCCGCCTTTTGTCGAAGTGGCCGCGCGCCTGCTTTTTCAGGAAATCACGCCAGTCGGCGCTTCGCCGGTCTCCATTCCCGGCCTGGGCTATGACCTGATCTCCGCCATGGCCCCTGCTCCGAATCAGGTGATCGCGCTTTCGTTAGACCTGCCGCCCGCGCCGATTGAGACAAAACCCGCAGCAACCATAGAGTTATCCAAGACCGAAACCCCACCCGCTCCGGTTTTTAAAGTGGGCGAGAGTATTTCGCTGCGCACAGGAGTCATCCTCGATCACAACGGGCGGCTGGTGCCAGATGGGACGGTCGTCAAATTCATCCTCCAGGCTGAAAGCAGCCTGATCCAACAGGTCGAATCGACCACCACGCAGGGCGTCGCCAAAGCCACCTTTCGGATCGACCAGGCCGGGCTGATCGAAATTCGCGCTTCGAGTGAACCGGCCACCGTCTCAGACGTGATTCAATTGGATGTCAGCAGTGATGGCGGCAGCGCGTTAATCATCACGCCCACGCCCGAACCGACAGAAATCATCGAACCGACCCCCATCAGCACGCCCGAAACGGTCATTCCGCAAAATCCGCTCTTAAATGCGGGCTATCCCAATATCTTCGGCTGGATGATGGTCATGCTGGTCTTGGCGGGCGGTTCTGGCATCACCTACTGGCTCGTAAATCAAATCCTGGACTCGCGCTGGGCGGTTCGCTGGGCCATGTTTGTCCTGCTGGGGGGCCTGAGCGCCTACAACTACCTGATTCTGGAACTGCCCGGCGCCGTTACCTGGTTGAACGGGCGCGGACTGGCCGCCTTTTTGCAGGCCGTCATCCTGGGCCAGGTGGCCGGTGTAGTTTTCGGTTGGGTTTGGCGTTTCGCCGCCAGGAACACCCGCAAGCCACACCCACAAAAATAGCAAAACCGCCCCGCAGCGATTTAGCAGGCAAAAATAGTTACATTTGTCAGACAAATGTACTCAAAAAACTGTTGCCTTTTTAAAGAAAATTTGATACCCTCATATAGTCATCCCGGCACGCAAACCATTCGTCAAAAATGTGCCTGGTAATCCAATGAAAGGCATTCCCTTTCATCAAACCTTCAAGGAGGAAGGACCCGATGCGCAAGTTTTTCAATCTCACGCTGTTACTTGTACTTTTTTCGCTCGTGCTTACAGCTTGTGGCAGCCCAACCCCGGCCGCCCCTGCCCAGCCCGAAGAAACCTTCAAGTTTGGCATGTTGATGGTCGGCCCATACAACGACCGCGGCTACAGCCAGGCCCACTATGAAGGCGGTAAATACGTGGAAGAAAAAATCCCCGGCACAGAAATGCTGTACGTGGACAAAGTCAACCCCGCTGACCGCCCCGGCACCACCCCGGCTCAATTGGCCGAAGACCTGGTCTCAAAGGGTGCCAAATTGATCATCTTTAACTCAGATGACATGAAAGACAGCGCCCTCGAATTTACGGCAGATCACCCTGAGATCATCGTTATGCACCCTTCCGGCGATTCTGCCTGGAAAGACGGCAAAGAATATAAAGACCTGCCCAATATCGGAAACGTCTTTGGCCGGATGGTATACGGAAAAATGATGGCTGGCTGCGCCGCCGCCCTGACCACAAAAACCGGTCAGATCGGCTATCTTGGCCCATTAATCAACGATGAAACCCGCCGGCTTGCTTCAGCCGCTTATCTGGGCGCGGACTACTGCTGGCAAAACTACATGGGCAAAGACTCGGCTGACCTGAAATTTAAAGTCACCTGGATCGGCTTCTGGTTCAACATCCCCGGCGTCACCTCTGACCCGACCCAGGTCGCCAACGACTTCTTTAACACCGGTTACGATGTCGTCCTGTCCGGCATCGACACAACCGAAGGCATTACCGAAGCCAAGAAACGCGCCGCCGAAGGGAAAGAAGTTTGGGGCATCCCCTACGACTTTATCGGCTCCTGCGAAGAAGGTAAGGACATCTGCCTGGGCGTCCCTTATTTCAACTGGGGCCCCGCCTATGTTGAAGTTATCACCGCCGCCAAATCCGGCACCTGGAAGCCCGACTGGGTCTGGCTTGCCCCGGATTGGAAAGACATCAACAACCCCGATTCGTCCATCGTCGGCTTTTACAAGGGCGATGCGCTTTCCCCTGAAGCCTCCACCAGCCTCGACAAATTCATCGCCGAACTGGCGGGCGGGCTGAGCCTGTTTAGCGGCCCGCTCAACTATCAGGATGGTTCGCCCTTCCTGAGCGAGGGACAGACCGCCTCCGACCAGCAAATTTGGTATCTCCAACAATTGCTCGAAGGCATGGAAGGTCAAAGCGTCTCGCAATAAGCCTCTTCAAGATTAGCAGGGACAGGTCTCATCAGGCCTGCCCCTGCTTTTTTCAAAAACCACAACGCAGAAAGCGCCGAGAAAACGCCATGAACGTTGAACTTCAGCATATCCATAAATCCTTTGGGCCCGTCCACGCCAGCAACGACATCAGCCTGGCTATCCCAGCCGGGGTCATTCAGGGAATCCTGGGCGAAAACGGCGCCGGTAAAAGCACGTTGATGAAGATTCTCTCAGGCTTCATCCAGGCGGATAGCGGCACAATCCTGTTGGATGACAAACCTGTCGTCATCCGCGCCCCATCCGACGCCATAAAATATGGCGTGGGAATGCTGCACCAGGATCCGCTTGACTTTCCTCCGCTGCGGGTGATCGACAACTTCATCCTCGGCCAGGCCGGGAAAATTTTCCCCGACCGAAAAGCGGCCAGACGGGATTTCAAACAGCTCGCCGCTCAATTTGAATTTAATCTGAGCCCCGACTCATACACCGACACCCTGACCGTCGGAGAACGCCAGCAGCTCGAAATCCTGCGCCTGATCTGGCTGGGAGCGCGTGTCCTGATTTTGGACGAACCCACCACCGGCATTTCTGCCGCCCAAAAAGAAAAACTCTTCGCCACCATCAAAACCCTCGCCAGCCAGGGCAAAACCATCATATTCGTTTCGCACAAGCTGGAAGATGTCGAGGCGCTTTGTCACCGCGTGGCAGTTTTACAGCAAGGCAAACTCGTCGGCACAATGAATCCGCCCTTCAATGCCGAAAAACTGGTCGAAATGATGTTCGGAAAACTCATCACTTTTGGCGGACGCATCCAATTTGAATCCGGGCCAAGCGCCATCCGCCTCGACAATTTGTGCATGGAAGATTACCGGATCAAGATTGAAAAAGTTTCGCTGGATGTGCGCCAGCGTGAAGTCATTGGGCTGGCAGGCATGGAAGGTTCAGGGCAAAACCTGTTCTTACAGGCCTGCTGCGGGCTGACCCGCCCGACAGGCGGAGACCTTTTTATTAAGGACATCAACCTGACCACCCGCACCCACCACGATTTCAAAAAACACGGAACGGCCTACCTGCCCGCCGCCCGCCTCGAAAAAGGGCTGGTGCCCGGCATGACCTTGAGCGAGCACTTTATCCTTTCAGGCGAAACGCGCGGCATGTTCATCAATCAGGCCCAGGCCATAGAAAAAGCGCAGCAAAACATCCAGGCCTTCAATATCAAGGGAACCCCTTTTAGCCCGGTTGAATCGCTTTCCGGCGGCAATCAGCAACGCGCCCTGCTGGCCCTGCTGCGTGATCCACTCGACCTGATTCTGCTCGAACACCCCACGCGCGGGCTGGACATAGAATCGGTCATGTATATTTGGGACAAGCTCAAAGAACGCTGCCAGCAAGGAACATCGATCATTTTCATCTCATCTGACCTGGATGAAATCCTGCAATACAGCGACCGTATCCTGGTATTTTTTGCAGGCAAAGTTTCGGCACCTCTCAATACCGCCACAACCAGCGTCGACCAACTTGGACAATTAATTGGCGGCAAAGGCTGGGAAACCATCTCAAAGAATCGGGAGGCCACCCATGCGTAACGTGCGCTGGACAGACCTTTTGCTGCGCCTGGCCGCCGTCGGATTGGCGCTTCTCTTCACCACGCTGATTTTGATCGCCAGCGGAGCGCCGCCGCTGCAAGCCTTTGGCAACATACTCAGCGGCTCATTCGGCTCGATCGGCAAAATCTCAGATGTCTTAAGTGCCTGGGTTCCGCTCATGCTCGTTTCAGCCGGGCTTTTAATCACCTTCAGCGCCGGATTGTGGAATATCGGCATCGAAGGCCAGATCATGCTCGGCGCAATTTTCACGACGGGCATGATGCGCATCTTGCAAGATTCCGGGCTGCCGCCGGCCCTCGTGATCGGGCTATCGGTTTTAGCGGGCATGTTGGGCGGCGCATTATGGGCGGCCCTGGCGGGTGCCCTAAAAACTTTTGGCGGCGTCAACGAAATTTTCGGCGGGCTGGGGCTGAACTTTGTCGCAACCGCCATTACGCTCTGGCTGATTTTCGGCCCCTGGAAACGCCCCGGCGTAGCCTCGATGAGCGGGACAGTCCCCTTTGATACCTCGCTCTGGCTGTCCACTTTTCCGGGCTTGCGGCTCAGCCCGTGGGCGTTGGGGCTGTCGCTGCTTTCGGTCGTCTTTGTCTACTTTCTGCTGCGCGGCACCTACTTTGGGCTGCGGCTGAAAGCGGTTGGCAGAAATCCACATGCTTCTTATCTGTTTGGCATCCCCACCTGGCAATACATGATGCTGGCCTTCATTTTGTGCGGCGCGTTGGGCGGGCTGGCTGGCGCAATGCAAGTGACGGGGGTCTACCACCGCTTAATTCCCTCCATTTCCAGCGGGTATGGGTTTATGGGGCTGATGGTCGGTATGTTGGTCAATTACCATCCGCTCTGGGCGGCACCCGTCGCGGTTTTCTTTGCGGCCCTCAATATTGGCAGCATTCAATTACCGATTGTGCTGCGCCTCGATTCTTCGCTGGCAGGCGTCTTGCAGGGTGTGCTGGTGCTGTTCGTCTTGCTGGCCGATGGCGCGCGTCAGAAATACTTCAGCCGAAAGGGGACTTCCTCATGACTTTTGAAATCCTGCTGTTTGGCCTGGCTGGTGTCCTGGTCAGCGCTGCGCCTGTACTCTTCGCCGTGATTGGTGAAACAATTTCAGAGCGGGCGGGTGTCATCAACCTTTCGATGAACGGAACCATTCTGCTTTCTGCGATGGCCGGATTTGTTGTCTCGGTAGAGACGAATAGCCTGGTGCTTGGCTTCCTCGCCGGAGCGCTGGTCGGCGCACTGGTGGCGGCGATTGTCGCCTTTTCATCGATCACGCTCAAAGCCTCACAAGTTGCGATCGGTTTCGTGCTGGCGATCACTTGCCGCGATCTTTCTTATTTCCTCGGCAACCCCTACATGGGACAGGTTGGCCCGCGGAT
>JAVEWN010000176.1:0-3610 GCA_034004515.1 Anaerolineales bacterium | reverse complement strand
CATAGCCGTCAATATCCGGCAAGCGAATATCGAGGATAATAAGGTCGGGCCGGGCGGTTAAGGCAGCGCGGACGCCATCTTCTCCCCAGTTGACGGTAAATACCTCGTACCCTTGCACGCGGAAATACGCGTTGAGCATATCGGCGACATCGAGGTCGTCCTCAACAATCAGGATTTTGGATTTTTCTTCTGCCACAGCGGCCTCACCAAAGGCTAGGGATAGGGTTTTTACAGATAAAAATGGCTCACAACTGGGCCATTTTTATCTGGTGTGATTAATTGTAGGTTAGGCAATCGGTTCTTTTTGGATGATAAACTCGCAAACATCATCACCCAGAGCAATACAGCGTGATTCGTTTACGCGGAATTCGTTGCCGCCCGAAACCCACTTCAGGCCTTCCTGCAACAAGCCCACAGCAATGAAGCAGACCGGTTTGTCGACTCCGCTGCGGCCCTGGCAAACCGGGCACTTGTGGATAGTGTAAACGAACTCGTTTTCGCGTTCTTCAACGGTGCTGTGCTGGTCAGAAACCTGGCTGAAAATCTTGGCCATGGCCGGAATGCCGATGCGCATTTTAGCCTGTAAGGGCAAAACCTTGAAAGCCAGATCGCCTGCGCCTGCCAGTGCGCCGAAGTTGCGCAGGGCATCAGCAAAGGTCGCGCGACCGGCGCGCAGAGCCAAGCCACGCCCACCGCGCGGCCCGTACATCTCTTCTAGCGCGACATTGATGGAAGAAACATCGGCGAAATCGAATTGCTTTTCGAGGTTATCCGGGGGATAACTGTCAATGTATTCGTTTAGGCCTGCCAGATTAAGAATGGCATTCAACCCATTCTTGCCCATCACTTCTTCAAGGGCTTTTATGATAATCAGGCCAAACTTATTGGGGTAGTAAAGTCCTGCTTTTTCAATCGGGCTCATAACAGTCTCCGCCTTAGATGAGTTTTTCCAGGTCTTCGGTAGCCCGGCGCATATCCAGGAAAATCAAGCCAAGCCTGGCTTGTTCGCGAGCAAGGGCTGTCAACACAGCCTCTTCGCCTACAGACACTAGAATAACATAACCTTTTTCGCCTTTGATATAGACCTGCTCGAGCGAACCACGTCCTAATTCAGATGCAATTCGTTCACCCAGTGAAAGCATTGCCGCTGACATCGCGGAAACACGGTCTTCTTCAACACCTTGAGGGAGAGCGGATGCAATGATCAAGCCATCTACGCTTACGATCGCCGATGCTTCAATGTCTGGGGACGACGCTTGCAATTGTCGCAGTCGGTCCACCATTTGTTGAGTACGAGACTTGGACAAGACGACCCTCCTAACAAGAGTATTTTCTTTTCAAAAGTGGATTATCTAAACAACTCAATACCCGTTACTTTAGCACAGCGAGTATGGTGTGTCAAGTTGCAACGACTTTTTAATTATAGCATGATACTTACAAAGAGTTTACATTTTCAGCAAAAAAGGACAGGGCTTTCTTAAAGTCGAGAAATGAGGGCAAAAGCTTGGTCAGGATGAGCGGCGAAAAGTCGACGCGCATCTGGTAAATAACGGAATTTCTGTTTGCCGATGAGTAAGCCGAGTACAAGGTTATTGAGGCAAGCCATTACCTGTCCGGCTTTTCCTTTGGTCATACGAATACGGTCTTCTTTCAGGGTGACATCTCGCCGATAGTGCAGACCGTTCTCGATGCCCCAATAAGATCGAATGGTATCAAGCAAGTTTTTTGGCTCGATTTCTTCTCTGCTCAAACTGGTAAAACCATAAACTGTGTGTTCCTGAATTTTGCCGGTCTTGAGCGTGGTGGCACGGCGTTCTAATTTGAAAACCTGCTCCAGGTAAGGCCAGTCCAGGAAATCGTTCAATTGGCTGCTGACAGTGATGGTTCGTTCTTCCAGTCGTCCGTGCCCTTTGCTGACTTTTCTGGCAACTTCAAAATCCTTGGGCAAATTGGCGCTTCCCGGGATAGGATCGGGCTCTGGCTCAAACCACAGACGAATATTTTCCTCCATCAAGGGTTGATTGCCTTTGGCGATCCAAATATATTCACCACCGCCTTCGACAATTTGGATGGAAACAGCTCGCTGGGTGTGTAAGGCGTCACCCATGACGATCTTATTGCGCAGGTCAACCTTACCCAGTAAGTGTGGCGCACCCGGGATTTCGCTGCCTTTGCCGTCAATGGCCACTTCCATGAGCACAATCCCTTCGGTTGGCAGGTAGGCTGCCAGAAGATAGGTGCCTTTTTGCTCATCGTCCAGTGTGCCGCGCAAAACTTTCCCATCCATACTCAGCAAGACCTGTTTGCCAAAGTAGCGCTTTTCACTCAATAGAGCGCTCACAATTCTTTCCAGGGCTTCAACGTCAAGAATTGTTTCGCAGATGCGCCGATAGGTGCTGTGGTGCGGCATCGTCTCACGCTCTAATTTCAACCATGCTTTGAATTGCGAACTACGATGTTTGACCCAATCTGCGATTCCACTTGGCGTGTCTTCGCCACAAATTTTCGCCATCACCATCATGACCAGAATATCTACCAGTCGGTAGCGCAATCCTTTGGGCTTGCGGTTATCTTTCAGGCTCTGAAAATGTGCATACAAGCTGCCCACATCAAAAACTACACCATTTCTTGTGATAGACTCCATCTTGACCTTCCTCTGTGTATGTTTTGTCTCGCAACAAAAGATTACACGAGAAAGGTCTTTTTTGTCCCTACTTTCGTTACTTTAAGAAAGCCCTGCCAGCCCCTCATACAAAAATCATACGAATTTTCGTTACGGATTTGTAAGATTTCATTCTTGTAAAAGCCGGGAAAGGTTGTATAATAGAACAAATGTACTAATTACAAATAGCAGGGCCCCATGCCAACTCTTGAAGAATTCACCCTGGCGCTGCGCGCCTTCCAACAAGTACAGGCCGAGCTTGGCAATCCCCCACCAACAGGTGGGCAAATCTTGCCGAGAGTGACCGACATGCTCGAACAGGCCGGCCCTTTGCCAGCCCATTCGGTTGTGTTCGGAATCGCTGGAGACGGCCTGCCCTTGATCCTGCGGCTGGATAGGCCGGTCAGCGGCCCGATCCTGTTGCTGGCGGATAAAGGCAGCGGCAAGACAGCTTTTTTGCAGGCCCTGGCGCGCTCCACCCGCCGCCTGAATCCCGCCAACGAGGCCGCCATCCTGGCCCTGACCGATTTCCCCGAAGAGTGGCAAGCCGACGATTTGCACGGGCAAACCCTGCAAACGTACCCGGCCTATGAACCGGCAACATCCGAACTTATCCTGCGGTTGGCCGAGTGGGTTGCCACCAGTCAACGCCAGCGCTTTATCCTGTTGCTGCTCGATGGTCTGGATAGTATCCTGCACCTGGAGGATGAGGCCCAGCAAGCGTTCGCATTCTTGCTGGAGCGTGGGCCGCGCGCCGGTCTTTGGCCAGTAGTCAGCATCAATTCGGGCCGCGCCTTGAAACTGCCCGATTGGTTGGCCTTCTTCCAAACCCGCATCTACGGGCGGATTGCCAATCCGCAGGTCAGCGCCGAACTGACGCACCTGCCCGGCGCGCCGCTTGAGTCGCTCTTCCCGAGCGCGGAATTTTGTATGCGTCACCAATCGCGC
>JAVEWN010000075.1:0-17160 GCA_034004515.1 Anaerolineales bacterium | reverse complement strand
CAGGGGCTGGGCGACAGCCTGCAAATGCTGCTCGAGGCGATCGATGGCACAAAGCTGACCACAGATAAACCCGCCCCGCAAGTGCAAGCTCTCATAAAAACTCTGCGGGCCCAAATTAAAGTCTTTCATCAGCAAACGCTGCAAGCCCCCGAAAAATCTTCCAACTGGCGTGAACAAGTGACCGCTTTTCAAGACCATGAATGGGCAGCTATCCATCAGAGCATGGCCGACCTGGTGGAGACCGGCGCGCTGAGCGTCCCCTCCCTGCCCGGGATCCTGCGCTGGGTTGAGCGCATCGATGAACACCTGCTTAACCTGCAGCTGCAAATCGACGCCTTACTGCCCTGGTGGAGGCTTCTGGCGCAGCCCCCGGCCTTGCTCCAAAACGAGAGCGGCAATCCGGCCCTGGCCGCTGCCTGGCAGGATTTGGAACCGATTCTGATTACCATCCCGCCGCTTGCCAGGCTGGCCGAAACCGCCCAAGCCGGGCTGGAAAAGCTGACCGCGCTGCAAGAAATTCTCTCCCAATCCGCCTCGACCGAAGCAGACTGGCTGACCGCCAATGCCTGGGCGGCCCAACTCCAAAGCAGCTTGGAAACGGGCCTGGACGAGGGCCCGCGCTTGCTCCAGGAACTCCAAACGCTTGAAACCACGCTCGAAAACACCGTTCAGGCGATGGATTTCACCTTTCTCTACAATCCGAAACAGAAGGTCTTTCATCTGGGCTACGATCTGGCCTCCGACCAGCTTGATTCCAACCATTACGACCTGCTCGCTTCTGAAGCGCGCACAGCCAGCCTAATCGCAATTGCCAAGGGCGATGTGCCCGCTGAGCATTGGCTGCACCTCAACCGCCCGATTGTGGCCCTCGACCATACCCGCACCCTGCTCTCTTGGAACGGCAGCATGTTCGAATATCTAATGCCCGATTTGATGATTCGGACCTACCCCGGCTCGCTCCAATACCAGACCAATCGGGCCGTCGTCCGACGTCAGATCGAGTACGCCGGGCAGCAGGGCGCGCCGTGGGGCATCTCCGAAGCCGGCTATTACAACTTCGACAACCAGCAAAATTATCAATATCGCGGATTTGGCGTGCCCGGCCTGGGACGCAAGCGCAACCTGGCCAAGGACTTGGTAATCGCTCCTTATGCCAGTTTGCTGGCCCTCCATATTAACCCGCAAGCGGTCATGCAAAATCTCGAACATTTGCAGGCCGAACAAGCGCTTGGCCCCTTCGGCTATTACGAATCCATCGATTACACCCCGGCCCGCCTGCCGCTCAACCAAAAACGGGCTATCGTGCGCTCGTACATGGCTCATCACCAGGGCATGATTCTCAATTCCGTTTGCAATGCCTTGTGCGACGATGTGCTTGTGCGCTATTTTCACCTCGACCCGCGCGCTGAAAGCGTCGAATTGCTGCTACAGGAACGTTTCCCGCCTCAAGCGCCGGTCGAGCAGACCCCGCGTGAGTTTGAGCAGACCGCGCTGGAGCGTGCCGGCAGCGCCCGTCCCTCCAGCCTGCGCTCGCCCCTGGCGCTGAAAGCCTGGCCGATCCCCCAAAACCCGCCCTGGCCGCAGGCCCAATATCTCTCCAACGGCAGCTATAGCGTTTTGATCACCGAAAGCGGCGGCGGTTTCAGCCGTTACCGGGATGAGCGCGGTGAGAGTGAACAAAATGTCGCCCTGACCCGCTGGCGGGCCGACGCGACCCTTGATGACTGGGGCAGCTGGCTCTACGTGCAGGATGAAGAACGCGATCAGACCTTCTCGGTCGGTGCGCAGCCTCTGCCAGGCGAATCCAAGCCTGGGCAGTATCAGGTTAAGTTTTCGCCTCATAAAGCAGAATTTCAGCGGCGGGAAGGCGATCTCTCCATCTCGCTGGAGGTGGGCGTGGCCCCCAACGACCCGCTCGAAATCCGGCGCGTGACCGTCCGCAATCAGAGCGCCCAAACCAGGCGGGTCAGCCTGACCAGCTATGGCGAGGTCGTCCTGTCCTCGCAAGCCGCCGACCAACAACACCCGGCTTTCAACAAACTATTCGTCGAGAGCCAATATTTACCCGAAGAAGGCTTGCTGCTTTTCTCGCGCCGCGCCCGCAGCCCCGAAGAGATGCCCCTGGTTCTGGCGCATTGCGTGGTGCTGCCCAACAGCCAGGCGGGAGACAGCTCTTACGAAACCGACCGCGCGAAGTTCCTGGGACGCGGACAAAACGCGCGCAGCGCCGCCGCCTTGCAAAAAGCGCTTTCCCACACGCCGCAGGAGGCCGCTGCTGGCCCAATCGCCAGCCTCGATCCGATCTTTGCAATTCGGCAGGAAGTCGAAGTCCGGCCCTACCAAAGCGTCCAACTGGCCTACCTGACCCTGTGCGCCCCTTCCACCGCCGAGGCAATTGCCATCGCCCGCCGCTATCGCACCCTGGCAGCGATTGAGCAAGCCTTCCGCCAGACCCAGCGCCAGCAGGAAGCCGAACTGGCCGAAGCTGGTTTGAGCGCGGCCCAATTACAGCACTACCAGCAGCTGCTTTCGGGGCTGGTCTATCCCAACCCGGCCCTGCGGGCTGCCCCCGAACGCCTGGCCGCCAACCAGCAAGGCCAGCCCAGCCTGTGGCGCTTTGGCATTTCGGGCGATGAAGCGATTCTGCTGGTCAAGATTAACGACCTGGCAGAGATTGGCCTGGTGCATGAATCGCTCGCAGCCCATCGTTTTTGGCGGCGAAGGCAGTTCCCATTCGACCTGGTTATTCTCAACCAAAAAGATAGAGGCTATGCCCAGGATTTGCACGAACAGATTCAACGCCTGGTCACGCAATTGGAAAGCGACCATTGGTTAAATCGGCGCGGCGGCATTTTCCTGCTGCGGGCCAGCGACCTGCCCGAACAGACCCCGCTTCTACTCGAAAGCGCCGCCAGAATTGTTTTGGACGGCCAGCGTGGGCCGTTGGGCGAGCAACTTCAGCCTTTGCTGCACGCGCCCACGTACCTGCCCCGAATTATGGCTTCGCGCGCCCGGGCCGAGGCCAGCAGCCTGCGCGCTGTGCCGCGCCCGGCCAACCTCCAATTTGACAATGGCCTGGGCGGCTTCAGCCCCGACGGAAAAGAGTATCAAATCTATCTGGAAGAAGGGCGATGGACGCCGATGGCCTGGAGCAACGTCATTGCCAACCCGAACTTCGGTTTTCTGACGAGTGAGGCCGGTTTCGGCTTCACCTGGGCCGGCAACAGCGGCGAGAATCGCCTGACCCCCTGGCACAACGACCCCCTCCAGGATAGGCCGGGAGAAGCGCTCTATCTGCGGGACGAAGAAACCCTGCGGGTCTGGTCGCCGACCCCGCTGCCCGCGCGTTCGCCAGAGCCGTATTTGATCCGGCACGGCGCGGGCTACTCGATCTACCAGCACCACAGCCAGGGCCTGATTCAGAGCGTCAAAGTCTTTGCCGCGCCGGATGCGCCCCTCAAAATGGTGGTCTTACAGCTTGAAAACCCGGGCAAGCGCGGACGGCGCATCACGGCCACCTACTACGTCGAATGGGTGCTGGACGCCCAGCGCGCCACGGCCCAGCAGTTCATCCTGCCAGAATATGAGCCCGCCAGCGGGGCGCTGCTGGCTGCCAACCCTTACAACCCCCAATTTCAGAAAAACGTCGCGTTTTTGGCAGGTTCTCAAAACCCGCACGGCCTGACGACCGACCGCCGCGAATTTTTGGGGCGGCTCGGAGACCTGTCCCACCCGGCAGCCCTGACGCGGGTCGGGCTGAGCAGCAAGGTCGAAGCGGGCCTCGACCCGTGCGCGGCGTTGCAACTGCACATCGACCTGGCGGCAGGCGAAACCAAACAGGTCTTTTTCCTGTTGGGGCAAGGCCGCGACAAAGCCGACGCGCTCGATTTAATCCAACAGTATCGCTCCGAGGAGCGCGTGGCGGCCGTCTGGCAAGCCTCACAATCTTCTTGGGAGGCTTTGTTGGGACAGGTGCAGGTCAAAACCCCTGAGCCAGCCCTCGATATTCTGCTCAACCACTGGCTGCTGTATCAAAACCTGTCCTGCCGGATTTGGGGCCGTTCCGCGGCTTATCAGTCTTCCGGCGCGTATGGTTTCCGCGATCAACTCCAAGATGTGCTGGCTCTGATCGATACCCAACCCAGCCTCGTCCGCGAGCAGATCTTGCGGGCCGCCCGCCATCAATTCGAGGCCGGAGATGTGCTGCACTGGTGGCATCCGCCTTTCGGGCGCGGGGTCCGCACACGGGTAAGCGACGATCTGCTCTGGCTGCCGTATGTCACCGCCGCCTATCTGCGCATTACGCACGACTTCGAGATTTTAAACGAATCGCTGCCCTTCCTGGTTGGCGCGCCTTTGTCGCCCACTGAGCACGAACGCTATGATCTATATGCGTCCACGCCAGAGAGCTTCAGCCTCTACGAGCATTGCCGCCGGGCAATTGCGCGCGGCTCGACCCAGGGCGCGCATGGCCTGCCGTTGATTGGCGGCGGGGACTGGAACGATGGCATGAACCGCGTCGGAATCGAAGGATACGGGGAAAGCGTCTGGCTCGGCTGGTTCTTGTATACCGTTTTGGAGGGTTTTGCGCCGCTCAGCGAGCAGATCGGCGACGCTGAACAAGCCGAAAGCTATCGCCAGCGCGCCAAACAACTCCAGGAGAATCTGCACTCGCACGCCTGGGACGGGGCCTGGTATCGACGGGCCTATTTTGACGATGGTTCGCCGCTCGGCTCCACGCAAAATTCCGAATGCCAGATCGACTCGATTGCCCAATCTTGGGCGGTGATCTCTGGGGCTGGCGAAAGCGAACGCAACGTCCAGGCCATGCAGGCCGTTTACGAGCGGCTGGTGGAACAGGAGGCGCGCTTGCTGCCCTTGTTCAGGCCGCCCTTTGACGAAACTGAGCACGACCCCGGCTACATCAAAGGCTACCCGGCCGGGATTCGTGAAAATGGCGGGCAATACACGCATGGCGCGCTCTGGACGGTTTGGGCCGTTGCCCAAATGGGCAACGGCGAGCGGGCCGCAGAACTTTACCGGCTGCTGAATCCGATCTTGCACGCCGATACGCCTGAAAAAGCCGCCCGTTATGCGGTCGAACCGTATGTGATTGCCGCCGATGTTTACAGCGCGCCGGGCCTGGTCGGGCGCGGCGGCTGGACGTGGTACACCGGTTCGGCGGGCTGGGCCTATCGGGTTGGGCTTGAGATGATGCTTGGCCTGCGGCGTCAGGCCCAGCAATTGACGATCAATCCGTGCATCCCCCCAACCTGGAAGTCTTTCCACATCGACTATCGTTACCAGAAAAGCGTCTATCAGATCCAGGTCGAAAATCCACAGGCCGTTGCGCAGGGCATTGCAAGCGTCGCGCTGGACGGCCAAATTTGCCCGGATGGAATCATCCCCTTGCGGGATGACGGCCAGGAGCATCATGTCCTGGTCACGATGGGAACCGAAACGGACTGATGTTCGAGTTCTGCCCGCTCAAACGCCCGCAGACAGGCAGGCCGCAGCCGCCGCACAGGAACAGCAGCAAGGAGATTGGTTATGCTGAAAGAACAAAAAATCATTCTGATTAGCGATTCGCGCCTGGTGCGCAGCATTCTCAAACGCGCCTTCCAACTGAGTCACCAGTTTCAAGTTGTTGCCGAAGTGGCTGATCTGGCCGGGTTTGGAACTGCTCTGGATCAGGCCCAGGCCGGCTGGGTGCTCCTGGCCCAGCCCCTCCAAGCCGACATTCCCGAAGAAATCAATCAGGCGTTAAAAGATCGGCCAGATGTAGGCTTGCTGGTCGTAGCAACCGATAGCAACCGCGTTCAAATCTGGAGCGAGACCAATCAATCCCCTCACCTGCGCGGCTCTCTTCCCGGCCAATGGCCGGGAAGAGAGCCGCGTTTTAAGCGAATCCGTTGTGGGACATCCTCTTGTTGGGCAGATATTTTTAGCTGTAATTAAATCATCCCAGACAGGGCTGACAGGCGCGACTTTTTGTGATCCAATCGCCGTCCGTGACGGTGGCGAAAGATAAAAACGAGCAGATTCTCCGCAGCCCTCGCCAGAACCAACTTGGGCGAGGGCCTGGCAGAGAATCCGCGGATGATTAAAGGTCAGGGGGCAGAAAAATCCGGCGCGGGTCTGGCATCCGCTTCCGCTTGAGATTGGGCTACGCCATTGGCTTTTATATCCTCAATCAACCATTCCATTTCCTGAATTTCTTTCTCTTGGGCCGCGATAATCTCGTCCGCCAGTTTGCGTACGCGCGGGTCTTCAATTTGGGCGCGCTTACTGGTCAGGATGGCAATCGAGTGGTGCGGGATCATGCCTTCCATGTAATCCGTGCCGGTAACGGTTGCCTGGCTGCGTACCAGCCAAATGGAGAGCAGCAACATCAAGCCTGCTCCGGCAAAAATCACAGCATTGAGTTTGCTGTTCGGATACATACCGCGCATAAACAACAACATCACGATCAACATCGCCGACCCCATAATCATCGTCATGAACAGCCTTGTTTCGCTAAAGCGCGCGTGCGCAATGATCTGATAAGAATTTAAATACATCAGGAAGAACATTACCAGCATCGAAGTTCCAACCATCAGAAATAATTTTAAGTAGTTTTTTTTTGAATTGTGGTTTGATTCCATTCTTAAATCTCCTTCTCCGGCGCTGAATTACGCCCGTCGCACCCCAGGCTGCGCACAAAGATAAATATGAACGCGAGGCCTAATCAAAGAATCAGCCCTCATCATTTTGAATACGACGCTCGATCCAGGGCAGGCCCCGTAAAACGATGAGTGCGATCAAAGTTGCACCGACTGCCGTCAGTCCTTGCGAGAAGGCAACCTCCATCCCAACTACCGCTACAAACAAGAGGGAAGCAGCAGTGGTCAGCCCTTCCACATTGCCTTTGGAACGATCACGAAGAA
Source organism: Anaerolineales bacterium (assembly GCA_034004515.1). Lineage (GTDB taxonomy): Bacteria > Chloroflexota > Anaerolineae > Anaerolineales > Villigracilaceae > UBA8950. The sequence goes on along the minus strand of JAVEWN010000075.1, from coordinate 10,234 downwards.
TTGTACCTGCGCCCAAGAAGCTGATCCCGACAATCACAGGTTCAACAATCCGGAGCGGGTCTGCTTGGACAACCGGACTGCCAAATCTCTGGATCTGACCCTCAATAGCCACATGCCCCAGGGAAACCAGTAAAGTGGCCGCGCCCCCCACCAGAATATGGGTACGCAAGCCGGCAGGTTTATTGGCGGCCTCACGCTCTAACCCGATCAGCGCGCTCAGCAACATCGCAAAGCCGAGTTTGAGGAGGATCGACAACTCTTGCTGATAATTACTAAAAAGTAGATCCACCCAATGTTTTTCCTTTCTGCATCGATTAGTCTTCGGCTTGGGAGCGGTCTTTCTTACGGCGGCCCACCAGCCAGTACTGCAAGAATTTCCCAATCCACTTTAAGATCAAACCCCAGGCCAGCCAGCCGGCCCAATAATCCAAAGCGCCCAGAAACCGGCCAGGGTGAGGCGAGGTTTTCTGGCGATCTTCAACTTCCTGGACAAAAGCCTGGGCCGCCTCGGCGTTGTCGACCAGGCCCATATCCAAAAAGAGCGGGAAGAGGCGCAAGCCGGCTACACGCTGCCACAAGATGACTTCAAGGCGATTGCCGATCAGCCGGACCTGCATATCGCGCAGGTGAACCGGCCCCGTCAGCCGGCTTGCCAGTTTGAGTGCTGCGGGTTGGGCCTGGGTCATCATCTTGGGCCGGGTTTCTTCATATAAAGTAAAGGTTGCCACCTGATCCGGCTGGGCGGCATCGCGGGCGGTATAAGTATAGGTTTCTTTTTCAGGGTTCATGGCGCAAGCATCCTTTTGGGAGAAACAGGCGAAAAGAATCGCAAATCTGAACTTCTTTTCGCGCTGAAACAATAAGTTACTGAGAGATTAACCAGAAATGGGAATTTACACCTGTATCCCGTCACCCCTGCCGGATACATATCCCGATACAGTTTGCATTTCCCTTCGCAGAGAAAGCTAGATTGCGGGATGTGTGGCGCAGCCTCAGCCTAATCAATAGGGAAATCCCTACCCAGGCGGGGCAGTCGCCCCATTGAAATGAGATCGCTTTACTTTTATGATGGGTTTATCAAACAAAATTACTTTGACAGGAGGTCAAATGATGGAAACAAATATCAAACCTGTTCTTTTGTCGGCCGGAACTTTAAATGGAACAACGGTCAAAAACATGATCAATGAAGATTTGGGGAAAATTGAAGAACTGATGATCAATCTCTCCACTGGTCAAGTTTCGTTTGCGGTGCTTTCATTCGGCGGATTTTTAGGCGTCGGCGACAAGCTCTTCGCCATCCCGTGGGAAGCTCTCCACTTCGACACCGAAAATGAAATCGTGCGCGTGGATATCGACAAACAAAAACTTGAGAACAACACCGGTTTCGACAAAGACCACTGGCCCAAGACGGGCGAGCACCTGTGGATGGTAAATGGGGCTCCGCTGGACTATCGTCCCAACTGGCGGCGCTAAGCCTAAAGAAGACAGGAGCTACCCATGACACTGCTCGGATTTTTACTACTCTTGATTATCGCTGCCATTGCGGGCGGTTTAGGCCAGTCACTGGCCGGTTATTCCGTCGGCGGATGCGCCGCTTCGATCCTGGTCGGTTTCATCGGCGCTTATTTGGGCCTGTGGATTTCCACCCAGCTCGGTTTACCAGAGTTGCTGCCCATTACCATTCAGGGCGAAACTTTTCCTCTCTTCTGGTCGGTGATAGGCTCAGCCCTCTTCGCAGCAGTGCTCGGCCTGATTTTCCGAAGACGTCGGGTTCGCTAAACCCGATTCAAATACACTCAACCAACAATTTACTTTTAAACGGAGGTTACAAAATGAACGAAGATATTTTCAAAGGCAAAATGAAACAAGTCCGCGGCGATATGAAAATTTGGTGGGGCAAACTCACTGATGACGACTTGGATCAAGTTGAAGGCAACGCCGACAAGCTCTCAGGCGCGCTTCAGGAACGCTATGGCTACTCGCGTGAAGACGCCAAAAGCGAAATCGATAAATTCATGGACAGCGTTGCGGACAAAATTTCTGGCAAAGATGACCACAAATAGGAGGTAAACATGCTTACAACTATCTTAGTGATTGTTCTGGTTCTGTTACTGCTCGGCGCACTTCCCTTATGGCCTTATAGCCGCAGTTGGGGTTACGGCGGAAGCGGTCTGCTTGGAACCTTGCTGGTGCTGCTGGTGATCGCCATGCTGGCCGGGTGGATCTAGCCCGAGAGTAACACCTAAAACCCAAAAAAACTGGTCTTGCTGAGCAAGACCAGTTTTTTTATGTCTTCCAGGCAGCCGCTGGGCCGGTTAGTAGGCCCGGAGCGCCGGCACAGGTGAGCGGAGCGTTTCTCAGTTTGGTCGCGGGGGATTTGCAAAATTCCCTTCGACTGTGGCCCGCAGAAGCGTGCGGGCCTGCGCTCAGGACGAAGTTGATGAATTTTTGTTTAATGGGAAAGGGACAAGAGAATTATAGTTTTTTAATAATTAGAGATTAAATCTTCCTGAATAGCCCGCAGGATGATTCCCAGGCGTGTATTGACTGCCAATTTACGAAAAAGCGACTGGATATTGGCAGCCAAGACACTGCTTTCAATATTCAATTCCTCAAGGATTTCGGCATCGCTCTTGCCATTTATGGCGGCTTTCAAGATGCGCACTTCCATCTTCGTCAAAGCAGGAATCGTCTCCTGGCCGCTCGGCTTGGCAGGCACGCCCAGGCGCAGGGCCACCTTGGGGCTGATCCACCCGCGGCGGCCCGCTGCAATTTCCTCGACTGCCAGCAAAAGTTGTTGCGGGGCTTCATCTTTGGTAAGATAGCCAGCAGCCCCGCTCGCAAACATGCCTAAAATATAGTTTTTCTCATCATAGGCGCTAATCGCCAGGATGCGCGTCTCAGAGCCACCCTGCGAGAGATGGCGGGCAACCTCGTAGCCCTTCATGCCAGGCATCTCTACGTCAAGCAATAATAAATCGGGCTGCATCTCTTCAGCCAGACTCAACGCCGTCTTGCCATCCCCGGCTTCGCCAATTACTTCAATCTGCGAAGACTGATCAAGAATCTTGCGCAATCCTCGCCTGACGTTCGGGTGGTCATCCACCAATAAGATTTTAACAGTCATATCTAGTCGTCACCTTCTGGATCAAGCCAACAAACTCTAGCGTATTTATTGTCCGCTCGATCTCTACGTTCGCGCCTCCCCAAAATATAAATCAGGCTTTCAGGGGCATTTACTGTCCGATCCCAGCGCTTTCGACTGCAAGTGAAAACAGCGATAGATTTTAAGAAGCTATATTTTACAGATCGGTCCTGCGACTACGCTCAGGGACTGCCTCTCAAAATGTTTATCTCATCTATAGAAGTCGCCGCTTTCATTCTCGTTCTTAATCCAATTTCAGCACCAGGCCTTCATCTTCGCGTCAATCCAAAAGTGAAACCGCGCGCGGATAATTCCCCGTGCTTTTACAGCATAGCTGCAAACCCTGCCAGCCACAATCGGGAGAAAACCTATTTCATGCTAGGCAAAGCCCTACTCTCTTGGGCTGAAAAAACCTTCCTTAACGGCCAGGACAGCCGCTTCGACCCGCGAATTGACTTTGAGCTTGGCATAGATCGACTCAAGGTGCTTTTCGACGGTTTTCTGGCTGATACCCAGGTCATAACCGATTTCCTTATTGGTTTTGCCATCGACCATCGGGCCAAGCACCTCCAACTCGCGCTCGGTCAGCAAATTGTTTTTCTGCGGGTCGCTGCGCGGCCAGACAGACATGACGGCCGCCACCCGCCGGCTGACCCAACCCTGTTCGCCGCACGCCACGCCTCGCACCGCATCCAGAATGCTTTCGGGGATTTCATCCTTGGTCAGATAGCCACAGGCTCCGGCTTCGAGCAGGCCAAAAATATATTGTTTGTCATCATGGGCGCTTAAGGCCAGGATGTGGACCGGAGAAGCGCTGGCTTTCAATTGCTGAGCCACTTCAATCCCTTTGATGTCGGGCATCTCCATATCCAGCAGGAGCACATCGGGCTTTAACTCGGACACCATCTGTAAAGCCTGGCGACCGTTCTGCGCTTCGCCGACGACCTCAATATCGACAGCCTTGAGTAAGAAGTTTTTAATCCCTTCCCGGGCAAGAGGATGATCATCCGCTAATACGACCCGAATTATTGCACTCATGAAGATAATCCTTATAGATGTTTACTGGAAAAATCGTGTCCGATGTCCCCGCGCGGGGTGATGGTCTTGCGAATCAAATTATAACATCCAAAAAAACTCGCCGAAGCGAGTTTTTGAACATTTAGGTTATCAACTAACGGAGCGCAAATTTTCTAACAGGGGCAGCACTGATGTAGTTCATCCATTCAATGCTGCCCCTGGTATTTTCCGAAGGCCAGGGTTAAGCCTGAACTACCAGTTCGTTGATCACGGACAAGACACCACTGTCTTGGCGGGCAATCTTTTCTGCCCGTTCGCGGGTTTCAACATCTTTGACGTACCCGGAAAGGGTTACGGTTCCAGCTGTCTCAACCACTTCGATTACTTCGTCTTTCGTGTGCGGATCATTCCGCAAGGCTGTGAGGATATTTTGCGTCAAATCTTTAGAGGGGGTCATCGTTACTCTCCAATTTCAGGTTAATCTCATTTTAGCTGTCCGGCAGAAGCATTGCCAGTGGGACAATGCCTATTTACAGTAGGAGATTCCCCACTATAATAGGGCTGTTTCCAATCCGCAGGGGCGCTTTCAAGCCGCCTTCTTATTTACCAGGCCATCCGCCAACGCTGAGGACCCCATATAGATTTTAGGAGACTTTCCGATGTGTGCAGACCATTCCTCCCCCCGACCCACCAGAAAGTAGAGTGAGCCATGCCCAACGTCTACCAGAAAGCACTGGTTGAGATCAGCCGCCAAGTGTTGTATAGCACCCATCTCGATCAGCTTGTGGAAGAGGCAATCGCCCCCTGGATGTCGCTTCTGCGGGCGGATTATTGCGGCGTCTGGGAATTAGCGCCCAATCAAAGTCATTTTCTGCTCAAGGCAGGCCTCGGTTGGCAGCCCGGCTACGTCGGACAGACCCAATTGGAGGCAAGCAGCGCCTCGCAGGCCGGGCTGACGCTCCTCGAAAGACAGACGCTGATCATCAACGACATGGAAGCAGAGCAGCGCGTCAAAATACCAGCCCTGCTACGGGAACATGGCGTGCTCAACGCCATGACGGCGATCATTCCTGGCAGGCAGCACCCGTATGGGGTGCTTGGGGTATATGCCCGCAACCGGGATTCTTTCGCGCCGGTCGAGGCCAATTTTTTACAAAATATCGCCAACTTGTTTGCGGTGGTCATCGATCGCCAGCAGGTTGAAGATGATTTGCGCGCCTCCACCAACCAGTTGGCCGTAATCCTGGGAGGCATTGCCGAAGGCATCACCGTTCAGCGGCGCGATGGCAGCCTGCTTTTTGCCAACCCGATTGCAGCCCAGTTGGTGGGCCTCCCAGACGAACAAACGATGATCGCCCTCGCGCCTGAAAAGATTATGGAAAATATTGAAATTTTCGACGAAGAGGGGCAAATTTTCCCGATTCAAAATTTACCAGGACGGCGAGCGCTGCGCGGAGAAGAAAAAGCCTCTGAGCTGGTTCGTTTTCAATTCAAAAATACAGGCCAGGAGGGCTGGTGGATCATCCGCTCGGCCCCAATCTTCAATGCCAACAAGCAGGTTCAATTTGCGGTCAATATTTTTCACCCGATCACGGACATTAAACAAGCCGAAGAAGATCAGCGCTTTCTGGCCGAGGCCAGTGATATGCTGGCGCGCTCGATGGATTACGAGGCCGTCCTGGCGAATATTGCCCAAATGGCGGTCAAAAATTTAGCCGATTGGTGCGCCGTCCATTTGATCGATCAAGACCAACAGGTGCAGCAGCTCGAAGTCGCGCACAAAGACCCCGCCAAAGTGGCCCTGACCCGTGCCCTGCAAGAGAAGTATCCGCCTGACCCAAAAGAAGCAGGCGGTATTTATCGCGTCTTGCGGAGCGGCGAAGCGGCCTATTATGCGGACATCAACGACGCCAGCCTGCAAAAACTGGCCCGCAACCCCGAACATCTGGAAGCACTGCGCTCGTTGGGCTTGCGCTCTGGCCTGATTCTGCCGTTGATCGCGCGCGGCCAGACGCTCGGCGCTCTGACGCTGGCCTGGGCCGAATCTGGCCGCCGTTACGGAGAGCGGGAGGTTAACCTGGGCCTGGAATTAACCCGGCGGGCCTCGCTCGCGGTCGACAATGTGCGCCTGTACCAGGAAGCCAGCGCCTTAAACGCCGAGCTGGAAGCGAAAGTGGCCCGGCGCACCGCCCAATTGGAGCAAAGCATCCGCCAGCTGACCGCTGAAATTTCCGAAAAGCAACAAGCCCAAAGCGAGTTGCAAAAAACCAAAGCCATGTTTTCAGATCTCTTCGAACTTTCGCCCGACGCGCTCTTCCTGACGAACGAACACGGCATCATTGAGCGGATCAACACGCAGGCCGAAATCCTTTTTGGCTACAAGAAAGTCCGGTTGCTTGGCAAGCCAATCGACAAGCTCCTGCCGCAGCTTTTTCAGGAAGGGCACGCCCTCCACCGGGCAAGTTATCAACGCCAGCCTGAACGCCGGGCAATGGGGGCCAACCTGGATTTATACGCTCTCCACAAATCGGGTCGTCAATTTCCGGTGGATGTGCTGCTCAGCCCAATCAAGATTGAAGATCAATGGCTGGTAATTAGCGCAGTGCGCGACATCACCGCGCAGAAGAACATCCAGGCCGAATTGGCCGAAGTTCAGCACCGCCTGATAGATAACCAGGAAGCGGATAGATTACTGCTGGCCCAAGAACTGCATGACGGCGTCGTCCAGGAACTCTTCAGCGTCAACTTTCAATTGGCAGAAATTGAGTCTGTCCTGGCCGAAAGAGAAGAGCAAGACCTGCACAAAAAGGTGAGCGAGGCCAGCCAGATGAACCAAAAAGTGATTCAGAGCCTGCGCATCATCAGCCGCGACCTGCGACCACCGGCCCTGGCTCCTTTCGGCCTCGAGCAAGCCATTTACAGTCACGTCGAGCATTTTCAGGAAATCCACCCAGAGTTACAGATTGAGACCGACCTGACCCAGGACGGACAACTTCTGGATGAAAGACTGCGCCTGGTTTTGTTCCGCATTTACCAACACGCCATCAGCAACGTTGCCCGCCACGCCCAGGCCAAAAGACTTTGGGTGCGTTTTGATGTGAATGAACACCAAATTGTCCTGGAAATTAAGGATGACGGGGTCGGCTTCGCCATGCCGGGCCATTGGCTGGAACTGGCCCGCCAGGGTCACTTCGGCCTGGTGGGAACGCGCGAGCGCGTCCAGGCCATTGGCGGACAATTGACGATTCTCTCCCAGCCCGGTGAAGGCACCCAACTGCGGGTGGTCGTCCAGCGTTAAGGCCAAAACAGGCGAGTTGCCGTATTAAAATTGTTGTCTTTGAAAGTTGCTGGGGCGCGTCCGGTTCCAGATGCTAAACCGCCACGATTGTGCCGCACAACTCGGCCTGGGCCGGGTTGTGATTGGCGAGGTACAAGCGCAGGGCTTCAATCGCGCTGACCTGTAGATCGCGGCGCTGGCTGCCATAAGCCGCCGGCACGCCCTGGCTGGTCACAAATGCCGCCGAATAGACCTGCCTGGGTCTGACCGGTTTATCCCCCACGAATAATTCCTGAATACGCTCTCCGGCCGGGTTCTCGATCTTGAAATACAGGTTGAGGCCCAGGTTGCGTTTAACATACCCGCCCATTTGCTGATATGGGTCAGCGCTAAAGGTATGCTCAAGATTTTCTTCAAGCATCTGCCAGAGTTCCTCGCCGGTCAGATCACAGGTTGAAACAGGCGGGTTGACGGGGATCATGTTCCAAAGGTCGTTCAGCGTCAGTTTGCCCGCCGGGATCGGCGCGCCGTAGCGCCAGCCGTTGGCAAAAGCAAGCTGCGCCCCGCTCAGTTCGCGCAGGCTTTGGGTCAGCAAGTTGTCCATTGTCGCTTCCAGCACCCGGTTGCGGTTGAGGGCGGTGGCGGTCTGCCCGACGACCTGATTTAACTCGGCACGCTGGGGAGCCAGGGCCTGATCCACCAACGATTGCATCTCAGGCTGGGGTTGAATCGCCTCTTCCACAACAATCAACTGATGCGAGAAATCGACCAGCCCGGAGGAGTCGAACTCAAGATCGAGCCGGCCCACGAACGATCCATGACAGCCAGATTGGATGATGATCGTATCGTTAACCCGGGCCGGGCGGTAGAGACGGTTGTGGGTGTGGCTGCTCAGCAGCACGTCGATCCCGTCCACCTGGCGGGCCAATTTTAACTCTTGCGGAAAGCCGAGATGCGAAAGCACGATCACCAGGTCCACGCCGTGATCCTGGCGCAGACTGCGGATATAGCCAGGCAGTTCTTGATCGCCAAGCGTAAAATAGAGGCCCTCGCTAAAGGAGGCTGGCATGGTTTTATCAACAATGGTGGCTGCAATTCCAATTACGCCAATCCGTAAACCAGCCCGCTCCAAAATTGTGTAGGGTTTAAAGACCAACTCGCCGCTGGCTTTGTCGTAACAGTTGATCGCCAACATGGGATAAGGCAATTTTTCCACAAGCGCTTTAAAATTTTGCGGGCCATAGGCAAATTCCCAGTGGGCGGTCATGCCGTCCAGGCCGAGCGCAGACAGGATCGGGAGCAAAGCCCAACCCTGCGATTGGACGGCGGAGTACGTTCCGTGGAGCGTGTCGCCGCCATCCAAGGCCAGCACATCGCCCGGGTTTTCACGGCGGATTTGATCGAAGAGGGTCGCGATTCGGGCATAGCCGCCTGCCGTGCGGTAGACAGCCTGCCCACCCTCCCAAAACAATTCAGGATGGGCTTCCAGATAGCCGTGAACGTCGTTAATTTGCAGAATGGTTAAATGTTTTGTTTGAGACATGCGGCCTCCATTAAATGCAGTGCGTGGAAGTACGCAGCGCGCCTATCATTTTAAGCAATCCTTCCGCCGCAAGCCATCGGGGCTTTTCCGGGTCCGAGGGGGGATTCCACCCATACCGGCAGGCAGATTCCGAATGGTATCTTTGGGCCTATTTTGTGAAAATAGGATACATAAATCCACGAAATAAAACAGGCCCAAAGACTGTGGGCTGCCTGTTTCAAAAATCTTAAATAAGGTGATGCCGCTATGATCAAAATTCTACTTGTCAACCAAGTTCGCTTTTTATGTAATGCCCTCGCCTCGGTCTTGGAGGATGAAAACGACATGACAATGGTGGGCAGCGCCAATACCGTTGAGGAGACTTTATTCCTGGCCCCGCACGCGGATGTCGTCCTGGTCAATACCCAGCTGGAAAATGGCGACGCCTTCCGACATATCCGGGCGCTGAAAGAAGCCAATCTGCCGGTCAAGATTTTGGCAATGGGCCTGACCGAGAGCCGCGAACAAGTACTGCAATATGTTCAGGCCGGGGCCAACGGCTACGTCCTCAAAGATGATTCGGTCGAAGACTTGTTGGAGCGCGTCAGAGGCGTCTGCAATGGACAAGTTCGGGTTTCGCCGAAAATCGCCTCAGCCTTGATCGCCCGCCTGGGAGAGTATTCGCTCTTTTTCCAGCGCAACCAGGCCAAAGTCGACCAAAACGTGTCTTTGACAACGCGCGAGCAGGAAATTTTAGATTTGATCAGCCAGGATTACACCAATTCCGAGATTGCGGCCCAATTGTTCATCGAGGTCGGGACGGTTAAAAATCATGTCCACCGCATTTTACAAAAGATGGACGCCAGCACGCGCCAGGAAGCCGCCGCTACCTGGGTCGTGCTGCAAGCCGGTGACAGCCTCCAGGCACAAATGATGACCAGCAGTTTCCCGGTCTGAGTCCCCCGGCCCCGTTCTCCACTCAATATCCCGCCTCCCCATCAAAAAGGACCGCCGATGCACATTGCCCAATTCACCAATACTTATCATCCCATCATCAATGGCGTCGTGCGCTCGGTCAGTGTTTATCGCCAGGCCTTGATGGAGGCCGGGCATCAAGTCTTCGTTTTCGCGCAGCAAAATAACGGTGGTGTCACCCCAATAAAACGTGGAGTGGCAGAGACTTGACAAAAAAGGGGGTTCACTGGCAAACTCAAAGGACTATGAGATCCTTAGGAGCGACCAATGAACCCACAAGAGATATTTTGCCCTAATA
>JAVEWN010000074.1:0-17312 GCA_034004515.1 Anaerolineales bacterium | reverse complement strand
GACCGGCCTCGATGACAACGGCCTCCATTACGCAGCCCTGCTCGAATCCCGCAAGCCGGCCCTGATTCTGCTGGATGTCCACCTGCCTTTTGCCTCCGGGGCCGAAATTCTGGATATCATCCGGGCGGATGAACGCTGGAAAAACGTCCCGATCTTGGTGATGACCGCCGATATTAACATGGCTAAATCGCTCGATGGAAAGGCCGATTATTCATTGCTAAAGCCAATCAGCGTTACCCGCATCCAGGAAATTGGTTCGAAAATCATTGCCGGTCTGCCACAGGATTAATATGAGCCACCCGTCTGCCTTCATCGTCGAAGATGATCCCCAACTCAATATCGTTTTTACGACGGCCCTCAAACAGGATTTTGAGGTCGAGTCACAGCAAAATGGCGAGCTGGCGCTGCAAACTCTCAATCAGCTAACCCCTGATTTGATCGTGCTCGATATGCACCTGCCCGGCGCGTCTGGCAAGCAGATTTTGGAATATATCCGCGCCCAAGAACGCCTGCAAAAAACCAGGGTCATCCTGACCACTGCCGATTCGCTGCTGGCGTATTCGCTTTACGACCAGGCCGATTTGGTAGTGCTCAAGCCCGTCAGCCCAATCCAGTTGCGCCAATCTGCGCTCAAACTGTTTCAACCATAAGGTTGAATGCGATGCCGAAACCGCTCGCTTTTGTCGTCGAGGACGACCCCTTGTTAAATAACGTTTTTAGCCTGACGCTTCAGCCCGATTATGAGATTCGCTCTGTCGCGGACGGAGAACGCGCCATTCAAGAATTGACACAGGCCAGCCCGGCCCTGATCGTGCTGGATATGAATCTGCCGGGCGCTTCAGGCCGCGATATTTTGGCTTATATCCGCACCCAAAAGCGGTTGGCGCAGACCCGCATCATCGTGGCAACGGCCGATGCGCTCCAGGCCGATTCGCTCGAAGACCAGGTCGACCTGGTCTTGCTCAAACCTGTCAGCCCGAACCAGCTGCGCGCGTTGACTGCCCGCATCATGAAAACAAAGAAAATTTTATAGGAGAATGAAAGATGGCAAAAGGATTCAATAAATTACCCGGAGTCGGCGGCGCAAACCCGATGATGGCCCAGCTCCAAAAGTTGCAGCGTCAGATGGAAGAAGCCCAGGGAAAATTGGGAGAGGAAAGCGTCAGCGCAACCGCTGGCGGCGGCGCGATCAAAGTCACCATGACCGGCGACCAGAAATGCACCGGCGTTGAGATCGACCCGGACTTCCTGAAAGATGCCGATGCCGAAATGCTGAACGATATGGTTCTGACGGCCGTCAACCTGGCTCTCGACAAATCCCGCGAACTTCAGCAGGAGATGATGGGGCCGCTGGCGGGCGGGCTGCCTTTCTAGCGCTGGCGCACTCTCGCGCCGGCCAGTAAACCCTATGCTTCTCCCTGACCCCATCCAAAACCTGATTACTGCCTTCGAGCGTTTGCCGGGGATTGGCCCCAAATCTGCCTCGCGGCTTGCCTTTCATTTGCTGCGCACCTCCGAAGATGTCTCCACCCAATTGGCCGAGGCCCTGCTTGCGCTCAAATCGCAAACCGCCTTTTGCCCGGAATGTTTTAACATCATGCTGGCTGGGCGCGAGGTTTGCGAGATTTGCGCCAACCCTCAGCGTGAGAACGCCCTGATTTGCGTGGTCGAAGAGCCGCTCGATGTCCTCGCGCTCGAGCGGGTCGGCGCTTTCAAGGGCAAATACCACGTTCTGCATGGCGTCATGTCTCCGATTGAGGGGATTGGGCCAGATGATCTTAAAATCAAGCCCCTGCTGGCAAGGGTGGCCCGCGGCGGCGTCAGTGAGATTATTTTAGCCACCAACCCCAGCATGGAAGGGGATGCGACCGCCCTTTACCTGCGCCAACAGTTGCAGCAGTTTGGTGTTCATATCACGCGCCTCGCGCGCGGCCTGCCTGCTGGCGGCGATCTCGAATATGCCGACCAGAACACTTTGCTGCGGGCCCTTTCTGGCCGCCAGGAAATGAACTAATTGGGCCTCTGCCGGCGGGAATGGTTTCAACCTGACTGAATTTACTCCCATCCACTTCTTTGACGAACCCATCAGCATCTCGTGGGATTCTCCGCCAATTTACGAGAAGACTCCCACCTGCCCGCAGGGTTTTACCTGGAACGGCGCGGACTACCCGATTGTTGAACTGCTCGCCGAATGGAGCGATTTCAGCCGGACAGGCCGCGCCGCCAAAAACATGCGCCCCACCCATGCTGCTCTGGCGTCTGGCAGGGGTTCACTCGGCGTAGGCCGTTTCTATTTTCGGGTGCGGGTTCAATCGGGGCAGATTTTCGACCTGTACTATGACCGTCAAATCAAAAGCGCCGATGACCGCAAGGGCCATTGGCTGCTGTACCGCGAACTGCAAGAAACAAAAAGTGGAAAGTAGCTCTTGGAGCCGCTTTCCACTTTTTACAGATGCTACTTGAGTTTAGAGTTCAATTTGAATCAAATCTTTTTCGTACACGGACTGCACGGGTTACGCGGAATCTCATGGATTTTTCTTAAAAAATCCGCGTAGATCCGTTTAATCCGCGAAATCCGCGTCCAGATTTGGTTTTTTTAGCGCCATTTAAACCAGCTTTCCTGCTTCTCCAGACTCGTAAAAACGAACTCTAAAGTCAGGCTATTAAGAAAATCAATTTTACATATCGGCTCTTCGACTTCAAGCAATCGCCGTCCTGAGCGGAGGGCGAAGCACAGCCCGCAGTCGAAGGACGCTCCTCCGTTCACCTGTGCCGGCGGCACTGGCGCAGGCAGGGCCTGCGTCTCAAAATAATACTCTTAATATCTAATAAGGCAACAGCCAAAGCGGGTTAGCGCCAAAACATAAACTGGTCGTAGCCCAAGGCCGACAGCCCAATTGGGATTCCCAGCAGGCTCGCAAGAAGATAGACCACAAACCAAAATGTATTGCTGACCACAGGCACATACCAGAACAAAAAAATCACGATCCAGATCGAATAGCGTCCAAAATTATCGATTTGGAGGCGCAGCGGTTCGTTCAGGTGCGGACGCAGCGCCCCGAAACCGTCAAAAGGCGGGATGGGTAACAGATTGAAGAGAGCCGCTGTTACTTGCAAGAGCGCCAGGAAAGCCAGCCCCGGCCCCAGCAGCGAATTAGCGACCAGATCAAACTGCAAGACCAGCGCCAGCAAAACTGCAATCACCAGGTTGGAAGTCGGCCCGGCCAGCGAGACCGCAGTTTGCCACCAGCGCGAGCGCAGCCGCCAGGTTTCGATATAGACCGCCCCGCCCGGCAGGCCGATCCCGCCCATAATCAGGAAAAGCATCGGCAGCAGGAACGAATACACCGGGTGGGTGTACTTGAACAAGTTGAAATCGAGATAACCTTTGTCCTTCACGGTATAGTCGCCGCCATGATAGGCAACAAAAGCGTGCGAAAACTCATGCAGAGCCAGCGAGAGCAGCCAACCCAGCAAAACCACCAGTAAGGTCAGCATTTAGGCGTATCCTTTGGGATTGTTCTTATGCCATTCCCAGGCCGAACCGAGAATATCGCGCATGTTATCGTGCTGCGGCTTCCAGCCCAATTCCCGCCGAATTTTTTCAGACGAGGCCACCAGCCGCGCTGAATCGCCGGGCCGGCGCGGGCCTTCAATTACTTTGATGTCCACCCCGCTGACGGCTTTGGTCGCCTCGATCACCTCCCGCACCGAAAAACCATTGCCCGAACCAACGTTGTAAACCAGTTTTTCTTGGTTGGCGAGGGCCTCCAGGGCCAGCAGGTGCGCTGAAACCAAATCCAGAATGTGAATATAATCGCGAATGCAAGTCCCATCCGGGGTCGGATAATCCGTCCCGTAGATGTAGGCCGCCTCGGCCTGGCCGAGCGCAACCTGAATCACGCGCGGAATCAGATGCGATTCGGGCTGGTGGGCCTCGCCGTGGCCTGTCCGCGCCCCGCAGGCGTTGAAATAGCGCAGGGCCGCAAAGTGCAGGCCGTGAATCTGCCTGTACCAATCGAGCGACTGCTCGACCGCCAGCTTGGTGTAGCCGTAGGTATTGGCCGGCCCCAGCGGCGACTCTTCGCTCAGCGGCTGCTCGCTCGACTGGTAGACCGCCGCCGTCGAAGAAAGCACAAAACGCTTGACCCCCGCCCGGACGGCCATGTCCATTAACGAGAGCGAATTCACCAGATTATTCCTGAAAAACTTGCCGGGGTCTTTCATGCTTTCACCCGCCTCGATGAAAGCCGCAAAGTGCATGACCGCCTCAAATTTTTTCTTGGTCAGGGCCAAGGCCAGCGAGTGGCTGTCGGCCAGGTCTGCCTGGATAAATTCCGCGCCCGCCGGGACAGCTTCGCGATGGCCCGTCACAAGCGAATCATAAATCGTGACGTGATGGCCCGCCTTGAGCAGCGCTTCTGCGGTTGCCGAACCAATATACCCGGCCCCGCCGGTCACAAAAATATTCATAACTCCTCCATGAGTCTCAAGCCTCGATCCTGATTATGCGCGTCTCAAAACCCAAACATCGAATACCGAATATTGAACATCGAATATCTAATACCGAATATCTAATACCGAATAACCCATATCCGGCTTCTGCAAATGCCAACCCGTCGCCTGCTGGTAGGCGTGCGCCATCCGCAGCAGGCCGGCCTCGCCAAAATGCGGCCCCATTAGCTGCATCCCAATCGGCAGCCCGGCCTCGTCAAACCCGACCGGGAAAGCCAGCCCGGGAACCCCGGCCAGGTTGGCGGGCAGGCTGAAGACATCTTCCAGATACATCGCCAGCGGGTCAAAGTGCTGCCTGTCGCCGTGTGCGCCAAATTTAAAGGCCGTTGTCGGCGCAACCGGGCAGGCGACAGCCTCCACCTCGTTAAAAACCTGCTCAAAGTCGCGTCGGATCAACGTCCGCACCTTTTGGGCCTGGCCGTAAAAGGCCTCATAATACCCCGCCGAAAGGGCATACGTCCCCAGCATAATCCGCCGCCGAACTTCATCGCCGAACTTCTCGCCGCGCGTCTTGCTGAAGACCTCCGCCAGCGTCTGCCCCTCCACGCGCGCCCCAAAGCGGATGCCGTCAAAGCGCGCCAGGTTGGCGCTGGCCTCCGCCGGAGCAATCAGGTAATAGACGGGAAGCGCGTATTGGGTGTGTGCCAGGCTGACGGGTTTGATCTCCGCGCCCAGACTTTCCATCTGCGCGATGGCTTTTCTGACAGCGCTCTCCACCTCCGCCTGAATCCCGTCAATAAAATATTCTTGCGGCACGCCGATCCGGATTCCGCGCAGGGGCCGTTCGCCGTTTAATCGCCAATCCAGAGCCGGGAGCGGGATGTCCTGCGAGGTCGCATCGAGCGGGTCTGGCCCGGCCATCGCCGCAAACAATTCGCCAACTTCTTGGGCCGAACGTCCGAAGGCCCCGATACTGTCCAATGAGGAGCCATACGCCACCAGCCCATAGCGCGAAATGCGTCCGTAGGTTGGCTTGAGTCCCGTGATTCCGCAGAACGAAGCCGGTTGGCGGACACTGCCGCCCGTATCCGAACCCAGCGCCAGCGGAGTCAATCGCGCCGCAACCGCCGCCGCCGAACCGCCCGAAGAGCCGCCCGGCACGTGCGCCAGGTTCCACGGGTTGCGGGTGACACCATAGGCGGAGTTCTCGGTGCTGGAACCCATCGCAAATTCATCGGTATTGGTCTTGCCCAAAATGACCATCCCGGCATCCTTGAGTTTTTGGACAGCCGTCGCCGTAAAGGGCGGCCGGTAGCCTTCCAGGATTTTCGAGCCGCAGGTGCAGGGCAGTCCCGCAACGGTCAGCACGTCTTTGACGGCCAGCGGAATCCCCAACAACGGCGAAATTTCTTGGGCAGTCTTTCGCTTGCGGTCGGCCAGGTCTGCCTGGGCCAGCGCCCCTGCGCTATCGACGTACAAAAAGGAATGCAAATCTCCATCCAGGGCCGTGATGCGTGTCAGGCAGGCCTGAGTCAATTCGCGGCTGGATATTTCGCCTTTTTGGAGCAAGGCCTGGGCTTCGGGGAGGGAAAGATCGCACAAATTCATGTTTGAAAATTTGGGCTCTGATCAGATTAGTGAGAGGTTTCGCTTGTAAAAACAAACCATCGAACCGCGAAGCCCGCCCAGAACGCGAAGTTTTTAAGGTTTTCTTAGCGCGCTTTGCGCGCTTTGCGATAAGAATCTGAACAAATTGCACTCTGACTTAAATTTCGCCTCATAGAAAGTTGCAAAATCAGGCGACATTCCCCTAAAAATCTGGGGAGAACCTAAAGATTTGACACTCAACCCGCAGTCGAAGGACATTCCGCTAAAGATGCGCTTTTTGAGTAACTTACCGCCGTCCTGAGCGGAGGGCGAAACACCCTGAGTCAACTCAGGCCTGCGCCGCCCGCAGTCGAAGGGCGCGGCCCCAGGCAGGCCTTACTATCGCCTTGCTGCAAGAATCTTACTCAAACACCGGCGGAATCTTAAACTGGGATTTTTCATGATCTGGCGCGTTTTGGAGCAAGACCTCCGGTTGCAGGCCGGGCCGGGATGGGTCGGCCCGCAAGCGATTCTCGCCGCCAAAGACCGCAGACATGGCGGGGATGCTGCTTGTGTCCAGTTCTTGCAAGCGGGCAACATGCTCAAGAATAGCCGAAAGCTGAACGCGATAGCGCTCTTTTTCCTCGGCGGTCAAATCCAGCCGGGCGAGAGTTGCGATATGTTCAACTTCTTGCAGGGAAAGAGACATGCGGGCGATTATATCACCGCGCGCCAAAGCCGCCTCTCACGGCGCGGCGGCGAGGAGCGAGGTTTAACCTTGCAAAGGCGGCGCGTCCTGGTCGTAGACCTGCACCTGAATATCAAAGCCCTCGTTGAGTAAATCCATGCATGCCATAAAGGTGGCATCTTTAATCGGCTGGATCGCCTGCGCCCGCGCCAGGACAGTAATCCGCGCTTCCTCGTCTGATATTTTGACAATTTTTATCTGGGCGCTGGCGCTTGCGCTGCTAATCTTGGATTGTATCTCCAGTATGGCCTCATCCAGGGTCATGGCGCGCTCCTTGTTGATCTCGTATCGCAAAATTATAACTGCTTCAGAGGGTACCAAACCCCAACAAAGCGGCCTTTGGTACTCATGGATGGTAAAATTTCTGCATGAATTTCTCGCAAATTACCCCCGACCTGTTCATCGGCCCCATGCCGACCGCTGCTGACTACATCCGCCTGCGCGATTTGGGTGTGCGCCTGGTCTTGAACATGCGTTTTGCCAGCAAACTGCCTGCCGGCCTGAGCCATGCGCCGATTGAAGTGCTCTGGCTGCGGACTTTTGACAGCCCCCTGACTCCGATGCCGCTCAAAACGATCATCACAGGAACCCGGCGGGCTTTGGAAGTTATCCGCGCGGGTGGAAAAATTTACAGCCACTGCGCCAAAGGCCGACACCGCAGCGTTGTGATGGGCGCGGCCATCCTGATCGCCCAGGGACACGCCCCCGAAACGGCCATCCATCTGATCAAAGAGAAACGTCCAATTTCTGACCCGAATGCGTTTTACATTCGGAAGCGCATCTTCGATTTTGCGCATTACTTGCAGGAATATGGGCTGCCCGCCTGAGATTTTAAATTAAAAATAGCGCGCTCTCGCTTTTGCGAAGGCACGCTATTTTTTAGCCGGGCTGGGTTAACTTTCCAGGGCGCGGGCCAGTTCTAGAAATTCTTCCCATTCTTCTTTGAAGAAATGGATGGTCATATTGCCTAGTTCAACGTGATAGGTTGTTTCGCCATCGGGTTCATCAGCTTTCCAGACCAGGTAATTCTCGGTTTCGGCCAGGGTTTCGGTTGCGGGTTCGGGGTTCTTGGACATGTTTTTGCTCCTTTCAATTTGAGGGTGATATGCTGAATAGTCTACCACTTATTTGCGAATCTTTTCTTGTAGTTTTTGCCAGATGGCCTGTAATTTGTGGGCCCCATTCTGGATTTGCTCGCCCAGCGGTTGCGGCGGCAGGGTATCTACGAGGCCCTCCCAGGGATAGAGATCAAAAAGTTTACGGGTCACATAGCGGCCCAAGAGTTGCAGGGTCGCCAGCATTGGGGCCGCGATCACTACGCCCAGCACGCCCAACAAGTCGAGAGCGATAATGGCTGCCACCAGCACCGCCGCCGGATGAACTTTCAAGGCTTCGGCCATGATGCGCGGTGAGACGATATTGTCAAAGATCGAATCGATCACCCAGGCCGTGACCAGGACAATTAAGGTAAAAGCCAGATCTGATAAGCCAAACGGTTTGGATGCCTGAAAAAAAGCGATCAGGGCCATGACCGTCCAGGCGATGGCCGGACCGACGTAGGGCAGAAAACGGGCCGCCCCGGTTAGCAAGGCCAGGCCCAACGCATAGCGCACGCCCAAAATACTGAGGACGATTGTGTAAACAACAACCGCGATACTGACCAGGATAAGCTGCCCGCGCAGAAAAGCGTTCCAAATATTGGCAAGCTCTTTTTTCATCCGCTCGAAATCGCCGGTGTACTCAAAAGCGTCGATGCGCAAAATCCCGCCAGGCAAACCGCCGCTTTCGGCCAGGATAAAAAAGGACATCAACAAGACAAAGGCCGTCCAGCCAAGCGAATTCAGCGCTGTTCCGGCGACGGTGCTAAGCACTTCGCCGGTTTGGCCCAACATGCCCCGGGCCGCATTGATTAATTGTCCGCTCAGGCTGTTAAGATCTAACGCGCTCATTTCGAAGGTCAGCGGCCCAAGCTCAAAAGTGAGATGCGAAATTTGATCAATCAGGTCTGGCAATTTTGCCAGGCTGGTTTCGACTGTTCGGATCAGGCTTTGGACCTGAGAGACCAGTTCGAATCCGCTGATGGTTGCCAGCCCTAAAAGCAGCAGGATCAGGCTCAAATAGACCAACGCAACCGCCAGCGACCACTTGATGCGCAATTTCGTCTTGAAGAAATTGACCAACGGGTAAAGCAGGTACACGACCAGGAAGGTCATGATCAGGGGCGGCAAAATCCCCTGGAATTTTGCCAGCGCAAAAGCGAAAATGGCAACCAGGCTAAAGCCAATCACAAGTTTGGTCGTGCCTGTCCAGCGCGGGGATTGGGGGGCAGTAATCATCAGTTTTATCTCCGCTTTTCATTTTACACAGTGAGAGAGTTTCTTGCAATAAACCCCGTTATTTCAACTTAAATGACAAACGCCAGGGTGAGGGGGGCACCCTAACGTTCGTCTTCTATATATTACTACAGCCGACATCGGAATGCAAGAGGAAAACCTTAAAAATTCGTTAGCGTTTTATATGCGCTTTATTCACCTTCAGGATTCCAGCCAAAGCGCGCCAGATCAATCCGGTCTTTAGCGTCAAAAGTTACTTGCTCCGCTTCCAGCAGCATGCGCTGTTTTTCTGCACCAGGCCGCGGACTGATTTTGCCCTGCGCGTTGATTACCCGCCACCACGGCACGCCGTCCGGGCAGGCGGCCAGGGCCCCGCCCACCCAGCGCGCGCGGAAGGCATCGTAATCTTTGAGAAGCAGGCCCTCTGGAACCGCCACCAGCGCGCCAACCTGGCCGTAGGCCAGCACCTTGCCAGCCGGAATGCGGCGTACCACTTCCCAGACCTGGGCGTTAAAGGCCGCCGGGTTGGGCGGGGAGACAAATCGGGGCATAAGCGGCCTACCAATCTACCTGGCGGAGCGGGTCGAGCGCGGCCCGGGCCGTTAGATCGAGCTGTAAAGGCGTCAGTGAGACGTATCCGGCTGCCAGCGCGCCGACATCGGTCCCGTCTTCAGGGATGCCGGTCGGCGAATCGCCGCCGATCCAGTAGTAGGGCCGGCCGCGCGGGTCTTGGCGGCGGACGAGGGCATCGCGGTAGACGCGCAGACCCTGACGGGTAATCATGTATCCTTTAAAGGCATCTTCGCTCACATAGGGGACATTGACGTTCAGCAAGACGCCTTGCGGCAGGGGCTGCTGAAGTATTTTTTGTGCCACGCGCCCGGCGGCCCGGGCCGCCGGGCCATAATCCAATTCGGCGTGTTCGGGCGGGGAATTGAGCGAAACGGCAATCCCAGGCACGCCGCAGATGACCGCTTCGATTGCCGCTGTGACCGTCCCAGAATAAGTCACATCATGCCCGATATTCGCATTCGGATTGATGCCCGATACCACCAGCTCATACTTCTCGTCCAATACGCCCAGGATCGCCAGGGCCACACAATCAGAAGGTGCGCCATCGCTCATGTAGGCCAGTGAACCGTCGGCCAGGCGGGCTTCGCGCACCCGCAGCGGACGTTCCATCGTTTTGACATGTCCGCTGGCGCTCCAGTTGCGGTCTGGCGCAAGCACGGTCACGTCGCCCAACTTGCGCATTTCGTGCGCCAGGGCCAGCAAACCCGGCGCCTGAATGCCGTCATCGTTTGTTACCAGGATTCTCATCTTTCTCTCCAAGTGTGTTTTTTTCGCATAAGTCCTGCCTGCGCCCGCACCCCAAATATGCTCCGGCCACTCTGGGTGACTTTTGCAAAAGGTCTATTTTCTGTTGATTATACAGTGATTGGCTTTTTGGCCTGCGGCTGTATAATTTAGTTATCGATTCAGGAGAAAAGCCATGTTTCGCTCATCTCGTTTAGCCTCTGCCTTATTTGCCCTTTTGCTCAGCCTGGGGCTGGCCTGCAATTTTAGCGCGCCCGCCAGCGTGCCATTCCTTGCCACGCCAACGGCCACCCCGCTCAGCCTGCCGCCCGCCCTCGTCGAGACCGACCCGCCAGCCGGCAGCCAGATTGGCGTTCAGCAGGCTGTTGCCTTTTTTTTCAACCAGCCCATGCAGCGCGCATCGGTCGAAGCCAATCTCAAGTTGGAAAATGGGGAGGGAATCTACACCTGGATCGACGACGCCACCCTGACCTTTACCCCGCTCCAGCCGCTGCCAGCCGATGCGACCATCACCTTCAACCTGTCCGCCGGTTTATCGGCAGCCAACGGGCTGACGCTGCTCAGCCCTCAATCCCTGCGTTTCAGCAGCGCCCCGGCCTTAACCGTCACCCAGACGCTGCCCGCCGATCAGGCCACGGATGTTCGGAGCGATGCGGCAGTAGTCATCTCTTTTAACCAGCCGGTTGTGGCGCTTGGCGCGGATTCGGACGGCCAGCCAGCAGGTTTCAGCCTTGAACCGGCCACTGCCGGGCGCGGCGAATGGCTCAATACCAGCACTTATATCTTCCACCCAGAGCCGGCCCTGGAGGGCGGCGCAACCTATACGGTGCGGGTTAACCCGTCGCTGCAAAGCGTGGCCGGGCTAAAACTGGCGACAGCCGCAGATTGGTCTTTCAGCACGTCGCTGCCGCGCGTCGTGGACGCCGTCCCTTATGACAACGTTCCGCTTGGGTTGCAGCCAGAGATGCGCATCACCTTCAATCAGCCAATGGACAAGGCCGCGGTCGAGGCCGATTTGCGGTTTGAAGGCCCAGGCGGCCCAATTAACGGTACTTTTGAATGGAATGAAAACGCCACAGAAACGGTATTCAAGCCTGCGGGTCGTCTGCTGCGCGCGACGAGATACGCGCTGCGCCTTTCTTCCCGGTCGCGCTCTTTTAACGGGCAGAGTTTACAGGAAGGAATCGCGCGCGATTACATTACTTATCCTGAATTTGGGATTGCTTACACAGAGCCTTTCGATGGCGGGACGAAACAATATGACGATGCGGTCATTATCTATCTGGAAGCCCCGCTTGATACTTATTTTGCAGACGAACTGAATCAGTTGGTTGAGGTTACGCCTACCGTCAGCGATTTGTGGGTTTGGACAAACGAGGGCAAGCTGTATCTATCCGGCCAGTTTGACCCGGATACGCTCTACACGCTCACGATTTCGGGCGACCTGCAAGACCGCTGGGGCGGCCGTTTGGGCGCAGATTTCACGACTCGCCTGCGCACCAGCCCGCCTCAGCCCAACCTGGTGATCCCTTTCCTGCCGATGGTCCTGGTCCCCACAGGAGCGCCGCGCCTGTCTATTCAGGTGACCAACCTGGCTTACCTGGATGTGAGTGTCAGCCCAATTTCAATTGAAGAATTCTTTTCCTTGAATAATAATTATCAGGCGATTGAAGACTTCGCGCCCGCCAACAGTTCAACCTGGCGCGAAATGCTCAAAACAGGCACTGGCACAAGCACTTACGGCGTTCCACTGACCGAAAAAGGCTCCTCCTTGCAGCCGGGGCTGTATTTTGTCAGGATCAACTCCGGCCAGGTCAGGTATAACCCCGGCCCGTTGTTTGTGCTTGCCAGCAATACCAACCTGACCCTCAAGGTTGCCCCGGATAGCGCCCTGGTTTGGGCCGCCGAGGCCAGCAGCGCCCAGCCCAAGCCGTTTTATGAAGTTGCGCTCTATGACGATGCAGGCCAGCTGCTCGATAGCGGGAAGACCGATGTAAATGGCTTGTGGAGGTCGGGCGCAAAGCTGGATTTGAACCTGTCCAGGATCTACTACGCCATGCTGCGCGAGCCGGGCAGTCAACACTTCAGCCTGGCGGCCACCAACTTTGATACAGGCATCGCTGCCTGGGATTTTGACATCCCGATCCAGTATGACAGTTCAGAGAACGATAAAGTCTATCTGTATACAGACCGGCCCATTTACCGCCCCGGTGATCTGGTTTCTTTCCGCGCAATTGCGCGCGAGGTTTTCAATGGCCGCTACAGCGATCTGAAGCAAGCTGAAGCGTGGACGGTCAGACTGCGCGATTTTCAGGGAAAGGAAGTTGCCAGCGCGCCGGTCACTTTCAGCGAATATGGAACTTTCAGCGGAGAATTCCAACTGCCTGAGAGTGCCGCGCCCGGAGGCTGGGCGATTGAGATAACCGGTGACCTCGCCACATGGGGAAATCGGACTTACTCGGTGTACCTGACGGTGGCCGATTACCGCAAGCCCGAAATCAACCTTTCAGTGGCCCTCACGCCGCAGGAGGCCCTGGCCGGCCAGAACGTGCAGGCCACCATCCGGGCCGATTATTTCTTCGGTGCGCCGGCAGGCGATTTGCCTTTTACGTGGAGCCTTTCCCGCGAACGCGCATATTTCTCAATTCCCGGCTTTCAGAGCGGAACCTACCGCGCCTCCTGGCTGGGAGAGTGGCCCGAAACCTATTGGGAAGTGGTGGCGAGCGGCAGCGCCCGAACCGGCCCGGACGGCGCTTTCAACCTGGCGCTGGACGATCTGCAAGCGGAGGATACCACCCGTTTTACGCTGGAAGTGACCGCCCTCGAAAGCGGCGGATACCCGCTCAGCGCGCGCGAATCGCTTGTGATGCACCCCGCGGCCGTGTATCCCGGAATCCGGCCGGCGCAGTGGCTGGGCCGCGCCGGTGAGCCGCTCACTTTCACGCTGACCACGGTCGGCCTCGACAAAGCCCCGGCGGCGGGCAAAACCCTGAAAGTCGAATTCTCCAAAGTAACCTGGATGTTGCGGCCCGGCAATAGTGTTGCCTATATAGCCCGCTACGACCGTCAGCAGACGCTGGTCGAGAGCGGCCAGGTGGTCAGCAACGCCAGCGGCCTGGCTGAAATCCAACTGACGCCGCCCGACCCCGGCACTTATCTGCTGCGGAGCGAAGTGGACGGCAACGCCAGCGAAGTTCTGCTGTGGGTCGGCGGGCCGGGACAGGTCGTCTGGCCGGCAACGCCCTTTGACCAACTGCGCCTGACCGCCGACCGGCAAAGTTATCAGCCCGGCCAAACCGCCCGCATTTTCATCCCGAACCCCTTCAACCAGGCGGTTGCGGCCCTGATTACCACCGAGCGCGGCACGATCCTTTCGGCAGAGCGTACCGAAATCCCGCCAGAAGGCCTGAGCGTCGATTTTTGGCTGAGCGATGACAACGCTCCTAATACCTTTGTCTCTGTCACCCTGTTGGGGCCGCAAATCCAATTCCGCCAGGGCTATCTCAACCTGCAAGTTGACCCGGCCAGTTTTATCTTGAACATCGACCTGAGCGCCAGCCCTGAAAAAGCCAAACCCGGCGAAACCGTCCGCTTTGACTTGCGCGTCAGCGATTCAAAAGGCCAACCGGTGCAGGGCGAATTCTCACTGGCGGTCGCCGATCTGGCGGCCCTGGCCCTGGCCGACCCCAACGCTGAAGAGATTGTCCCGGCTTTTTATGGCATCCAGCCGCTGGCTGTCCGTACCGGCCTGACCAATGCCATTTTTAGCCAGCGACTCCTGCCAATGCAAGGCGGCCAGGGCGGCGGGGGCGGCGAGGCGATCCTATCCATCCGCGAAAAATTCCCCGACACCGCCCTCTGGACGACCTTCGTCACCAATGCCGACGGAAGCGCCCAGATCAGCCTGACCCTGCCGGACAGCCTGACCACCTGGCAAGTTGAAACGCGCGGCCTGGATGCCCAAACCCGCGTCGGACAAGCGCGCCTGAACCTGGTCACCAGCAAAGATCTGCTCCTGCGCCCGATCACGCCGCGCTATCTGGTCGTCGGCGACCGGGTACGCGTCTCGACCTACGTCAATAACAACACCGCGAACGCGCTGCAGGCCGAAGTAACGCTCAAGGCCAGCGGGGTAAAACTCGAAGACGAAAAGAAGGCCACCCAAAAAGTGAGCCTGCCCGCCACGGGCCGGGCGCTGGTCTCGTGGTGGTTGCGCGCCGGAGATGCCGCCGCTGCCGATTTGATTTTCTCAGTTGCGGCTGGAGATTTGTCGGACGCCACCCGCCCGGCAGACGGTTCGATTCCGATTTTGCGTTACAGCGCGCCGCAGGCCTTTGTCACCGCCGGCGTCCTACCCGCGAGCGGGACCCAGACCGAACTGGTCAGCCTGCCCCGCAGTTTTACGCCCCTCGGCGGAGACCTGACTCTCGAACTTTCGCCTTCGCTTGCAACCTATCTGCTCGACGCCGCCCGCAGCCTGCCAGAACCGGACGCTTTTGCCAGCAACGAGACTCTGGCCTCGTCCCTGATCGCCAACCTGGCGATTGTCCCGGCCTTGCGCGAGGCGGGAGCGGCCCCGGCAGACCTGGCCGAACGTGAGCGCTCCATCCAAAGTTGGGCCGGTAAACTGTCCGCTTCCCAGAACAACGATGGCGGCTGGAACTGGTATCCGCGCGGGCAATGGGGCGAAGCAGCCAGCGACCCCATTCTGAGTGCTTACGTCACCTATGCCCTGGGCCTGGCCCAACAGGCGCAGCCGGCTGGCCTGGAATTCACCCTCCAGCGCGCGAAGGAATATCTCGCCAGCCAGATGGCCCTGGACTACACCGCTCCCGGTGTCAACCTGGACGAGCAAGCCTTCCTGTTGTTGGCCTATTACGGCACGCCCGCTGGACAAGACTTGGGCAGGCTCGCAGCGGCCAGCCTGAATGCTGCCCCGTTCGGGCTGCCGATTGACGAACTT
Organism: Anaerolineales bacterium; assembly: GCA_034004515.1. GTDB lineage: Bacteria > Chloroflexota > Anaerolineae > Anaerolineales > Villigracilaceae > UBA8950. Next base: position 1,909 of record JAVEWN010000074.1, on the reverse strand, counting down.
TTTACACTGCGCGAGCGGCTCAGCCCGCTTGGACAGGCTTATCTGGCCCTGGCTTACCTTGGTCTGGATGCTTTTGAACCTGCCCGCATCCTGCTCGATAACCTGGCTGCAAGTGCCCAGCGCACCGCCAGCGGCGCATTTTGGGATAATCCCGGCGCGAGTTGGCGCTTGCCCGGTTCACCGGTTTATACGACGGCGGTCATTGTCCACGCCCTTGCCAAAGCCGACCCGGCCTCGCCGTTGCTGAACGACGCCATCCGATACCTGGCGGCCAGTCGCTCTGGGACGAGAGATTGGGGCGGTGCGCTCCAAAATGCCTGGGTGCTGAGAGCGTTCTCCAGCGCGCTGGTCGGCACGGGTGAGTTTTCGGCCAACTTCCCGTTCAGTGTCAACCTGAATAATCTCGAAATCGTGCGCGGACAGGCCTCCGGCCCGCAGGCGCTGACCACGATCACCAACATCACGCCCTTGGATGGCTTGCATCAAAGCGCGCCGAACGAGTTGAAAATCTTGCGTGAAGCGGGCAATGGCAAGCTCTATTACCGCGCAATTCTGAACGTTTTGCGCCCGGTCGAAAGTGCGCCGGCCCTCAATCAGGGAATTGCCGTCAGCCGCGCATACTTCGATTGCAGCAGTGATCCCTGTCAGCCGGTTTCGGCCTGGCAAATGTCACCGGAGGCAGTCGGCAAGATCAAGGCGCGGATCACCGTCAGCCTGCCGCACGATATGTATTATCTCAACGTGGAAGATTACGCCCCGGCTGGCGCAGAAATCGTTAACCCGGTTCTGAAAACCAGCCAGGCCGGAGAAGAAGCGTTGGATGTCGAACTTTACGACCCTGACAACCCTTACGCCAGCGGTTGGGGCTGGTGGTACTTCGACAGCCCACGCATTTACCGCGACCACGTGCAGTGGACAGCGGACTATCTGCCCGCTGGAACCTATGTCCTGACCTACACCCTGATCCCCAGCCTGCCGGGCGAGTTCCGGGTTTTGCCGGCCCGCGCCTGGATGACTTTCTTCCCTGAAGTGCGGGGAGCCAGCCCGGGCAGCCTGTTTGAAATTCGGGAGTGATCTTTAGCCCCCGTCGGCGCGCTCGCGACACGCGCGAGAAGCGCAGGCCCAAGCGAGCTTCTTTTCACAGAAGCATAGCTGCCTTATACTTCTCTCAGATTTAATCTGCGAACCAAGAAAGGATTTTCCCCATGCTTTTTCTGCTTACCCTGCATTCCATCATTCGCTGGCTGGTTATTTTGGTTGCGATTGCCGCGGTTATCAAACTGGCGATTGGCCTGCTTCAAAAACAGGAATACGATAAGCTGACCGGCGGCCTGGTTTCGGCCTTCAGCGGGCTGATGGATACCCAGCTTTTACTGGGCCTGATCTTCTTCCTTTGGAATGGGATGGCCGGAGCCGGATACCCGCGCCAACGCTGGGAGCATTTGCTTATCATGCTGGTGGCGGCCGTCGTGGCCCACCTGCCGTCGATCTGGAAGAAGGCTGAAACCCAAAAACGCCTGCGCAACAGCCTGGCGGCCGTCCTCGGCGCGCTGCTGCTGGTGCTGGTGGGCGTCAGTCTGCTCCAGCCCAATCGCTGGCTGGTCATTTTTGGCATAGGCGGTATTAGCGTAGAACCACTGAGTGTGTATGAAATTATCTTTATTTCTGCGTTTATACACTCAGTAATTTTCGCTTTTATTTGTGGTAGTGTCAGTTCTTCCAAAGGTCGCTTTTATGGCGAAGGTTTTGCTCTCGGTTTCTTTCTAGGAATAATTGGTTTGTTAACGTAAGTTTTGCGCAATCAGAAGCGGAATCGTAAAAAACGATAAAATTTTGAAACCGCCATATACAGAATTGAACCGAGATTTTTCGCCATATTATCCATATTTGGGCAAGTTATTCTTGTCGT
>JAVEWN010000073.1:0-17350 GCA_034004515.1 Anaerolineales bacterium | reverse complement strand
AAGTCGCTTGACTGTTGGGTACAAATAGGGCCTGTCATTGCGAACCCGGCGTTCTTCAGCCGGGTGAAGCAATCTCCTATCCTGTCAGGGGATTGCCACGCCGCGAAAAAACTGCGGCTCGCAATGACATTTCCGACTTCGCGAAAGCCGTGAAAAAAAACAGGCATAAAAGTTGACGAAAGTCCTTTGCCTGTGGTATCATCAGCCCGCTCAAAAGCCAGCGAAACGCTGGTTTCCCGCTTTTTTCAACAAGGAGATTCATATAGCAGAGCAAGAATTTAGAGTAAATGAAAGTATCCGTGTTCCAGAAGTGCGCGTGATCGACGGAGCAGGCGAGAACCTGGGTGTTTTAGCGACCCGTCAGGCTCTTCAGAATGCGCGTGAACAGGACCTGGACCTGGTGGAAGTATCGCCGAATGCCAGCCCGCCTGTCTGCCGCATCATGGATTTTGGCAAGTTCCTCTACGAGCGCGAGAAAAAAGATCGCGAAGCCAAAAAGGCCCAGGCCAAGATCGAAGTTAAGGAAATCCGGCTGCGCCCAAAAACGAATGAGCATCACCGCGGTTTTAAAGTGGAGGATGCCCGGCGTTGGCTGCTTCAGGGCCACAAAGTGCGCGTCACGGTTAAATTTCGGGGCCGGGAAATGGATTATCCCGAAATTGCGCTGGAAGACCTGCGCGAGATTGCCCAGTCGCTTTCGGATGTTGGCGTGATCGAACAATCTCCCATGTTTGAAGGCCGCACCATGCTGGTTGTGATCGGCCCGGCCAAGCTCAAGCCCGTCAAGAAAGAAAAAGGCGAGGCCAAAGACTCTGGAGAAGCGCCCGAAGAGGTCTAAGCGTTGCTTGAAAAACTTTGTCCATCGCTGCGGGACAGGTTAAACTGACCCGCAGTTATTTTTCTCGAAAGGAGAAATACACCATGCCTCATAAGGCTAAAGTAGGAAAATATAAACTCAAGACCCACAAGGCCACTTCCAAACGGTTCCGCCTGACCGGGTCTGGCGTTTTGGTTCGCACCAAGGGCGGCAAAAGCCATCTGCGCCGCCGCACTTCCGAGCGCACCAAAGCCTTGCTTGCATCGATGCTGCCCGTCAAAGGCCGCAGCATTATCAGGCGCGTCCGGCGCCTCGTGCCCAATCTTAAGTAGTTTCGTATCCAAATTTTGATTTGCGTCTGCCGGGTGTACGCAACTGAAGCCGGAGAAAATCCGCTTCGACGCCCGGGGGTAACGCAGGAGGTTAAACAATGGCTCGTGTAAAAAGTGGCCCACATGGCTACCGTCGTCATAAGAAAGTTCTCAAGTACACCAAAGGTCAGCGTGGTTCCAAGCACCTGCTCTTCCGGCGCGCCAACGAAGCGATGCTCAAGAGCATGTGGTACGCCACCCGTGACCGCCGCGTGCGCAAACGCGACCTGCGCCGGCTGTGGATTGCCCGGATCAACGCCGCTGCGCGCTTGAACGGAATCGCTTACAGCCGCCTGGTGGCCGCCATGCGAAAAGCCAACATCGTCATCAATCGCAAAATGCTGGCCGACCTGGCTGTCCGCAACCCGGAAGCCTTTGCCGCGGTCGTGGCCCAGGCAACAAAATAGCAATCAGCAGAAAATAGAAGCGCAATCCGGGCGGCCTGACAGCCGCCCGGATTTTTGTTTGAAGGCTATCTTTTCGCACGAAGTAAGAGCATTTAAGATTTTCCGTAGAGTTCCGTTGTTGCCGGCTTGCCCCGTGTTCTTTGCGGGGGCGTGGTTAAAGGTTTTCTTTTCTGGCTTGTCCGAGCCAGGGAAGGCGGGGGAGCGAATTAATTTTACCTTGACCAGCCTGCCTTTCTCGGCTACAATACCGCTCGACCTTAACCATTTCACTCCGCGTCCCAGACTCCCAGGTGGAGACTCTGACCCGGGGCGAAAATTTCAATTTTAATACGGCCCATGTTCGAGACTCTCACCAATCGCTTAAACCAGGTATTTGACGGTCTGCGCCGCCGCGGGAAACTTTCTGAGGCGGATGTGGATGCTGCCATGCGCGAAGTGCGTTTGGCGCTGCTCGAAGCTGACGTTCACTATAGCGTCGTCAAGGATTTCGTGGCCCGGGTGCGCGCCCGCGCGGTGGGGGCGCAGGTCTCGAAGGCCCTCAACCCCGGCCAGCAGATCATTAAAATTGTCCATGATGAGCTAATCGCCACGCTTGGCGAACCTGTCCCGGTTAACTTGAGCGGGCCGAAACCGCGCGTGCTGATGCTGGTTGGCTTGCAGGGTTCGGGCAAGACGACTGCCGCCGGTAAACTGGCCCGGCTGCTGCGCGGCAAGGGCGAGCGGGTGATGCTCGTGGCCGGCGATCCCTATCGCCCGGCGGCGGTGCAGCAGCTGCAGAGTTTGGGCGAACGCGCTGGGGTGCCGGTTGTGGTTGAAAGCGGCCTCAAGCCGCCCGATCTGGCTGCCAAAGCCTTCGATCAGGCCCAAAAGGGCGGTTATACCGTCATGATTATCGACACGGCGGGCCGCTCGCAGCTGGACAACGATCTGATGGACGAGTTAAAGGCCATCGCCAGGCGCGTCCCGCCGGTCGAAACCCTGCTGGTGGTCGATGCCATGATCGGCCAGGAAGCCCTGCACGTTGCCGAAGGATTCCGCGATACGGTTTCGATTACCGGCCTGATTTTGAGCAAAATGGACGGCGATTCTCGCGGCGGGGCGGCCATTTCCATCCGCAGCGTGACCGGTGTCCCGCTTAAATTCCTGGGAACCGGCGAAAAGCTGGACGCGCTCGAAAGCTATGATCCATCCCGCCTGGCTTCGCGCATTTTGGGGATGGGCGATGTGATTGGCCTGATCGAAAAAGCCGAATCGGCTTTTGACGCTGAGAGCGCTGAGAAACAGGTCGGCAAGATGATAAAGGGTCAGTTTGACCTGGAAGACTGGCTCGAACAGATGCGCCAGATCCGCAAAATGGGCCCGATCTCGCAGCTTTTGGAGATGCTGCCCGGCCAGATGGGACAGATGGCGCGCCAGTTGGACCCGCGCGATGTCGAAAAAAACTTCAAGATGATCGAGTCGATCATCAACTCGATGACCCGCAAAGAGCGCCGCAACCCGGATATTCTGAACGCTTCCCGCCGTCGGCGGATTGCTGCCGGCTGCGGCAAGCAAGTCCAGGATGTTAACAAGCTGATGAAGCAGTATCGCGAAACCCAAAAAATGATGAAAACCCTCCAAAAGGGCGGCATGAAAGGTTTGCCGAAAATGTTTGGCTAAATAAGTTAATCCGTGCAAGGCCTGATTGGTTTTGCATTGAAAAAGATAACGCCGGTTATCACATAAAAACAACCGTATTATTCAAGGAGTAAGTTCAAATGGTTCGTATTCGTCTCCGTCGTATTGGCCTGAAGGGCCAGCCTTCTTATCGTATTGTCATCGCGGACAAAGAAGCCCCGCGCGATGGCCGCTTTATCGAAATCGTTGGTTTTTACAACCCGCGCACCCAGCCCGCCACCATGGACATTGATGAAGCCAAAGTTTTTGATTGGATGGGCAAAGGCGCCCAGCCGACCGAATCGGTTGCCCAGATCTTCAAAACCAGCGGTACGCTTGACCGGTTTGCGCGCTTGAAAAAAGGCGAGGCCCTCGAAACCCTGGTTGCTGAAGCTGCGGAGGCCCACACCAAGCGCGGCGCGGGTGTCAAGACTTCTGGTAACTAATCTCATGGCGTTCTCAAAGCCGGAAATGTGATTGCGAGCCGTAGTTTTTTTGCGGCGTGGCAATCTCCTGACAGGATAAGAGATTGCTTCACCCGGCTGAAGAACGCCGGGTTCGCAATGACATGCCATATTTGTACCCAACAGTCATGCGACTTTGAGAAAACCCTATAAATAATCTGTTACAGAAAGGCGCTTAATGAAAGCCCTTACGGAATATATTGCCCGTTCGCTGGTTGAAAACCCTGCTGATATTGAAGTGACGCAGTCTCGCCAGGGAAATCGGGTGCGGCTCCAATTACGGGTTGCAAAAGATGATATGGGGCGCATCATTGGCAAAAGTGGGCGTGTGGCAAATGCCATCCGCATTCTCTTGCGGGTTGCGGCTGAACGTGACGGGCAGCAAGTGACCCTCGACGTTTTGGAACCCTGATGACTGCTAAAAACGTGCCGGTTAACCCTGGCCAGACAGGCTCGCCGGAAGTGGGCGAGCCTGTCTATTTGAGCGTTGGTGTTTTGCGCCGCCCGCACGGCCTGCGCGGAGAAATGTTGATGGAAGTTCTGACCGACTTCCCTGAGCGTTTGCAGGTGGGGACGCGTCTGTTTGTGGGGCCGAAACATACCCCAATGACGCTGGCCTCCGTCCGCGGACATAATGATGGTTTGCTGGTTCGCTTCCGCGGCATGGAAAACCCTGAACAAGCTGGCAAGCAGCGCGGCAGCCCGGTTTTTGTGCGCGCCGAGGACCGCCCGGCCCTGCCCGAAGGCGAGTTCTACCACCACGAAGTGATCGGCTTGCGGGTCGTCACCGAAGCGGATGAAGAACTGGGCCGCCTGAGCGAAATCCTGATTACCGGAGCCAACGAAGTTTATATCGTCAAACGGCCGGACGGGCGCGAACTGCTTTTGCCCGCCATCGAAGAGGTGATCTTGAAGATCGATCCGCAGGCGGGATTGGTGCGGGTGCGGCTCTTGCCCGGCCTGGACGAATAGGCGGGACTTGTTCCTGTTTGCCATGTCTGATACCAAGTTTCGGGTTGCATTTACGCTGGTCAGGGGAATTGGGGCAGTCCGCCTGCAATCTCTGCTCGATTATTTTGGGGATGCTGAAAGCGCCTGGAACGCCGCGCCTTCCGAGCTGGCCCGGGCCGGCTTGAGCCAAAAATTGGCGGAGAGAGTCTCCGAAACGCGCGCGACCCTCAACCTGGAGCAGTACATCGAAAATATCCAGGCTCAGGGAATCCAAATCCTGACCTGGGACGACCCTCAATACCCGGCTCAACTTAAGCAAATCGACCAGCCGCCCCCCATTTTATACCTGCGCGGCCCATTCAGCGAAGAAGATGCCTGGTCTGTCGCGATTGTCGGCACCCGGGCGGTCACGGCCTACGGGCGTCAGGTGACAGAAGAAGTTGCCGGAAGCCTGGCCCACAACGGCGTGACCGTTGTCAGCGGGCTGGCGCGCGGGGTGGATGCGATTGCCCACAGCGCCGCGCTCAAGGCCGGCGGGCGCACCCTGGCCGTGCTGGGTTCCGGCGTAGACCGGATATACCCGCCCGAACATCGCGCCCTGGCTGAGAAAATCATCGCGCAGGGCTCGGTGCTGAGCGATTACGCCCCCGGAACACCGCCCGAAAGTGCAAATTTCCCGCCCCGCAATCGCATTATCAGCGGCTTGTCGCTGGCGGTGGTGGTGATCGAGGCCGCCGAAACGAGCGGATCGCTGATTACCGCCTCCTTTGCCCTCGAACAGGGCCGGGATGTCTTTGCTGTGCCGGGCAACATTTTTGCCCCACAGAGCAAAGGCTGCAATCGCCTGATTGCGAACGGGGCCAAACCGTTGCTGGCGGTCAAGGATATTTTGGACGCGCTCGACCTGACCCGTAACCTGGAACGCCGCGAAATTCGGAAAGTCTTACCCTCAGACCCGACCGAAGCAGCCATCTTTCAGCTGGTTGGGCCCGAACCGTTGCATGTCGACGAAATCCGCGCCCGAACCGGCCTGCCGATTGACCGTGTCTCTGCGACCCTGACGATGATGGAACTTAAAGGAATGGTGCGCCAGGTGGGCGGGATGCAATATGTCGCGGTGCGTGAAGCGCCTGCGCCTTACGACGCTTCTTAAGCGTGGAGCTGACAATGAATTCATCCGAACATACTTACGCAGTCATCATGGCCGGCGGCGGCGGGACGCGGCTTTGGCCCGTTTCACGACGCAATCGCCCCAAGCAGTCCATCCCGTTAATTAGCGACGAAAGCCTCTTCCAGACCACTGTCCACCGCTTGCAAGGATTTTTGCCGCCCGAACACATTTTTGTCGTTACTGTTGCCGAACAAGCCGCAGAGCTGCGTCAGCAAACCCCGGAACTGCCTTTTGAAAATTTTTTACTTGAACCGGCCGCGCGCGGAACGGCTGCGGTGGTCGGCCTGGCGGCTTCGATTTTGCACCAGCGCGATCCGCAGGCGGTCATGGCAATTCTGCCCTCCGACCACTTCATCCGCGACCGCGATCTTTTTCACTACACCCTGGGCGTGGCAGTCGAGGTCGCCCAAAACGATTATCTGGTGACACTGGGCATCGCGCCCACCTTTCCAGCCACTGGCTACGGCTACATTCAGCGCGGCGAAGCCTTACCGGAGAATTTTAACTATCCGGTGTACGCCGTTTCGCGCTTTAAGGAAAAGCCGGACGAAGCAAGCGCCCGCGAGATGTTACAATCGCGCGACCACTCGTGGAACTCTGGCATGTTCATCTGGAAGACCGAACGCATCCTGGCCGAATTTGCGGCTCAGATGCCGGAACTAAAAGCCGCCCTCGACCAGATTGCTGCCGTCTGGGAGACCCCTGCCCGCACTCAAACCTTGAGCGCCCTCTGGGAGACGCTCAAAAACGAGACCATCGATTACGGCATCATGGAAAAAGCCGGGCGGGTGGCCGTCATCCCCGCCGCCGGGCTGGATTGGAGCGACATCGGTTCCTGGGATGCGCTTTTCGATGTGACCCTGCCAGACCGGGATGGGAATGTGATCGTCAGCGGAAACCTGCTGTCTTTTGATACCCATAATTCCCTGCTCTACGGCAACGGGGATGGACGGTTATTCGTCACGATTGGCCTGGACGATGTCATCCTGGTCGATACCGGCGATGTATTGCTGGCCTGTCACCGAGACCATGCCCAGGAAGTGCGCAAAGTGGTTAATTATCTAAAAAATGAAGGCCAAGACAGGTATATTTAGGAGAAGTGGATGCAAGCTTATTGCATGAAATGCAAAGAAAAACGTGATATTCAGGACGCCGAGTCGACTTTTAACGCGGCAGGTGCGCCTGTCACCCGTGGAAGTTGCCCGATTTGTGGAACCACCATGTACCGCACGGGCCGGACGGAGGCCCACGAAGGGCTGACTGCGCCGGAGAAAAAGCCCCGGGCCAAGGCTGCCCCGAAGAGCAAGTCCAAGGCCAAGGCTGCCAAAGAAGAGAAACGTTCAGGAAAATTGGTGATTGTCGAATCACCTGCCAAAGCCAAAACGGTGGGACGATTTCTCGGCAGGGGCTACACCGTCCGCGCTTCGGTCGGACATGTCCGTGATTTGCTGCGTTCGCAGCTCTCGGTCGATGTCGATAACCATTTTGCGCCCAAGTATCGCGTCCCCAATGAGAAAAAAGACGTGGTTAAAGAATTAAAAAGATTGGCAAAAGGCGCTTCTGAAATTTACCTGGCAACCGACCCGGACCGCGAAGGCGAAGCAATTTCGTGGCATCTGATGGAAGCCGCGGAAATTGATCCTGAACGCGCCAAGCGGGTCACATTTCATGAAATAACCGCCCCGGCGATTGCGGAGGCCTTCAGCCATTCGCGTTCTATCGACATGGATCTGGTCAACGCCCAGCAGGCCCGGCGGGTGCTCGACCGTCTGGTGGGCTACTCCATCAGCCCGATTTTATGGGAAAAAGTGCGCAGCCGGCTTTCGGCAGGGCGCGTCCAATCGGTGGCCTTGCGCTTGGTGGTCGACCGCGAGCGCGAAATTGAAGATTTCCTTCCGCAGGAGTACTGGACCATCGAAGCGGAACTCAAGCCGGAGGGGGGCAAGCAGTCCTTTGTCGCCAAATTAAGTAAAATCGATCAGAAAGATGCCGAATTCGGCACCGAATCTGAGGTCAGCCCCGTCCTGAACGATATGGAGCAGGCCGCTTATCAAATCAGCAAAATCAAACGCGGCGAACGCCGCCGCAAACCCGCTGCGCCGTTTATCACTTCCACCCTGCAGCAGGAAGCCTCGCGCAAACTTGGGTTTACGGCCAAGCGCACGATGGGGCTGGCCCAGGCCCTGTATGAAGGCAAGGATGTCGGCGAGGGCGGCAGCACCGGCCTGATTACTTACATGCGAACCGATTCGACCAACGTCTCGCAGTTGGCGCGCGACGACGCCCGGGCCTATATCGCCAAACGTTACGGCAACGACTTCCTGCCGGGCAGCGCGCCGCAGTATAAAACGCGCGCGCTGGGCGCGCAGGAGGCCCACGAGGCCATTCGCCCGACTTCGGTTTTGCGCGACCCGGAGCAAATGAAGGCGCACCTCGATTCGGCCATGTTCAAGCTCTATCAGCTGATCTGGCAGCGTTTTGTGGCCTCCCAAATGGAAGCCGCGCTCTACGACACGCTTTCGGTCGAGGTCAGCGGCGCGGGGGCACGCAGTTATCTCTTGCGCGCGGCGGGCTCGGCGATCAAGTTCCCCGGCTTCCTGGTCGTTTACGAAGAGTCCAAAAATGAAGACCTGCGGGATGAGGAGGCCGATAATGTCCGGATTCCGGCGGACATCGCCGAGGGTCAAAACCAGACCCTGATCCGGCTGCTGCCCGAACAGCATTTTACCCAGCCTCCGCCGCGCTATTCTGAAGCCTCGCTGGTGCAGACTCTTGAATCGTTTGGAATTGGCCGCCCTTCGACCTACGCCCCCACGATTTCGACCATCCAGGATCGCGGATACGTCAGCCGGGTCGATAAACGCCTCGAGCCGACCGAGACCGGCATCCTGGTGAACGACTTGATGATTCAATATTTTCCAAATATCGTTGATACCGACTTCACCGTGCGGATGGAAGAAGACCTCGATAAAATTGCCGAAGGCCAGGCAGACTGGGTCGGAATCATGGACGCTTTTTACCGCCCCTTTGCCGAGTCTGTCCAAATAGCCCAGGCCGAAATGCCCCAAACCAAGAGTGGTCCCGAACCGATTGGGCGCGATTGCCCAACCTGCGGGCGTGAACTCGTCATCCGCTATGGCCGTTTTGGCAAATTCATCTCCTGTTCAGGTTTCCCGGAATGCCGCTTTACAGAACCCTGGCTTGAGAAAATTGGTGTGGCCTGCCCCAAATGCAAAGGCGAGATGGTGGCCCGCAAAACCCGCAAGGGACGCACTTTTTACGGCTGCGGAAATTACCCGGAATGTGACTTCACCTCCTGGAAACGGCCCTTGCCTCAGGCCTGCCCGGCCTGCGGCGGAATGCTGGTAATTTCCAACAAACGCGAAGCGCAGTGCATTGATTGCCAGGAAAACGTGCTTTTAGAGGCGGTTCTGGCTGAATCTTGAGCAAAAGTGCCCACTTCCTGACAAATCTGTCGACTTGTGGGCATTTTCTTGTATAATAGCTAATATGTTCGTTCCACCTTGAAAGGAGCGTTATGGAACCCATTATGAATTTTTTCAAGCAACGCCCGGCAGTGGCGGCCCTGATTGCGCTGGTTGTCGGTATCCTGCTTGGCCTGACTTGGGCCTGGGGAATTCAGCCGGTGGAGTGGATTGACCAACCCGTTGACAAATTGCGCGCGGATTTACGCCTGGAATATCTAAGCATGGCGGTCGATTCTTACCGGGTCAATGGCGACACCTCCCTGGCAGCCAAACGCTACAATGACCTGGGTGCCTACGCCTATCAAACTTTTCAGGAACTTAGAGCGCAGCCCGGCAAAGTGGACCCCGTTTTGCTGGATGTCTTTGAACTCAAGATGACCGAAGCAGGCGTTATGCAGCCTGGCGCGCCGGTTGCCGAAGAAGCGGGCGGCGGGTTTTCGATCCTGACCGCGCTGATCTGGGGCATGGTGGCGGCTCTGTTGCTGCTGGCCCTGGCCTTTGGGTTTTATCTCTTCCGCGGTTCGCGCCGGCCCGGCGCTCCGCTGACTGCCGCCCAGCAGGCGGCTGAGATGACCCGCTCGGTTGAAAAGACCGATTACTCGGCGGTTGCCTCGACCCCGCCGGTTGCGCAGTACGTCACGACCTACGTCTTGGGGGATGACTTGTTCGACGACTCCTTCAGCATCGACTCGCAGTCCGGGGAATTCCTGGGCGAGTGCGGCGTTGGAATTTCGGAAACGATTGGCGTCGGCGACCCGAAAAAAGTGACCGCTTTTGAAGTCTGGATGTTCGATAAAAATGATATTCAGACCGTCACCAAGGTCTTGATGAGTCCTCACGCTTTCAACGATGCCAACTTCCGCGCCAAGCTCGAATCCAAAGGTGAGATGTTCCTGGTCGAACCGCATAAGCAGATGATGCTCGAAACCCAGACCTTGCAAATGGTTGTGTCTGTGGTCGACGTGCAGTACGGCCAGGGCGCGCTCCCAGCTGGCAGCTACTACGACCGCGTCACCCTCGAACTGGCGATCTGGTCGAAATAAGACGCACTTAAAATCAAAAATGCCCTGGTCTTTCGCCAGGGCATTTTTGATTTTAAGTCAGGAAATTTTCTGATCCGGCTGCGCTTACTCAATTTTTAGGATTTTCAAACGCACCCTGCCGCCGGGTGTTTCGGTTTCGACAATATCCCCGGCCTTATGACCCATGAGGGCCTTGCCATAGGGCGATTCGTGGGAAATCTTTCCGTTGCGCGGGTCGGCTTCCTGCGCGCCGACAATGTGGAAAGTTTCCGGGGCAAAGTCATCTTCCTGAACAGTAACCCGCACCCCGACCGAGACGGCCTCCGGCTTGGCCTGGCTTTCCTCGACGATAATCGCGCTGCCGAGGATGTAATCCAGTTCCTGGATGCGGCCTTCGAGGAAAGCCTGGTCTTCCTTGGCTTTGTGGTAGTCCGCGTTTTCAGAAAGATCGCCCATCTGGATCGCATCGCGCAGGCGTTTGGACAGGGCCTCGCGCTGCGGGCCTTTCAGGTCGATCAGTTCCTCTGTCAGGCGGGCAGCGCCTTCAGCGGTCAGGTAGGTGGCTCCGGGTTGGCTCATGGGATTGCTCCTCTATAAATACATTGAAGGTTGCAGGAGAAAGTTTTTCCTGCAACCTTCAACTTTCATCCTGTCAAATTTTATGGCTTGAGAGACGGGTCAAACAAGCGTTTGTGTTCTTCGACCGCGTAGCGGTCGGTCATCCCGGCGATATGGTCGCAGATGGTGCGTTCCAGCCCACGCCCAGAGATGTTTTTTTGGACATGGTCTGGCAGGATGGCGGGTTCTGCGCGGAAGGCTTCAAACATCTCGCTGATGAGGCGCTCGGCTTTGACCGCCATCCGCACGACCCGATAATGGCGGTAGAGCTTGTTGTAGAGAAAATCCTTCAGCTCGCGGTTTCGCCTGCGCATTTCCTCGCTGTAGCCGATCACGTTATAGTTCAGCTTTTGGACGTCCAAAGCCGATTTTGCGCCGCTCTCTTTCAGGCGCAGGTCGGTCGATTGAACTACGTCGGTAATCAGCATCCCCACCAGGTGGCGGATCATGCGGTGGCGTTCCATCTCTTCGAGATGCGGGCCGCGCCATTTGAAAGACTCGGCCAAAATTTCCCAGAGCGCGATTCCTTCCAGCATTTGCGGGTTAATCATCCCAGAGCGCAGGCCGTCGTCCAGATCGTGGGTGGTGTAGGCCAGTTCATCGGCCACATTTGCGATTTGGGTTTCGAGATTGCCGCGCAGGTCTGGGTTTAAATCACGCGCATCTGAAATGTCATATTCTGATTCGTGCTTGACCATGCCTTCGCGCACTTCCCAGGTCAGGTTTAGGCCGGGGAATTCGGGGTAACGCTGTTCGAGCTTGGTCACGATCCGAAAAGATTGTTTGTTGTGGTCAAACCCGCCGAACTCTTTCATCAGCCGGTTGAGCGCGATTTCGCCCGAATGTCCAAAAGGCGAGTGGCCGAGGTCGTGGGCCAGGCAAATCGCTTCGACCAGGTCTTCGTTGGCTCCCAGGGCGCGGGCCAGGGTACGTCCGACCTGGGCGACTTCGAGGGTATGCGTCAGGCGGGTTCGGAAGTAATCGCCTTCGTAGTTGATGAAGACCTGGGTCTTGTACTCCAGCCGACGAAAGGCGGTGGTGTGCAGAATCCGGTCACGGTCACGCTGGAAGCTGGTTCGGAATTCCGGCTCTCCATCCAGATAGGCGCGGCCCTTGCTGTCTTTGCTGCGCATCCCGTAAGGGGCCAGGCCCTGATCTTCGAGTTGTTCCAAAGTTAGACGGTCAAAATACATGGCTGCTCTCTTTTTGTGAGACAGACAGCGGGGGCTCAACGAGTCCCCGCTGGGTGGTCTTTTTGATGGTGGGGCGAGAGGGGGTCGAACCCTCACGATATCTCTATCGGCGGATTTTAAGTCCGCTGCGTCTGCCGATTCCGCCATCGCCCCGGCGGGATAATTGTATCCCAAGTGTCCTTTACGTCAAGGATGGATCGATCAATATCCTTTCTCAAAATCGACCCGGTATTTGAGCGGCTGTTGCGCCGTGTAGAGCTGGTAATTCTGAATGAAAACCTTGACAATTTCAGCTGGGAAACTGGGCGCGGAGGTGTGGCTGGTGATGATGGTGTTCGGCGCGCGCCAGAAGGGATGCCCGGCTGGCAGCGGTTCGGCCTCGAAGACATCCAGCACGGCCCCGGCAATGCTGCCCTGCTCGAGGGCCGCAATCAAATCGGATTGCTCAACCGCGCTCCCGCGCCCGACATTGATAAACAGCGCATGGGCGGGCAGTTTCGATAGCAGCTTGGCGTTGACGATGCGGCGCGTCGCCCCGGTGCTGGGCAGGATGTTGACCAGATAATCCAGCCCGTCTGCAAAGGCCGGCAGGTCTTCTCCGTGAAAATACTGGTCAACTTCCTGGCTACTCTCGCTGGCGCGGGTGTAGCCGCGCACGTTCATGTCGAAGCATTTCGCGCGGCGCGCCACCTCGGCCCCAATCGAACCGACGCCCAACAAGCCGATCGTTTTGCCATGCAGGGTTCCGGTCAGGCTGTCGTCCCAGCGTTGATGTTTTTGGGCCTCGAGCCGCTGTAAGATTTTGCGCTCGTGTAACAGCAAATAGCCAATGATATATTCAGACATCAGGCCGCCGAAGACGCCGCGCATATTGGTCAGAATGTAGTCGCGCCGCAGGCTGGGGTCGAGCAGCGGGTCGACTCCGGCAAAAGTCGACTGGACCCAGCCGAGGCGCGGCAGACCTGCCAACGCCGGGCGGATGAGGGTTGGCTCGCCGAAGACGATATCGCCGTTAAGGGGGTCCGCGTCCGGAGTCAGGATTTCCAGCTCGGGCAGGTTGGCTTTGTTTAACAGCCCGCGATACGTATCCGCGAATTTGGACAAAATCAGGAGTTTATGCGTTGTGGGGGGATGAATGTTGAGCATAGTAAAAAGTTTAGCACAAAATTGAATGAGAAGGAATGCGGACTTTTTTTGCGGGACTGCGGCACAACCGCTTACACCTAGAAGGCCGCCACCCCCTTGCTAACCGCAACCCATGATTCAACCATCTGGAATTATACTTATGATAATACACCTTCGACCGGCCGCTTCCTGACCCGCGACACCTGGAGCGGGAATGCCAATCGTCCGCTGTCGTTTAATCGCTGGGGGTATGCTTATGGGAATCTGGTTAATTTAACGGACCCGACGGGAATGAGCCCGGAGTGCGCCGCTGTAGCGGCAAGTGCTAGTTTTCGCCGTGCCCTTGCGGATTCGGTGCCTTGGATGGTTTTTGCTTCTGGATTCTATTTATCGGGAACAAAAGCGGGCTATGTTTCGTCTATGTCTTATAATCATTCATATCTAAAGGAGAAATTTAATGAAAACCCGTAATATAACCCTGTTTGCAATTCTTATTCTGGCGCTTGGCCTGACGGCTTGTGGCGCTTCATCCGTCACCGATTTGAAGGGAACATCCTGGAATCTGGTTGAAATTGCCGGTCAGCCGGTGCTGGCAGATGCCACGCCTACCTTGGTTTTTGAAGACGGGCAGGCCGGCGGCAACGGTTCTTGCAACACTTTTGGTGGCGAATACCAGCAGTCGGGCAATAGCCTGACCTTTGGAACGATGATCTCTACGCTGATGTACTGCGAGGGTTTTTCAGATCAGGAAACGGCTTACCTGACGGCCCTCTCAGAATCGGCAACCTACCAGATTAAAGCAGACCGTCTGACGATTTTCAACGCAGCCGGAGAGGAAATCCTGGCTTTTGAGCAGGCCAAATAACCCCAGGAGCAGCCCAAAACCAACAGGCGCGGAATCAGATTCCGCGCCTGTTTCTGTTTTAAAAGTGTCTTAATCGACCGTCAGGGTTTTGCTTAAGTTGCGCGGGAAATCGGGATCGTGGCCGCGCAGGACGCTCATCTGGTAGGAAAGCAGTTGCAGCGGCAAAACCGCCAGCAGCGCGCTAATTTCAGGCGTGGAGTCCGGCAGGACGATCACATCGCTGGCGTTGGCGTGCAGGCGCGGGTCGTCCTGCCCGATCGCGATGGCCCGCGCGCCGCGGCAGGTGACTTCGTTCAGGCCGCTCACGATCAGCGCCAGGTCATTTGGCCCGGCAGCAAATAGAATCGGGAAGCCGGGGCTAACCGCCGAAAGCGGCCCGTGTTTGAACTCGGTTGAGAGCATCCCCTCGCAGTGGGCGTAGGTGATCTCTTTCAGTTTCAACGCGCCTTCCAGGGCAATCGGATAGGTCGCGCCGTAGCCCAGGCAGTACAGATCGTTCCAACCGTTGATCTCGGCGGCGATGGCCTCGACCTGTTCGGAAACCATCTCGAGGGTTTTATCCATCAGGGCCGGGATGGTCTCCAGCTCTTTCGTATCGCGCCCCGCCAGGCGATAAGCGAGATACAGGAACGAGACAACCTGGTTGGTGAAGGTTTTTGTGGCCGGGACGCTGATTTCGTATCCGCAGCACAGCGGCAGCGAGCAGAGGCTGGCCCGGGTCAGGGTCGAACCAATCACGTTTGCCAGTCCCAAGCAGGCCATGCCCTTGGCTTCCGCCACTTCGAGCGCGTTCAGCACATCCTTGGTTTCGCCGCTCTGGCTGACGAAAAGCCCCACATCCTGGCTGTTGACGGTTGGCGCATATTGCGGCCCAAACTGGGGGGCCAGGACCGGGATAACCGGCCTGCCGGCCAATTGCGCAAAGTAGACCGCCCCGGTCAGGCAGGCGTGGTAGCTCGTCCCGCAGCCGATGAAGTACAGGTTGCGGGCGTTCTTCATTTTTTCGACAACGGTTGCCACGTCTGGCGAGCCATCCAGCATGTGCAACACTTCGCGCGCCACTTGAGCCTGTTCGTGGATTTCCTTGAGCATGAAATGGGCAAATCCGCCCTTCTGGACGGCTTCCATCGTCTCGGTGACGGTTTCCGGCTCGCGAGCGATGACTTTTCCATCTTTCACCGACTGTATTTCGACCCGGTCATGCCAGAGGGTGATGATTTCGCCGTCGTTCAGGCGCATGATCTTGCGGGTCAGGGGCAGGATCGAGGGCAGATCTGAAGAAACGCAGCTGAAATCTTCGCCGATCCCAACCACCAGCCCGGAGCCTTTCTTGAAGGCGTAGAGTTTGTCGTCGTTGATGCGGCCAATCACAAAAGAATAGTCGCCTTGCAGGTCGTTGTAAGCCCGCCGGATGGATTCGATCATGTCAAAGCCCTGGTTGACGTAGCGTTCGACCGCATGGACGCAGGATTCGCCATCGTTCAGCGAACGCACGGTCAGGCCCTCCGCCATAAACTGCTGGCGCAGTTCGGCATTGTTGACCACGTTGCCGTTGTGCGCGCCGACCAGGTCGCCATCTGAGTCGAGATGGGGCTGCGAGTTGACCTGGGATGGCTCGCCGAAGGTGGCCCAGCGCAACTGGGTGATGCCGCGTGAGCCGCGCATTTCGGCGAAATTATATTGGACTGCCACATCCGTAACGCGGCCCACATCCTTGCGCAAATCAATTTTCGCGCCGCTGATGGTGGCCGCGCCGACCGAATCGTAGCCGCGATAGGTCAGCCGTTGGGCGGCTTCGGTCAGAATGTTACCGAGCGCTTGTTCTTCTTTTGTTACAATTCCAAAAATACCGCACATGTGTTTCCTTTCGGGGAATTTATCTTTTGGGTTTAATTCTGGCGCAATCGAAGGGCATTTCTTGCAAAAACCGTCCTTCGACTACGGGCTGCGCCCTCCGCTCAGGACTTGTAAACTTAAGAACTGTCTACAACTTACGACAGCGGCCAGGTCGGCAGGACATCGATTTCCAGGCCGCTGGTTTGTCCGTGCATGAAGCGGAACGATCCGGCGGCGGCAATCATGGCGGCATTATCCGTCGTGTAGGCAAACTTGGGGATATGGACTTTGAAGCCGTCGTTTTGCAGGTTGAGAAAGGCCTCCCGCAGCGGTTGGTTGGCCGAGACGCCGCCCGCCAGGAGCAGTTCGGTCACGTTCTGGGCGCGGGCCGCGGCCACTGTTTTGCCAATCAGATAATCGACCACCGTGGCCTGGAAGCTGGCAGCAATGTCGTTGACCGGAAGCGGCTGTCCGGCTTTTTCCAGGTCGCGGACGGTATACAAAACTGCGGTTTTGAGGCCGCTGAACGAAAAATCCCAGGCCCGATCGGTCTTGGGACGGGTGAATTTGAAAGCAGTCGGGTCGCCGCTTTCGGCGGCTTTTTGGACGGAAGGCCCGCCGGGGTAGGGCAGTCCCAGCAGCCGGGCGACTTTGTCGAAGGCCTCGCCGGCTGCATCGTCGAGGGTGGCCCCCAGCCGCTTGTACTGCAAATGGCCGGTCATCAGGTCAATTTCACTGTGGCCGCCTGAGACGAGCAGGGCGATCAGGGGAAATCCCGGCGCTTCAGGCGGGTTCTCCGTCCCGGCCTGGTACAGCCAGGAAGCGTAGATATGGCCTTCGAGGTGGTTCGCGCCGACCAGTGGTTTGCCGCTGCCGAGGGCCAGGCCCTTGGCGGCGTTCATCCCGACCACCAAGGATCCGGCCAGGCCGGGGCCGCGCGTCACGGCGATGGCGTCCAGCTCGTTCAGGGTCAGGCTGGCGTTGGTCAGGGCTTCTTCGATGACCGGCATAATGCTCAAGACATGCTGACGCGAGGCCACTTCTGGGAAGACTCCGCCGTAGCGGGCGTGCATCTCCATTTGCGAGGCGACCACAGAAGAAAGCAGGGCGCGCCCGTCTTCGATGACAGCGGCGGCAGTTTCATCGCAGGAGGTTTCAATGGCTAGTAAACGCATTTTTATCAATTCTTGAGAATTTCGATAACTTTTTGGGTGACTTGCCCCATTACGTCTGATTTCAGTCTGCCAATTTTGTAGAGTACGATCCGGCTGGCGGCGGTGAAAAGGCGATTCGGGCGGATAAAACTTTCCTGATTAAGTGGACGCGTGGCAAAATCATCGCTTGCAAGCGGCAAAGCATAAGCATC